>NZ_JAWOVC010000004.1:0-304819 GCF_033339735.1 Vibrio sp. 2033
GTTCTTTTAGTTGTTGATTTCATAACACTCTCCAATTTTGGGGGTGGAAAGTGTCAACCTTATTTAGGACGGCACACACAGACAAATAAAAAAGAGCCATCACTCAGTGATGGCTCTTTTTTGTCTTTGTATTATTAGCTAAAGGGCTTGAATCGCTGGGTTCTAGCGGCCCATACCAAACAGAACCGTTTTCACGGTAAGAAGTAATATCTTCACTTCCATCATCCAGTTTTGGTGTTTGATATAATAGACATCGTATTTATGCTTCCAAATAGCGTCTTCTACCGATGCGCCGTAAGGGTATTTTACTTGAGCTAGGCCAGTGACCCCAGGTTTAACGGCGTGACGAAAGCGATAGTAAGGAATGGCTTTTTCCAACTCAGAGATGAACACTTCACGTTCTGGGCGAGGGCCAACCATCGACATCTCTCCCTTTAGTACGTTGATTAACTGAGGGAGCTCATCAATGCGAGTTTTACGAATAAAACAGCCGACTTTCGTTACGCGCGCGTCATTTTTTGTTGCCCATTGCGCTCCGTTCTTTTCTGCATCGTTTCGCATCGAGCGAAACTTAATCACTTCAAACTCTTCATTATACTGTCCGGTACGACGCTGTTTAAAGAATACCGGACCTGGTGATTCAAGTTTAATGAGTAGTGCCGTAATAAGCCCTACTGGAATAGCAACCCATGACAGCATGAAAACAAACAACAGATCGATGAAGCGTTTTTGCCAGCTGTTCTTACGATTAGAAAGGATAGAAAAAGCTTTTTGGTGTAAGAAGTAGCCACTGTGCAAAAGCTCCGTTTCAGTATATCCGAGTGAACGGTCAAAATAGCTCACTAATGGCTCAACCCAAGCACCTAGCTCTGTCGCTGCGACAAGAAACGCTTGCTGTTCAGGATCTAGATGCGAGCTTTTGAAGTGGCAAAGCGTTTTGCACTTGAAGTCTCTAAGAGCATAGTTATTAACCTGAGCGTTAATCTCAGGATGCCTCTTAAGTACTTGAGCAATTTTTGCTTCGTCTTCTTTTGGACAGTAGATATAAAGGCAAGCATTTGATTCACTTGCGGATAACTCGTCCAATGCTGATGTTATGCTGATAGAATTATGCTTAGTTAATTCAGAAGCTTCTCGTTCTTGAAGCGTGTCGCTCATACTGTCTGTCATAGGAATGGAATAAGTTGTTATCGACTAGCCAATTGCTTACAAGTCGGCGATTATAATTTATTTCGTATAGAAATTATATCCCTTAATCCAGAACATGCTCATAACTTTGTTAATTTTCTTGAACCTGAGTCCTTGTCTATGACTTGTTTTTGAATCTTAACGAAATTATATCAATGAATTCGAAAAACTATGTTTGCGATATATTATATTGCCTCGAAATTAAATGATTGTTCATTTCACTATATAACGCAGTTATATCCGAGGGTTATCAGTTGTTGATAAAGCGATCTTTTCGACGCTTGTTCACCATGAATAAGGTGAACTTCTTTCGGAGGAGTAGGAATACCAGAAACAAACTGTATTAAATCGTCCCTATCCGCATGTGCAGAGTAACCTGACATGGTATGTACTTGAGCCTCCACTCTAACGCGCCTTCCTTCAATCAGTATGTTCTCTTCTCCATCCTGAATTCGCCGACCTAACGTCCCTTCTGCTTGATAGCCTGCAAATAGCACATCATTTCTTTTATCTGGCAGCAATGCTTCTAAATAATTGACGACACGTCCACCTTCACACATACCAGAGGCCGCAACCACGATAGCAGCTTCTGTCGTGCTCGCGAGTCGATTGACGAGCTTTAAATGGTCAGTGTGGCTTTCGACGGTAATACATTGATCAAACGCAAGAGGGTGTCGGTGATGCTCGAGCCGCTCTTTCGCTTCAGCTCCCCAAAGCTTTTTAAATTGCCGATAGGTAGTAGTTACCTTTTTAGCCAAAGGAGAATCGAGAATAATAGGCAGAGAATCTTGCAAGGCGTGCTCATGAATAAGCTGTTCTATATCAAACAGTAACTCTTGAGTTCTCCCGACGCTAAAAGCAGGTATAACAATTACGCCACCATCCTGAAGTGCATGCTCAATAATAGAAAGCAATCGCCTACTGCGAGACTCAACATCTTCGTGAACTTTATTGCCGTATGTTGACTCGATAAACAAATAGTCAGCTTTTTCAGGCGATACCGGGTCAGGTAGGAGAGGCGTGTTACGAGGTCCCAAATCCCCTGAGAACACAACAACTTCATTGTTTGATAAATGAAACTCAACATATGCAGACCCTAAAATGTGTCCTGCTGGTTGAAAGCGAAGATAGGTATGTTCTTCTATCTCTATCCATTGGGAGTAAGAGCAAGGGCGAATAAGCGTTCGAATAAAATCGAGCAAGCTGTCCCTTTGATGGCGCCTCATGCCTAACTGGAGCTTTAATCCATCTTCTAACATAAGCGGTACGAGCTCAGCGGTGGCTTCCGTACAGTAGATAGGCCCCTTATAACCTGCAGCCAATAGCCAAGGTAGCCGACCAACATGATCGATATGAGAATGGGTTAGAACAACCGCTTTGAGATCAGAGATAGAAAAGTCGATATTCAAACTCTCCTGCTGAGCATTATCTTGACCTTGTAGCAAACCACAGTCGATCAGCACACTTCCATTTTGTAATACGAGCTCGTGACAAGAGCCAGTAACCGTATTTTTCCCACCGTGGTGCAGTACTTTCATAACGAAACGACGCCTTTTCCTTTGTTAACCCACGCTTACGAGTATTTGCTTTTATATATAGCGACACCTCGCGACGTAAAGACGGCTCAGTCAATCGCGCAATGAACAAGGTAAGCAGAAAGTGGTGAATAAGTGAGCGTATTGTAGGCAAGGATAATGAGAGTAAGAAAACAGCAAAACCGAAAGTTTAGAGAGACTTAGATATTCGTCATAAATTTGACTGTGTAGCATTGCAACCTGTTGTGATGCAATTCATATTATTGCAACTATTTTCACTTAGACTTCTGAGATTAACGCGCTAGCTATACAAACATCAGCTATGCCGGAAGGAGTTTAATAATTAGTAAGCCAACAAAAAAGCGTCACGTTTATGGCGAGTTAAGTGTCAGAAAAAAGACATTTTTTTGCAAGCTTTTTACACGTTCTACTTTTAGTTGCAACGTGTTTACTATACAATTCGTCTCCTGTTTGGAAACGCAACCATTAAACACTACGTCTAAAACTTGCTTCTAGGAGCCAGACCTAGGGGCGGTAGCGTGCCCAAATCATCTGTTAGTCTCTTTCCTAACAGAAGAGAGACCAAGCAAGATAATTTTTAATAATAATAAGCACCTAAGTGCATTTCTGGCAAGATTGATTTATAAAAAACGAGAACTATTACAAATTTATGTAATTCCCTTTTGTCAGAGGGACGCTCAAAGCTAACAAAGTGGCGAGCAAATGTTGGTTAGGCATAGGTTACAATTTAAATCTCCATTTCTCATACCTATCAAAACCAAATACAACGTGTATAGAAGTACATAACTACCAGCCCAAACCGTTAGTTAGTATGCTCAGCTTTGTATTTGGCCTGCCTATAAAAGGCTGAGAACCGATGACCGTCACGAGCTAGTGTCGGTGGAACTCAGTTACTTACATATTCAATATTAGAAATTAGCGTTTGCAATGCGTTACAACCCACGTTAGCTAATGTGGTTTTGTCACGCCAAAAAATCACCTGCTTGTTCTTAGGTTTAGCTTATTCAGATATGAGCTAAAAAGAATCAGCAGTATCGGACCTGTGATGCAATGGAATCCGTAAAAGGAATCAGTCGGATGCGTTATAGATTTACCTCAAACTTATTTAATAACACAGTTGGCTACCATGAATAATGCATATTTATTTGTATTTATTTTGTCGTTCGTTCTACTTTTTATTATGCGCAAAGTTGCTAAGCGCGTAGGTCTAGTAGATAAACCCAATGCAAGAAAGCTCCACCAAGGAGTAGTACCCCTTGTAGGAGGCATCTCCATTTTCTCTACTATACTGGTCGGGTTCCTTCTGTTCCTACCAATGAATGACAACCTATCACTCTACTTATCTTGTTCGGCTGTGCTTATAGTGCTCGGCGCATTAGATGACTACTACGATGTAAGTTTCAAAATTCGTCTTATTATCCAAGCCGGAATATCCCTTGTGATGATTTACATCGGAGGCCACAGCTTACACGATTTAGGCTACTTAATGGGGAGCGAAACCATTGCCCTTAATGAAGTCGCTGGCGCAGTGATCACCGTTATTGCGGTAATAGGCGCAATTAACGCATTTAATATGGTTGATGGCATAGACGGCTTGCTGGGCGGGTTAGCCTCGGTCACCTTTACAGCATTAGGTATTGTGTTTGCCTACAACGGAAACGAATACTTAGCCACGATCTGTTTAATGATCGTGACTGCGATGCTTCCTTACATCTTCCTGAACTTAGGCTTCCCACTTGGTCGTCGCTTTAAAATCTTTATGGGTGATGCTGGCAGTATGTTTATCGGCTTTACAGTGGTCTGGATGCTGATTCGCGGCACGCAAGAACCAGGAGCGGTAGCCTTCAAGCCAGTCACAGCACTGTGGTTAATAGCTTTACCGTTGATGGACATGGCAACCATTATGATCCGTCGTATTCGTAAAGGTCAGTCACCATTCCAACCAGACAGAGAACATCTACACCATATTTGTCAGCGTATTGGGCTTTCTCCAGGTGCAACGTTAATTTTCATCTGTTCGATGGCATCAATTTGTGCTGCTATCGGTTTGTGGGCTGATTTTGTTGGTATTGGTGAATCAATAATGTTTATTGCTTTCTTGATTTTGTTTGCATGCTATTTTTCGGTCATTAGCCATATTTGGCGCATTTCTTCTAGGTTCAATAAGCTATTTCATACTTTAGGACTTCAGTTTACGTCTAAGTAGAAGTTAATAGCCTATTGGGTTATAGAAACCCAAGTAGATAAAATCAAATAATTGCAAGTAGTTAGTAAGGATTTGTAGTCTCAAATTGAATCAAAACTGTTTCAAGCTCATCCGAAGTCTGATATGGAATGTGGAAAGATCTCACGATTTAAGTTTAAGAGTTATATGGATCGCTGGAAAAGCCGCTTCAATAGCACAGGCGGTGATGCGATTTAGCGCAGACCAAAATTAGATAAGAAAAATTCTGGTTACAAATACCAACTTTGTTAAAGCTGATGCGTTCATTGTACGTGTCTCGTGTTGATAAATATAAATCATTATATGTCCCTTATATCTAGGGACATTAAGTTGTCTAGGAAAAAATATGAAATACTTAGTAACAGGCGCTGCTGGATTCATTGGCAGTGCTGTGGTCGAGCGCCTGACAGAAATGGGTCACGATGTCATTGGTATAGATAACATTAACAACTATTACGACGTTAACTTGAAGCACGCTCGGTTAGAGCGAATCGAACACCCTTTATTTAAGTTTATCAAACTGGATATTGCCGACCGTGTGGCCATCCCAGAGCTATTTGCCAACGAGCAATTTGATCGCGTTATCCATTTAGCAGCGCAGGCAGGTGTACGTTACTCTTTGGATAATCCGCTTGCTTATGCCGATAGTAATTTAGTGGGACACCTAAATATTTTAGAAGGGTGTCGCCATAATAAAGTTAAACACCTCGTTTACGCCTCATCAAGCTCGGTTTATGGTCTAAATGAAAAAGTACCTTTCAGCACAGATGATTCAGTTGACCATCCAGTCTCTCTATATGCTGCGACCAAAAAGTCTAACGAGTTAATGGCGCACACCTATTCTCACCTTTACGACATTCCAACTACCGGATTACGTTTCTTTACTGTTTATGGACCATGGGGCCGCCCGGATATGGCCTTGCTCAAGTTCACCCATAAAATCGTAAAAGGCGAAACCATTGATATCTATAACAATGGCGATATGAGTCGAGATTTTACTTATATTGATGACATAGTAGAAGGTATTATTCGTATCCAAAATGTTATACCTGAAAATAACATTGCTTGGACTGTAGAAGACGGTTCGCCTGCAACCAGTTCTGCTCCTTATCGCGTGTACAACATTGGTAACGGTCAGCCGGTGAAACTGATGGATTATATTCAAGCATTAGAAGACACACTAGGAATTGAAGCGAAAAAGAACTTTATGCCGATGCAGCCTGGCGATGTATACCAAACCTTTGCAGATACGAAAGCGCTGTATGAAGCAACTGGATACAAACCTGAAATAGATGTGCGAAAAGGTGTGGCGGAGTTCGTCAAATGGTTTAATCATTTTTATAGAAATCAGTAATAATAAAGTTGTGTTATATAATGAAATTATTAAGGATTGTAGATTTTTTAAAATTGAAATTATCCATAAAACGTGGATTGAAACTAGGAAAAAATTGCAGATTAATGAAGGGAATTAACTTTGGAAGTGAGCCTTTTTTAATCTCAATATCAGATGAAGTGACGGTTTCATTTGATGTTACATTTATTACACATGATGGAGCTACTTGGGTTTTTAGAGATAAAGATTGTTCATTAACTAAGTTTGGCTATATAAAAGTAGAGGAACGTGCATTTATTGGTGCAAAAAGTATATTGTTGCCAGGTGTAACAGTTGGGAAGCGAAGTGTAGTAGCTGCAGGATCTGTTGTCACACGCAGTATACCTCCTGGTGAAGTATGGGGGGGGAATCCAGCACGCTTCATATGTAGCGTGGATGATTATTACGAAAAGACCAAGTTGTTAGAACAAAATAAAAATGCTACCACGTAAAATTATAAATGGAATATTTTCTCTCCAGGCATTGAAGGTATTTGAACTTATCGTTCCACTTCTCACGTTGCCTTTGGTTATTAAATCAATTGGCTTTGAAGATTATGGATATATAGCATTTTCTCAAGTGATCGCACAATATTTGATCATGGTTATTGAGTGGGGATATTCTTCATCTGCAACTAAGTATTTGGCAATTGAAAAAAACATACAGATAAAAAAATATTTCTATCTATGGTCCTCTTTTTTTAAGTTGCTTGCTTTTCTTATATTTACATATCCACTATGTTTTGTTTTGAAAAAAAATGGCGTTGATAATGATGTTATAATTTTCACACTGGCATTTGTTTTATTTTCTTCACTGAACGGAATATGGGTACTACAAGCGGAATATAAGCTTTACTGGCAAGCAATTATAATGGCAATTGGTCGTTTGGTATTTCTTATTTCAGTTGTATTATTTAATGATTCAGTGCACTTTAAATATATATATTTGTTCACCTTATACAGCCCTCAGTTTTTAATGTTTATATTCTCAAATTTACTTATCTTAAAACTTTACGCTTGTGATGTTGAGGTGGTTTTCAGGGATTCATTTCATTTGGTATCAAAAGAATTGAATAAACAACGTTGTGAAGGATGGAGTATATTGTCATACAGATTGATAAGTAGTGCTGCAAATCCATTTTTAGTGCTGATGTTAAATAATTATGTTGGAGGAGCGTCGGGAGTAACGATCCTTAATATCTTACAAAAAATGAATTCAGCTGTTACAGGGGTTATAATGCCGGTAATTCAATCAGCATACCCATATATGGCAGAAAAAAAACATGAAGCATTAGATAAATATTCTAAATTAAAGAAAAAGATTTACATTATCTTAATCTTTCTTTCAGTTTCGGCTTGTTCGGTGCTTATTCTTACATCTGTTTATATTCAAGAATATTTAAATATACCGCAATCAATTAATTTCACACTGTTAGTGTCAATTTTTTGCTTGAATATACCACTATCAACCCTATCGAGTCTTACATCTCATACGATTATACTTGGAAATATGGCTGAGAGAATCAAGTATGCCACAATAACTGGAATGATAGTGTTGATATCTACTTCACTTTTTCTTTCTGAGTATTTGGATTTGCTATTTCTGATTAAAATATACCTATTTTCACAATTTATAATCTATCTGATTCTTTTAAGGATAAAAATCAAATGCTGTCCAGATTGATGAAAATTTTATTGAAAAGGAAAATAAAAAGGTTTAACAGAAGTGCAATAGTGTCTGTTTATGGTTATTTTGAAATAATAAAACCAGAAAACCTTATTTTAAACGGAAGGTTATCAGTAAACGCATTTTGTTATATCAATGCAAGTGAAAAAATCATAATTGGAGATAATGTTTCACTTTCATCAGGATCTAAGTTGATTACAACAACGCTAGATAAAAATAATTTAGAAAGTTATAAACACATCCACTCAGGAATTGAAGTCGGTAATAATGTGCAAATTGGCGCAAACGCTATAGTACTTCCTGGAGTAAAAATTGGCAACAACGTTATTGTTGGTGCGGGGGCAGTAGTTACGAAAAACATTGAAGATAATTGTATTGTTGCAGGTGTGCCGGCAAAAATAATAGAGAGATTATGTACAAAGTAAGTTTGATTATGGCTATATATAAAGAGCCAATATCTTGGGTTATCTCATCACTAAATTCTTTAAAGAACCAAACTTGTCAAGACTTTGAATATATTATAGTTTTGGACAATCCAAAGAGAAAAGAAGAAATTTCTCAATTGATTGATGAACTAGATATAAGTTCAGATCGTCTTGTTTTAATTTGTAATGAGGTCAATTTAGGGTTGACAAAGTCTTTAAACATAGGTTTGAAATGTTGTCGAGGAAAATTCATAGCGAGACTTGATGCTGATGATATCTCAAAAGAAGAACGTTTTGAGAAACAGATTGATTTTATGGAATCCAACCCTAATTTGGTTGTCAGTTATTCATTAGTTACTTATATAAATGAAGTTGGGGACGTATTATTTGATTCATGGTTACCTAAGAGTTCTGGAAAGGTTTTGGATTCTTTGGATAAAATTAATCTTATAGCACATCCATCAGTAATGATGAGAAAAGATTATTTGATAGATAATAATGTAAAATATAATGAAGACTATGTAAGGGCTCAAGACAAGGCTTTATGGAAAGAGCTTGTTAGTAAGGGAGCTGATTTTGGTATGATAAGAGAGCCTTTAATATTCTATAGATTAAATCAACAAAGTGTCAGCACTAAAGACGAGTTCATTTATGAGAGGAGGCTAATTAATAGTGCACTTTTTTGTGGAGAAAACAAATTTGCTAGAAAATACATATTAAGTAATTTTCGCTTAACATTTATTGTATCGTTATTTAAAAGTTTTATCCCCGCTAAAATTCGAATCGCGATCAATGAAGCGAAACTATCATGAATATATATATTATATCTCATGAATTACCACCGATTGGGGGTGGTGCTGGAACAATAGCTAAAACTCTTTACTCAGAAATGTTTTCAATCTCTGATGATAAAAAAAACGTTTACTTGATGACCAATAACAAAGCAGAAATTGAAAACGATATAATAACTAATGTGATAAAAGTAAAAGCTAGTAAATTTAAGCCTATAAAATATTTGTATAAAGTTTTCTTAAATAGAAAGAATGCAGACTTTTTTATATTAAATGATTTAAGGGCACATTTAGCTATGGCTTTTTTTCCGTTTAAAAAATATCAGAGTAAAGCTATATTGATAATACACGGCTCAGAGCCTGAGATGATAATTAGTTCTAAAATTATCTTTGTCAGACAAGCTTTAGTCTACTTGTATAAAAGGTTGATAGCTAATTCTAAGAATGTTGTTTTTGTTAGTGACTATGTCAAAAATAGGTTTTTGAACAAGCTTGAAATAATGCCTGAAAGTAAATTTATAGTTATTAATAATGGAGTTCCGAGTCTAGAGCTTAACTCTAAAACTAACCGTAGTTCTAACGTTATCTCAATACTAAGTGCTAGCCGTATAGTGGAAGGAAAGGGCTACGTAAAAATGTACAAATACTTAAGTGAACTTAGGAAGGATTTAGCTATTCAATGGCATATAGCAGGAGATGGCCCATTTCTTAAGAAGTTTAAAGATATAACGATCAATGATGAGTGGATAACATTCCATGGTAGGCTAAATAGTGGCTCACTACAAAACCTCATGGCTGCGTCTGATTGTTTTATTTTATTATCCGAATTGACAGAGGCACATCCATTATCTTACATGGAAGCCGCTATGGTAGGATGCCCAAGCATTGGCTACTCAAGGTATGGCACTTTAGATTCAATTATATCTGGTAAGACTGGTTATTTTGTTGATTATGAAAGTAGTCATGAAGGCCTACTCTCATCATTAAAAAAATCATTACTATTAGATCGTAACGAAATAGCAAACGTTGCAAGAAGTGAATTTAACATGAAAAATATGATCGACAAGTATCTTAAGCTAGTGGATTAGTCATGAATGAAATATTGGAATATCAAAGCTATTATATATTTTTAAATGCTTTTACATTAGTTTATTTTCTATTTAGAAAGTCTGAAATTAGACTTTATTCTGTATTTGTTCTTTCTTTTTTCCTTTATCACTCTCCTTTCCTTTTTGGTGAATCTATTTGGAAGGTCAGTGGTATTTCCTATGAGATATCATTTTCTGAAGCATCATATCTAATTCTTTGTTTTAATTCAACTTTCTTGTTGTTAATGCTTTTGCTCAGTGATTTATATTATAAGAGTGAACGATCCGTAAGTTACTCCTATGATTTAAGTAAAGCAAATGTCCAATTTTTTTGGATAATGTTGTTTTTTACGTTAATGTTAATACTAACATACTATATTTCTAGTGACTTTGAAGCTTTGAAAGTTTCAACGAAAGTTGTTCCGAAGTCACATGCTTTCAAGTTGGCTGTCCCTGCACTTATTATGGCTACTATTATGTCATTCTGGTATAGAAATAAGCTTTATATTTTTCTCTTGCTCTTATGCCATTTTTCTATTTTTATTGTAGGGAACAGATTACCAATTGTGATATCAATAATAGCTATATCATACCTTTATCTATCTGGAACAAGAGTTCGATTTATAAGTAAGTGGAAGTTTTTATTAGTCTCATTGTTTTTCTTAATGGTAATTATTCATTTTAAAATACTTTACCATGCGTTTGTTCATCAGAAATATGATATGTTAATTGCCGTATTAAATGGTGAGTTCTTAATGTATTCTATTCAGAATGCAGAACCAACGCACGTTAGTGCTGTATATAATGAAGTAGTTACAAATGAATTCAAAATTAGTATAGGTTATTTGTTTCAATTAATATTTGTGTTAATTCCATTTATTCCATCTCTATTTGGTTTTAAGCCAACATCGTTTGCTAGTTTATATAAGGGCTACCTGTTTGGTAATGAGGGTGATTCATTCGCAAGTAACTTTTGGGCTGTTGGTTACTCCTTGTTTGAAGTGTATGGAATATTTATCTCCTTATTTATGGTTGTAGCTCTTGTTTTATATATTGATATGTTACAAAAGCGATTTATATCAACTTCATCTTTAAAGAAGTTGACCCTAGTATTGTCTTTCTCATGTACTCTTGTATTTTACATTCATAGGAATGATTATACCTTTATAATATCATTGTTAAGGTCATTCTTTATTGTTTGGTTCATGGCTTATCTTGTTCATTATATTGTTTTAAAGTTAGGAAGTAAAACTAATTGATGTGTTAGAACAGTGTTCAAAACAGTATTACAAGATATAGTTAAAAAAGCATGCCGGTATTATTTCTTGGTGTGGTTAATAATTTTATTTAAGTTAGGTTGAGAATTAAAATGACAAAAGCAATACTTATTAATGACCTACGTAATGGTGGCGCAGAGAGAGTTGTTGCTAATATCGTTAACAATTCCACTGAAGAAGTTTTACTTATAAAGATTTGGCCCGATGAATTTAATAAAATAAATTCAATTAATAAGCTCAATCTATTAAAAAGAAAAAGGTTTTTACCTCTAGATCTGATAATTGCATTTTTTAGACTGATAGTTTTGATTAGAAAAGAAAAGTTATCAACTATAAATAGCCATTTGTTTTGGGCTAACTACTTAAATGTTTTTGTATCATTGTTTTTAAAGCAAAAAACCATATGTACACATTGTGTGTCATTGGAGTCAAAATTCGAAAAAAATAAAAATTTAAAAGCATTCCATTCGTTCCTTGTGAAAAGGTTATTAAAATATGCTTCATTTCATACTTACAAATCCCTTGATATGAAAAGAGAATATGAAGAAGGCTTATTTCTTACGAATGGAAGTGTTATATATAATCCTTTAGATATTGACAAAGTTAATATTCTTTCTAATGAATACGAAGCTTTTGATTTTAAAAATGACACGATATATGTTTTAGTCGTAGGTAGATTTCACAAGACTAAAAATCAAATAGCAATAATCGAGTCTATTCCTAAGATGCCTGACGGTGTTGTATTTCTGTTTCTAGGTGATGGTGAAGAGTTGGATAAATGCAAAAAAAAATGTGTTGAATTACAAATTGAAAGTAAAGCTTTTTTTCTTGGTCAGATTGAAAATCCATATCCTTTTTACAAGAGGTGCAGATATTACTTGTCTGTTTCTAATTCAGAGGGATTTCCCAACGCTCTTATTGAAGCAATAAGTTTAGACTGTTACCCTATTCATTTAGATTGTAAGACAGGGCCAAGGGAAATATTAAGCTGTCTTTATAGTTCAAATGATTTTGAAAGGTTTGATTTTTGGGAAAAATATAAGCTAGGAATACTTTTGAATAGTGATTCAATTGAGTCTATATCATCCGTAATTGATTATTGTATTTCAAGTGATCCTATTATAGATGCTAAGGATAAGACACGTTTACTAGGAGAGATTACTAATAATATTATAATTAGTAAATACATTGGTGTTATGAATTGAATATGTGGTGTTAATTTTATCAAACAATTTTCTTCTTTTTATTTGTGGTGTTTTAATAAATGTCAATAGTAGCTATAACATCTAATACAAGTTGGTATCTTTATAATTTCCGAAAAAATACAATTATTTCTTTGCTTAACGAAGGATATCAAGTCATTGCTATTGCTCCGCAAGACGAATATTCAAAGAAATTAGAAGGTATAGGTGCGCGTTATATTAATATTAATATTGATCAAGGTGGAACTAATCCTATCAAAGATTTAAAAACACTCTTTTTCTTTTATCGGATTTTTTCAAAAAATAATGTAGATATAGTGCTAAACTTTACTCCTAAGAACAACATATATGGTACTTTAGCTGGGCATTTTGTCGGGGCTAAGTCAGTGAATAATATTGCTGGTTTGGGTATGGTTTTCATTAATGAATCCATTACGGCAAAGTTAGCTCGTTTTCTTTACAAAGTTAGTCAACGCAAAGCCTATAAGATATTCTTCCAAAATGAAGATGATAGGGAGTTATTCTTAAATAACAAACTTGCAGATGTTTCTATTACTGATAGGTTACCAGGCTCAGGTGTAGATTTAACTCGTTTTACTCTCAAGTCTGCTGCTGACGATGGAGTTGTTCGGTTTCTATTAATTGCTCGTATGCTCTATGACAAAGGCATTGGTCATTACATCGATGCTGCGAGAAAACTTAAAGCTAGTTATGGCGACGGTGTTGAGTTTCAACTGCTTGGTTTTGTTGGAGTCAATAATCCATCAGCTGTCACCGAATCTGAAATGCAAGCATGGGTTGATGAAGGCATCGTAAATTATCTTGGCACTTCTGACTGTGTCGAAGAGGAGATTGCGAAGGTAGATTGCATGGTGCTTCCTTCATTCTACCGAGAGGGAGTACCTAAATCGTTACTTGAAGCGGCGGCAATGGGGAAACCCATAGTAACAACTGACAATGTTGGTTGTCGTGAAACGGTTGACGATGGAGTCAATGGTTATTTATGTGCTCCTCGTTCGACAGAGAGTTTAATTGAAAAACTGGATTTGGTGATTAACCTCACTCATCAAGAAAGGTTAACAATGGGACAATTCAGTCGTCAAAAAGTTGAACGAGAGTTTGATGAGCAGTTAGTCATACAAAAATACTTGGACGCAGTGGAAGATTGCTTTCAAAAAGAAAAAACTCAAGCGGAAGGCCTAAGTGCCAGCTAGCAAAACTAAATAAAATAAAGAGTTATGATCAAAAAGATTTCAGTGGATGAAGTAACGATAATTACCCTATCGTTGGCTTTTAGTTGTGGCGTCGCGGCAAACGAATTGCAGACGCTAAATTCTAACCAAAGCTTTAGTGGACTGGTTTTTAACCCTAATGCTCAAGTGAAAGAGTATGGCGACTTTGGTGTATCTTTTGCCCAAGGGCGCCCTTGGCTTGACGAGGTGCAAGGTTTAGATTCTATAAAAGTATCTTTCGGCCTCATTGAAGGGTTAGAGGCTCATGGTAGTATCGTTACTTATGATTATAACTCGAACTGTTTTAAAACAGGCTGTGGCGGTATTCGAGATTTATCACTATCACTGAAGTATCAGGTTCCCAATTTTTGGGGGAATGAGAACTTAGATTTTGCTTTAGGTATGCAAGATGTCGGTGGGGCTGCAACTAAGCTCATGACTAATTTTGCCGTCGCTGATTATACGTTTAAAGCACTTCCCTTAAGGATTTCTGCTGGTTTCGGTCAGTCAGAAGAGCGTTTGATGGGTGTTCTAGATGGCCCTTTTGGTGGCTTTGAATACCAACCTTTTGACTTTGTTCAACTAGTAGGAGAGTACGATTCAGTAGAATTCAACTCTTCTATAAAAGTGTTTACTCCCGATAATTTACTGCCTAATGATATAACCGCCTCATTAAGCTACCAGATTTATTCTGGTCATGAATCGGATGGTTCAAGCGTTTGGAGTGCTGCACTCTCGATGCCATTGATAACGGAATACTCTCGCTCTCGCGATTACGCGAAGAATAATATGACGTTAATGGATCGTTTAGTCGTTGAGCAAAACAAAGCGCAACAAGCGTCAATTTCCTCTTTGGTTAGTGCGTTAAAAAATGAAGGCTTCGTTAATGTTCAAGTGGGCGTATCAAATGGCAAAGTTGTGGTGGCTGTAGAAAACCGCCGCTACAACCATAACCAAGTTGACGGACTAGGTGTCGCTCTGGGTATTGTGTCTAGTCATTTAGGTCAAAATGCGGCGCAAGATATAGGCGCTGCATCGGATCAATTTGAACTTGTGATGCTTGCCAACCAAAAACCAGTGGTCAGCGTTTTGTCTGACGCTAACTGTTACCAAAGTTTTGTCAATGGTAGCGCAGCTTGTGATGACATTCAGTTTATCACGCGCGATTTACCGGAAAGATTAGACATGGTTGATTGGAAAACGGAGCGAGTTAATTCAGGTACTTTAGATTCGCAGATCGTGCTTTCTCCTATGGTAAGGCATGGTTTTGCAACCGAGTACGGTGTGTATGATTACTCTTTTGCTATGTCTAGCAACTTATACACCTACCTATGGTCTGGCGCGGCAATTGATGTTCGTCATATTTTACCTTTAGCAGAAAGTGACGATTTTGAACAAGGTGGGTATTTCGAAGACAGCGCGTACGAGAACGAGATTGATCGTGCAATGGTGCATCAGTTCTTCCGTTTACCATATGTCGATATTGCTAACCAGGTCTCTCTAGGCTTGGTTAAGTCGGATTATATCGGTGCGCGCAGCGAATCAGCTTGGTTCTCTCAGTCGGGCAACCATGAGTTGGGACTAGAGATGAGCTACTTCCAACATCAAGACGAAAAAGACAAAAATGGTTATGCGAATCCAGACCGCCAAACCTTTTTAACTCGTTACACATTCTCTATGCCAGAGTGGGATTGGCAGTTTAACGCAACTGCTGGCGAGTTTTGGAAAGGGGATGTTGGCGCAAAATTCACGACATCACATTGGTTTGAAGACATAGAAGTATCAGCAAGTTATCAGATGACAAAGTTTAATGATACAGACGAAGAGCAGTTTGTCACTGTGTCAGTAAAACTGCCATTAACGCCATGGCGCGATATGTCGCCGGGAGTGATACAAGTTCGTGGTAACGAGGCTTATGATTTCAACGTTACGACTCGAGTTGGCAACGATACAAACTATTTGGCAGCAGGCCAGGGTGATGAACTCGTGATGGATAATAGTATGCTTCGCCGCTACTTTAACCGAGGCCGTTATGGTCAAGAGTACTTTGAGCAGAACAAGCTTCGCATTCGCAATGCTTATTTGCGTTACTTGGGTACTCAATTGAATTAAGTTGTGTTGCTAGTTAGGCTTTTAGTTAATCGCCGCACTCTACCGAGAGTGTCGGTGTTTTGATATGCTAGCGTCAGTTAAATAATAGGAAATAAAAATGAAAATTGCTGTAGCAGGCACGGGCTACGTCGGTTTGTCCAATGCCATGTTATTGTCACAAAACCATGAGGTTGTGGCGGTTGATATTATCCAAGAAAAAGTGGACTTGTTGAATGACAAGAAATCTCCAATTGTTGATGCGGAAATCGAACATTTCCTTGCAAACAAAGAACTCAACTTTATCGCGACGCTAGATAAAGAGCTGGCTTACAAAGACGCGGAGTTTGTTGTTATTGCTACACCAACGGATTATGACCCTCAAACGAACTACTTTAATACTTCTTCAGTTGAAGCAGTGATTAAAGATGTGATGGCAATTAATCCAGATGCAGTTATGGTGATTAAGTCGACTGTACCTGTGGGTTATACTGCGCGCATTAAAGAGGAGCTCGGTTGTCAGAATGTTATGTTCTCTCCAGAGTTTCTTCGTGAAGGTAAAGCTCTTTACGATAACCTACACCCGTCTCGCATTATCGTTGGTGAGCGTAGCGAACGTGCAGAGAAGTTCGCTAATCTTTTAGTTGAAGGTGCGGTAAAAGAAGACATCTCGGTTTTGTTTACTGACTCTACAGAAGCCGAAGCGGTTAAGTTGTTCTCAAACACATACCTAGCGATGCGCGTAGCTTATTTCAATGAGTTAGATTCGTATGCTGAAGCACACAACCTTGATGCTCGCCAAATTATAGAAGGTGTTGGCTTAGACCCTCGTATTGGCAATCACTACAACAACCCGTCATTCGGTTATGGTGGTTACTGCTTACCAAAAGATACAAAGCAATTGTTAGCAAACTACCAAGAAGTTCCTAATAACATCATTGGTGCAATTGTTGATGCAAACCGCACTCGTAAAGATTTTATTGCAGACTCCATTATCAAACGTCAGCCAAAAGTAGTGGGCATTTACCGCTTAATTATGAAAGCTGGTTCAGATAACTTCCGCGCTTCGTCTATTCAAGGCATTATGAAGCGTATTAAAGCGAAAGGTATTGAAGTTGTGGTTTACGAGCCGGTACTGCAGGAAGATGAGTTCTTCCATTCTGCCGTTATCCGCGATATTGAAGAGTTCAAACAAATGTCTGATGTTATTGTTTCTAACCGCATGGTTGAGGAACTAGCTGATGTGGCTGATAAAGTTTACACCCGTGACCTGTTTGGTAGCGATTAATTAGTCTTTATATTCAAAATAATATAACAGGCTCCCTCAGAGGAGCCTTTTTTTAGTTGGTAATGGTTATGATTAAAAAATGTTTATTCCCTGCAGCGGGCTACGGCACACGTTTCCTTCCTGCAACTAAGTCGATGCCGAAAGAAATGATGCCAGTGGTGAACAAGCCATTGATTGAATACGGTGTTGAAGAAGCGATTGAAGCCGGTATGGACGGTATGTGCATCGTCACCGGTCGTGGTAAGCACTCGTTAATGGATCACTTTGATAAAAACTATGAGTTAGAGCATCAAATTAGCGGTACAAGTAAAGAAGCGCTGCTTGATGATATTCGTTCTTTGATTGATTCTGCGAGTTACACTTACATTCGTCAGCGTGAAATGAAAGGCTTAGGTCACGCTATTCTTACGGGACGTGAACTGGTCGGTGATGAACCGTTTGCTGTTGTGCTCGCGGATGACCTATGTGTGAATGAGGACAAAGGCGTTCTAGCGCAAATGGTTGAGCTGTACAAACAGTTCCGCTGTTCAATCGTTGCGGTACAAGAAGTGCCGGAATCAGAAACGCATAAATACGGTGTGATTGCTGGTGAGATGATCAAAGATGATATCTTCCGCATTGATAACATGGTTGAAAAGCCAGAGCCAGGTACTGCACCTAGCAATCTAGCGATTATTGGTCGCTACATTCTGACACCTGATATCTTTGAACTGATTGAAAATACAGAGCCGGGTAAAGGTGGTGAGATTCAAATCACCGATGCGCTGATGCAACAAGCTCAATCTGGTTGTGTTTTGGCATACAAATTTAAAGGTCAGCGCTTTGATTGCGGTAGCGTAGAAGGCTACATTGAAGCCACAAATTACTGCTACGAGAACCTTTATAAGAAAGATTCCAGTGCGGAGCTCGCGAAAAAGCCAACTGTGAAAATTGCTGAGCCAGCGTAAGTTGGAACTTCCTATTAGGTACTCCGACGGTACAACACAAACAAAAAGGGATGCATGATGCATCCCTTTGTTATTTCTACTCTCAGTAAAAACGAGATTAAGCTTTTGCTTTAGCCGCTGCTTTAGCGATTGCTGCGAAGCTTTTCGCGTCTAGAGAAGCACCGCCAACTAGAGCGCCGTCGATGTCTGGTTGTGAGAAGTAAGCTTCAGCGTTTTCTGGCTTAACAGAACCACCGTATTGGATGATTACTTGTGCTGCAACTGCTTCGTCTTTCGCTGCGATTAGTGCGCGGATAGAAGCGTGGATGCGTTGTGCATCTTCAGCTGTTGCTGCTTTACCAGTACCGATAGCCCAGATTGGTTCGTAAGCGATGATTGCGCCGTTTAGAGCTTCAACACCGTAAGTGTCGATAACTGCGTTGATTTGACGTGCACATACTGCTTCAGTTTCGCCAGCTTCGTTTTGCGCTTCAGATTCACCGATACAGAAAACAGGTGTTAGACCGTTTTCTTTTAAGAAGTTGAATTTCTTAGCGATGAACTCGTCAGATTCGTTGTGGTATTCACGACGCTCTGAGTGACCGATGATGATGTGAGTAGCACCGAAATCTTTCAGCATTTCTGGAGACATATCGCCAGTGAACGCACCGCTGTTGTTTAGGTCAGTGTTTTGAGCACCTAGGATGATCTTGTTACCGCCTTCAGCGATTACGCGCTCTGCTAGGTCGATGTAAAGTGCTGGTGGAGCGACTGCTACGTCAACACCTTCAACGCCTTCAAGCTCAGCGTTAAGACCAGTTAGCAGCTCAGTTACCATTGCTTTGCTGCCGTTTAGTTTCCAGTTACCCATCACTACAGGACGACGCATAGGAATATCTCCCTTATCTTTAATGTAAATAGTCAATTAATGTAAAAAATCTACGTAGGAATATAACAGAATAATGTGAACAGATCATGATTGGCGTCATGTCTTGTCCGGCTTTCTTTGTTGATTCGACCAAGCATCGATCCTGTTATTTTTGTCAAAAGCAACCGATTGGTGATCGCGTAGACAGAATGATAGTTCATTCCTCGGAAATTGCTGCTGAGATTGGTATTACTACGCGCTGGAATTAATTGTTGTAGAAAGGAATCAAAATGCCAAATCTCGTTTTAGAGTATTCAAACTCGGTGGAAGAACGCGTCAATGTTCAGGGGTTGCTGGAGGATTTACATAAAACGGCGTTAGAAAGTGGCCTTTTTGAACTCGCGTCAGTGAAATCTAGAACGCTCCGGTGCCACAATTGGTTAATAGGAGAGGAGGGAGATAGCCTCGATTTTATCCATATCAACTTTGATTTGTTATCTGGTCGCTCCCAAGAACAAAAGCGAGAATTGTCACGAGCCTTGATGGCGACACTTCAAGAGCAAGCCAGTCACGTGCACAGTTTAACGGTCAATATCCGAGACATGGATATAGATAGCTTCCAAAAGGTATTGAACTAGGTTGCGCTGAATTGCCCGAGAATAGCGAGGGGTTATTGTTACTAATTCTCAGCCTGGCTCTGCTTGTTATATGGGCGTTGTGGGCACCCAAGCTATCGGTGTCCTTTCCAAACTATATCGACTCGGCTAATCTATAACCTTTCTACTTTGGGGTAAAATTTGATGTCGACTAAAGAGTTACTGTTTTCTTTTCAAGGACGTATAAACCGTAAAACCTACTGGATTTGGAACGTCATTTACTATGTGTCCATTCTAGGCTTTGGTGCCTGTATCAGCCAGCTGCTTCCTACTCTCTCCTATGTGCTTCTTCCTATTTTCTTGGTGGTTCTGTTGATCCCTGATTTGGCGATCACCACCAAGCGTTGGCACGACCGCAACAAATCGATCTATTGGCTAGCACTGAATATTCCGCTGATTATCGGACGAATTGCCACGCCAATGACCAGCCCTGCCGCGCAAGAGCCGTCGACCCCACAGATGTTCGTCGCTTCCATTTCTCTGATTTGTGGTTTATGGATTCTAATTGAATGTGGTTTCTTAAAGGGAACATCAGGACCAAATCAATATGGCCCTGAGCCGGAGTAATTGCTTCAAGTATCGTGCGTGCTGAAAGTAGATTCTTAGTCTCGCTAAGGCTCGATTGAGTGACGAGCTCCTTTGATTTAGAGTCTGTGAAAGCCACTGTCATTCTGAACTGCGAGGGACGAGCGTGATTCAGAATCTATCGTCCGGTTGTGCGGTGGTTTAGGTGAGTGCGAAAGAATAGGTGCTTGTTGTTACGAGATTCTTAGTCTCGCTGTAGCTCGCTAGAATGACGAGCTCTTTTGATTTAGAGGCTCTTAAAGTCATCGTCATTCTGAACAACGAGGAACGAGTGTGATTCAGAATCTATCGTCCGGTTGAGCAGTGGTTAAGCTGAGCGGGAAAGAATAGGAGCTTGCTGTTACTAGATTCTTAGTCTCGCTAAGGCTCGCTAGAATGACGAATTCTTTTGCTTTAGAGACTGTGAAAGCCATCGTCATTCTGAACAGCGAGGAACGAGGTGACTCAGAATCTACGCACAGAGCGCTCCGAGTTTGAAATAAACTGACTGAGCTTGCGAATTACAATGGAAAAGTAACAGCGAATAATGAAGGAGAATGAATCATCGATAAGACACCTTGCGTTTATATCCTAACGTCAAATAACAACGCCGTTCTCTACATAGGTGTTACCAGTCAGCTGCCCCAAAGAATATGGCAACATAAAAATGGAGTAGTGGAAGGATTTACTAAGAAATACAACGTTCATAAGCTCGTTTACTTTGAGTTATTCGACGATATGGCTACGGCTATAAACCGAGAAAAGCAGCTCAAGCAGTGGAAGCGTGAGTGGAAGTTAGCCTTGGTAAGAGAAACGAACCCTAACTTTCTCGATCTATCTACTGAGTATCAGTAAAAGTCATTCCTATCTTTAAACGCATTTAAGCTAACCACATCCGCTTTTTGTGTCGGTGCCGCTTCCCCTTCTAGCGCAGCTTTGAACTTCACGACCTGTTTTTGCAACTCGTTCATCAATACCACATTGGTGTGATGAGGGTTTTTACACGTGCTGATGACTCTATCAATGTGGCTTTGTTGAGCCCACAATCTTTCTTTCATATTTTCTGATGCGCTTTCGATCATCTCTTTCGCCATCTCATGACGAAACTGCTCAAAAGCTTCTGGGTCTCGCTCTGCCATTCGAACCATTTCATCGAATGGAGGAAGCGTTTGGGACGGGATATGACGTAGATTAGACATCGATGCTCTCCAAATCCTTATGGAAATTGCCTTTAGTTACTAAAAGCCTATACCACTAGAAAGAGGAGAGAGGATGAATTCTTCAGCCGTCTCACTTATAAGAGAAGCTTTCAAGCTTGAGATTGAATAAGTGCGGCATGTCGATGTTTGGTTGTGGTGGTTACTGCAGTTGTTGGATGTGGTAAACGCAGCGTCTTTGGCCACTAATGATGTGTTCGGTACGCTCTACTTTGGTGTCACGTCCAAGTAAAGACTGAAAGACACTTAATTCTGATTGGCACAAGCTTGGGCAGCGAGTTGCGGCTTTACAAATCGGACAGTGATTTTCGATCAAGATGAATCCGTTCTCATCTTTCTCGAGCTCTGCCATATAGCCTTCTTGCTCTCTTAATGTGACAAGTGTTTCTAGTTTGCTTTGCAGAGAGTCGCATTGCTCAAGATGCTGACGATAACTTTGTAACGTGAGTTTTTCCCTTTCTGATGTGACTTTTTCCAGTCCATCTTTGCCAAAGATATGTTCGACAGCTTCTATAAACTGAATGGTCAACTCACCGTGACGGTCAGTAAATTGCTCATGACCTTTTTGAGTGAGAGACCAATGACGAGCAGGGCGACCAACTTTTACTTTTACGTCATGGATAGAAAGAATGCCATCATCTTCTAAACTTTGCAGGTGCTGACGAGCCCCCATGGTTGTCATCCCTAGCTCAGAAGAGAGTTGTTTTGCAGTGACGGAGCCATCACGCTTAACGATTTGCAATATCCTATCTACGGTCTTCATATACCCACCATTTATACGTCAGTACATATTATGCGCGATAGGGTTAGTAAAGAAAAGTGTTGACTTAATTTGAGTGTGGATTTATAGGGGGCTATGTTCATATGAGCCAATATATGTCGTCATTCTGAACGGCGAGGAATAAGGTGATTCAGAACCTATCGTCCGATTGTGCAGCGGTTAAGGTGAGCAGAAAGAATAGGAGTCTGCTGTTACCAGATTCTTAGTCTCGCTGGAGTTCGCTAGAATGACGAGTTCTTTTGATTTAGAGCTTATTAAAGTCTCCGTCATTCTGAACAACGAGGAACGAGTGTGATTCAGAATCTATTGCCCGGCTGTGTAGTGGTTAAGGCGAGCAGGAAGAATAGGGGGTTGCTGTTACCAGATTCTTAGTCTCGCTGGAGCTCGCTAGAATGACGAGTTTTTTCGATTTAGAGCTTGCTATGGTAGCCGTCATTCTGAACAGCGAGGAACGAGGTGATTCAGAATCTATCGTCCGGTTGAGCAGTGGTTAAGATGACCAGCAAAGAATAGGAGCCTGCTGTTACCAGATTCTTAGTCTCGCTGGCGCTCGCTAGAATGACGAGTTCTTTTGATTTAGAGCTTATTAAAGTCACCGTCATTCTGAACAACGAGGAACGAATGTGATTCAGAATCTACTGTCCGGCTGTGTAGTGGCTAAGACGAGCAGGAAGAATAGGAGTTTGCTGTTACCAGATTCTTAGTCTCGCTGGTGCTCGCTAGAATGACGAGTTCTTTTGATTTAGAGCTAATTAAAGTCACCGTCATTCTGAACAACGAGGAACGAGTGTGATTCAGAATCTATTGCCCGTTGTGCGGAAAGAAAGGCTCAAACTCAGATTGAGCGAGAGCCTCGAGAAATGCTTAAAGAATAATATCACGCACTTCTGGATCTTTACGATCTAGGTAGTGAGTCGACTTAATGCGACGAATAGTACGGCATCGACCACGCACGAGCAGCGTTTCTGTGGTTGCGATATTCCCTTGGCGAGAGATGCCTTCTAGCAAGTCACCTTTAGTAATGCCTGTAGCTGAAAATACCACATTGTCGCTACGAGCCATGTCTTCCATTTTGAGGACAACATTCGCTTTTACGCCCATTTCATCGCAGCGTTTTAGTTCATCTGCGCCGTAAATGTGGTTTTCTTCAGTATCGCCTTTTACCTCATGACGAGGAAGCAGGCGACCGTGCATGTCACCATCTAGCGCTCGAATTACCGCTGCTGATACAACCCCTTCTGGCGCACCGCCAATACAGTACATCATGTCCACTTCACTGTCTGGCATACAAGTTAGAATAGAGGCAGCGACGTCACCATCAGGCACCGCAAAGACACGTACGCCCATTGCTTGCATTTCTACAATAACGTCATCGTGGCGAGGTTTCGCAAGGGTAATAACGACTAGGGTATCAAGTGACTTGTTCAGGGCTTTTGCTACGTTCTCTAGGTTTTCTTTTAACGGCTTCTCTAAGTCAATTACGCCTTTTGCACCAGGACCAACAACCAGTTTTTCCATGTACATATCTGGCGCTTTAAGAAAGCTGCCTTTCTCACCTGCGGCAAGTACGGCTAGTGCGTTCGATTGTCCCATTGCCGTCATACGCGTTCCTTCAATCGGGTCGACAGCGATATCCACTTCATCACCACCAATACCAACTTGCTCTCCAATGTACAGCATTGGCGCATCATCGATTTCACCCTCACCAATGACAATTTCACCACTGATATCTGTTTTGTTCAGTAGCGTGCGCATAACTTCAACAGCTGCGCCATCGGCTGCGTTTTTATCGCCACGGCCAAGCCATTTGTAACCAGCCAGAGCTGCACCTTCAGTCACACGGGAAAATGCCATTGCTAAATCGCGTTTCATGATGTCTCCAAGTAAGCAAGAGGGAAGAAGAATTTGCGCGGCGATTCTATCACAAGGTCGAGTAAACGTTTGCCTTTTTGCGAGGCTTTTACTTTATCTAACTTGAATTTGATCAATACTTAGGGCGATTTTCAGAGTAGCGGGACGCAAAATCCTTGCTCAAAAATGCTTCGGCGACAAGAAAAGTCAGCGTTTAGTGAGATTGCGCTGATTTTTTGACCGAATGATGCAAAATATCGAATATAGTGAGTGTTTCTCATCGCGACGCTGAGTAGAATGAACCTTATATAGGTTAGGTGTGCATCAATCTCGCACATCGTCCCAACGGAATAACATAGGTAGGCCAAGATGTCTTTTGAAGTACTAGAACAACTAGAATCTAAAATTCAAACTGCAGTTGACACAATCACTCTTCTTCAGATGGAAGTCGAAGAGCTGAAAGAAGATAAAGCTAAACTTGCGGAAGAAGCTAACGAGCTTCGCTCTCAACGTGAAGAGCTAGAGCAAAAAGCACAACAAGCACAGCAAGAGCACGCACAATGGCAAGAGCGCATTCGTGCACTACTTGGCAAAATGGACGAAGTGGAATAATTCGGCTTCTTCATTCCAAATTAAAAACACCCGCGTTAAGCGGGTGTTTGTGTTTTAGGGAAGTAGAAAATGTTAAGACAAGGCTAGGCGCTGATAGCTAAGAGAAGACCCTATAACTTAGACACCTAAGACTCGCTATGCTTCTTCATCCAACTCTAAATCAATATTCAATGGTTCAGGCGACAGGATAATTCCGGTGCTATCAGCATAAATGTAATCTTCTGGAAGGAAGCTAACGCCGCCAAAGTTGACTGGTACATCCAATTCGCCAATACCCTGACTGGTCGCTCCAACAGGAATAGAAGCGAGGGCTTGAATGCCTAAGTTCATATCTTCAAGTTCATCTACTTCACGAACACAGCCGTAAACGACAATGCCTTCCCACTCGTTTTCTTCCGCAATGGTTGCGATTTCTGCATCGATAAGGGCTTTACGTAGGGAACCGCCACCGTCAATTAACAAAACGCGACCAAGTCCATCTTGCTCTAATGTCTCGCGGATCAACGAATTATCTTCAAAACACTTGATGGTGGTGATTTGCCCGGCAAATGAAGCGCGACCGCCAAAGTTACTGAACATTGGTTCAACCACATCTACCTGATCGAGGTAGATATCACAGAGTGCTGAGGTATTGTATTCCATAGCGTACCTTTCTAAACAGAAATTGGTTGTCTTTGAGTATATCTAGGCATTAAGTCAATGCAATGACAATCCTTTTTTAACTTACTAGAGTTTGAGCTACCACAATTGTTGCAAACAAAACGTTGGTGACTAGAGAGCATTTCACGATGACTGGCATCATTGGTGCTATTTGAGCGGGCTTTTGTGTATACCAAACTGCTTTACCATGATCGGCCACGAAATAAATACTAAGTAAAAATGGCAAGCTAATCCAAACGGGTTTGTCTTGAATTAACAAGTAAGCTGCAAAGGCAAGGATAGCTCCGCCAAGTAAAATAAAGTGGTAATGTTTGGCTTTACGTTGACCTAAGCGTACCGCCACCGTGCGTTTACCACACTCTCGGTCGTTCTCTATATCACGCATATTGTTGATATTGAGGACTGCAACGGCGAGTAAACCGCAGCCTAAAGCAGGTAAGAATAGCGTGGTGTCTACGTGACCAGTATGCAAGAAGTAGGTACCGGATACGCCTAGTAGACCAAAAAACAAGAACACTGATATATCGCCAAGCCCCACGTAACCGTATGGTTTGCTACCCATGGTATAAGCAATGGCTGCGAGAATGGCCAAAATTCCCAGCCCGATAAAAGTAACAATGCTTTCCAGTGAACTTAGTGAATAGAAAACTAACACCAAGCCTGAGATTGCGGTCAGAACGATGTTAAAGATAATCGCTTGTTTCATCTGTTTAGCACTTACCGCGCCAGACTGCATCGCTCGTAATGGACCGAGGCGTTTGTCGTTATCTGTACCTTGAACGGCATCGCCATAGTCGTTTGCCAGGTTGGACAGAATTTGCAGCAATGTCGCGGTTACGAAAGCCATGATGGCAATCGTCAGTGAGAAATGACCCACCGAGTAGGCGAGCACGCTACCTGTTAAGATAGAGACCAATGCCAGAGGTAATGTTTTTGGACGAGCGGCTTCAAGCCAGATCTGTAGAGATTGTTTCATGGAAATTTCGTGCTAGTAACCAATGTGCCCAGTATAAGCACAAAGAGGCAGATACGCTATTGACCTAAAACAACTCAGCTAGAAGTCAAAGGGTTATTCAGAATCTATCGTCCGATTGTGCAGTGGTGAAGGTAAGTTGGAAAGAAAGGCGTTTGCTGTTAGCAGATTCTTAGTCTCGCTTGAGCTCGCTAGAATGACCAGGTCTTTTGATTTAGGTGTTGTCAAAGTCACCGTCATTCTTAACAACGAGTGTGATTCAAAATCGATCATCCGATTATGCGGTGGTGAAGGTGAGTGGGAAAGAATAGGCGTCTGTTGTTACCAGATTCTTAGTCTCGCTTGAGCTCGCTAGAATGACGAGACCTTTTTGATTTAGGTGTTGTCAAAGTCACCGTCATTCTGAACAACGAGTGTGATTCAGAATCGATCATCCGATTGTGCGGTGGTGAAGGTGAGTGGGAAAGAATAGGCGTCTGCTGTTACCAGATTCTTAGTCTCGCTTGAGCTCGCTAGAATGACGAGAGCTTTTGGTCTAGATGTTGTCTAAGTCACCGTCATTCTGAACAGCGAGGAACGAGTGTGATTCAGAATCCATCATCCGATTGTGCAGTGGTGAAGGTGAGTGTGAAAGAATAGGCGTCTGCTGTTAGCAGATTTTTAGTCTCGCTTGAGCTCGCTAGAATGACGAGATCTTTTGATTTAGATGTTGTCAAAGTCACCGTCATTCTGAACAACGAGGAACGAGTGTGATTCAGAATCTATCGTCCGATTGTGAAGTGGTGAAGGTGAGTTGGAAAGAAAGGCGTTTGCTGTTAGCAGATTCTTAGTCTCGCTTAAGCTCGCTAGAATGACGAGAGCTTTTGATCTAGATGTTGTCTAAGTCACCGTCATGCTGAACAGCGAGGAACGAGTGTGATTCAGAATCGATCATCCGATTGTGCAGTGGTGAAGGTGAGTTGGAAAGAAAGGCGTCTGCTGTTAGCAGATTCTTAGTCTCGCTTGAGCTCGCTAGAATGACGAGATCTTTTGATTTAGATGTTGTCAAAGTCACCGTCATTCTAAACAAAAAGCCCAGAAACAAGGTTCTGGGCTTTGGTAAAATAGATTGCGTTTAAAGAATAAAGCGGCTTAGATCTTCATCTTCAATTGTGTCGCCTAGGCGCGCTTTCACGTAAGCGGAATCAATAATGAATTTAGCGCCAGATTGCTCCGCTGCGTCGTAAGAGATTTCATCCATCAAGCGTTCCATTACGGTGTGTAAGCGACGAGCACCGATGTTTTCTGTGCTCTCGTTGACCGTCCATGCCGCTTCCGCGATTTGCGTGATACCATCTTCTGTGAACTCGATGTCCACATCTTCCGTTTTCATCAACGCAACGTACTGCTCTGTTAGAGAGGCTTTTGGTTCTGTCAGAATGCGTTTGAAGTCGTTGCTGCTTAGTGCTTCTAGCTCAACACGAATTGGTAGACGGCCTTGCAATTCTGGGATCAAGTCAGATGGTTTTGCCACTTGGAATGCACCAGATGCAACAAACAGAATGTGGTCTGTTTTTACCATGCCGTGCTTGGTTGATACCGTGCTGCCTTCAATCAATGGAAGTAGGTCGCGCTGAACACCTTCGCGTGAAACGTCTGGGCCTGAGCTCTCGCCGCGTTTACAGATCTTGTCGATCTCATCGATAAATACGATGCCGTTGTTTTCAACGTTGAAAATCGCTGCTTCTTTCAGCTCTTCTTGGTTAACCAGTTTCGCCGCTTCTTCTTCCGCTAACGCTTTCATTGCGTCTTTGATTTTCAGCTTACGTTTTTTCTTAGTGTCGCCAGCGAGGTTTTGGAACATGCCTTGCAGCTGGTTAGTCATCTCTTCCATACCAGGAGGCGCCATGATCTCTACGCCCATCTGCGGTGCGGCTACGTCGATTTCAATTTCTTTATCGTCTAGTTGGCCTTCACGCAGTTTCTTACGGAAGATCTGGCGAGTGTGAGAAGACTCTTCCGTTTGCTCTGCTTGACCCCAACTATCACGTGCTGGTGGCAGTAGCGCATCAAGAATGCGTTCTTCCGCTTGTTCTTCTGCGCGGAATTTCACTTTTTCCATCGCTTGTTGATGCGTCATTTTCACAGCGACATCGGTTAGGTCACGGATGATGGTTTCAACTTCTTTACCAACGTAACCCACTTCGGTGAATTTTGTCGCTTCAACTTTGATGAAAGGGGCATTTGCCAGTTTTGCGAGGCGTCGTGCGATTTCAGTCTTACCAACACCAGTAGGGCCAATCATCAAGATGTTTTTTGGCGTCACTTCGGCACGCAAGCTTTCTTCAAGCTGCATGCGGCGCCAGCGGTTACGAAGTGCAATCGCAACCGAACGTTTGGCTTTTTCTTGACCGATAATGTGGCGGTTCAATTCATGAACGATTTCGCGAGGCGTCATTTCAGACATATTCTTTCCTTACTTCGTTACGATTACGCGGTTGGTTTTTCAGGCTCTATTGTTGAGTCTAGCTCTTCTACCGTGTGGTGATGGTTAGTGAAGACACAAATGTCACCCGCGATATTGAGAGCTTTTTCCGCGATCTCACGAGCATCTAGATCTGTGTTTTCTAGTAGGGCGGTTGCGGCAGCTTGTGCGTAAGCACCACCAGAGCCAATCGCAATCAGGTCGTGTTCTGGCTGTACGACATCACCATTACCGGTAATGATTAACGATGCGGTTTCGTCGGCAACGGCAAGTAATGCTTCGAGCTTGCGCAAAGCACGATCGCTACGCCAGTCTTTAGCTAGCTCAACTGCCGCTTTGGTTAGGTGACCTTGGTGCATTTGCAGTTTGCTTTCGAAGCGCTCAAAAAGGGTGAAGGCATCCGCAGTACCGCCGGCAAAGCCCGCTAGTACTTGGTTGTTGTATAGGCGGCGAACTTTGCGCGCATTACCTTTCATTACGGTATTGCCTAGAGATACTTGGCCATCACCCGCGATGACGACTTTATTATTTCGACGTACAGATACAATGGTAGTCACAGTCGACCTCTTGATTATTTCTCTTTGGATTTAATTCAGTATATGGGGGAGGAGAAATGGGGATTCAAGGGGGCAAAAAGAAAGGCCCTAGGATCTTAGCTCCTAGGGCCTGAGTTTAAAGATTTTCTTTCCAAATCGCGCACGGCTCGATTTTCGCGCGTTGCAGTTTATGACGGTCACGTTCTGCATCACGTTTGAACTTATACGGACCTAGCACCACACGATACCATGAACTGCCTTCTTTCTTACGAATCTTGCTCGACATCCCTTGGAACGCGATTGCAAGCTTGCGCTCTTCCGCTTGTGCCTGAGTTTTGTACGCGCCACACTGCATGATGTAAGGAATTTTAGAAACTTCAATTTCTTTAGCCACAACTTCAACTTCACGTTTCGGTAGTGACTCAACATATTCCCATTTTTCTTCTGGTGGTGGCGGCAAGTCTTTTTTCGGCTTTGGTTTGCTGACAGTGGTTGTTGGCTGCTTCACGACTGGTTGTTTAGGTTCTGGGTCGCTACTCAAAAGGTAAAGACCATAGCCAAAACCGCCCACGAGCAAGATAGCGAGCAGGCCACTGCGCCAAGGTTTTTTTCTTCTCGGCGGCTGTTTTTTTGTCGACTTTTTTGGGGCGCCTCGCCCCCGTCTTACATAATCTCTATTTGCCACGGTTATTTCTGGTCATCAAGGATTCTTGCAAATATGTTAATCCAGAACGAGTTGAGAAAACACCCTATTGATAGAATCTTGATAGCTAAAGCGCGACAACGCCCGAGTGTAGGAGTGTGTTTCCGTTCTCACTTACATTTATTCAGGGATACACAAAAAGCAGGAGGGGTAAATAAAAAAGCGGCGCCTTAGCACCGCTTTGGGGATGAATACCTAATCTTTAGGTTAAGGGCGCTGTGGTGGCGCTGCACTTCCACGAATGACGAGATTAGTTTCAAGCAGACGCGAGCCTGAATGCACGTCGTGGCCTTTTAACATCTCGAGCATCATTAGCATCGCTTGTCGACCAATCTCATAGCGAGGTTGAGATATGGTGGTCAACGGTGGATCGCAGTACTGAGCGAAGTTAATGTCATCAAAGCCCACAACAGAGAGATCTTGCGGTACTCGTAAGCCAAGCTTTTTCGCTTCTTGAATTGCGCCGATGGCCATTGTGTCACAGTGACAGAAAATAGCCGTTGGTGGTTCTGGCAATTCGAGCAGTTTACGAACGGCTTTTGCTCCGCCATCAAAAGAGAACTCAGTAATGACACTATATTGTGGATCTTTATTGATGCCGGCACGGCGCAGGGCTTGTTGGTAGCCTTGCTGGCGGAACTGACACAATATTGCTGTATCTGGTCCAGAGATTTGAGCAATGCGTTTATGACCTAATTGGGTCAGGTAATTCACCGCTTCAAATGCTGAGGTCAGGTTATCAATATGTACTGTCGGAAGCTCGAGCTCTGGCGCAAATTCACACGCCATTACCATCGGAGGTAAGTTCTTTTGCTCTGGCTTACTGACATCGAATGGTAGATCTGTACCAAGCAGTAGCATTCCATCTGCCTGCTTAGTAAATACGAGGTTTACGAAAGAGCTTTCGCGTTTCTTCTGTTGTCCGCTATCGCCCAGCAGGACTAGATAGCCATGTTCCATGGCTGCATCTTCAATACCGCGAATAATTTCAGAAAAATAAGGATCACAGATGTCGGGAACGATAGTAACAATGGTTTTTGATTCGTTTCTACGTAAGTTACGCGCTAATGAGTTTGGAGAATAACCCGCTTCAAGTACGGCATCTTCTACTCTCTTTCTTGTAGAAGAAGAGACTTTCTCTGGATTCATTAAGGCTCGAGATACCGTAGCCGTAGACACTCCCGCAAGCTGGGCAACATCCTTCATTGTCGCCATAGTTTTTAACCTCTCATTTATTTTTTGCCAAGATGACGTTATTCCGGTTTGAAATCAGAGTAATCAAACCGAGTGAGAGCTGTATTTGCTCTTCGCTCAGTTCGTGTTAACGAGTGGGAAAATGGATTCTTCACCGCGATATCAATTTGTGGGAATAGTCATTGTTTTAATCTAAGCCTGTGCAAACAAGTCACTTTAGACTTTTCTAATTTGGATAGTCTATTCATTTCTAAAGTGAAAGTTACGGTCTGTTTAACAAAAATTGTAATCTTGGTGTGATTCTGGTCACATTAAATGGTAATTCATTACATAGTTAAACGTTTGCTAGCTGAGATCTTGTGGTTCTATGTCTAAATTCCAGCGTACTTTCTTAGCATTTGGCAACAACTCAATAGCAGGTTTGGCACTGGTTAATAACTTTTGCATCAATGAACGATGCTGAGTTTGCAGTAATAGTTGCCAGCGGTATTTACCAGCCCGCTTAGCCAAAGGTGAAGGAGTAGGGCCTAACACCATGCAGGAATCATCGAACAGAGGGTGTGACTCTAACGTAAAGCGAACCTGACGCAGGAAGTCTTCAACTACCTCACTTTGGTTCGCCTCTGCTTTATACAGAGTCAAGAAACTATAAGGCGGAAGCTGAGCCAGTTTGCGTTCTTCCAGAGCAGTCATAGCAAAGTGGCGATAGTCTTTTTGAAGCAGGGCCTGCAGCAAGCTGTGCTCAGGATGGTGGGTTTGTAGGATAACCTCGCCAGGTTTACTTGCGCGGCCGGCACGACCTGCGACCTGAATAAACAACTGCGCTAGTCGCTCGGAAGCGCGGAAGTCACTACTATAGAGAGAGCCATCAACATCCAAAAGAGCAACGAGTGTTACATTTGGAAAATGGTGCCCCTTAGCCAGCATTTGGGTGCCAATCAGAATTTGATGTTCACCTTTACGAATCGATTCAAGGGCATCTTCCAAACTACCTTTGCGACGTGTGCTGTCTCTGTCGATGCGAATGGCGTTGTATTCTGGAAATAACTGAGCCAATTGTTGTTCGAGTTGTTCCGTTCCTACGCCGACGGTAACCAGTTGAGTTGAACCACACCCCTGACATTGATGAATTACCGGTTGTTGTGAGCCGCAGTGATGGCAGCGTATTTCGTTGCTGTAATGGTGGAACGTATAGTACGCATCACAACGTTTACATTCTGCAATCCAACCGCATTCATGGCACATCAAAGCGGGCGAAAAGCCTCGGCGGTTAAGAAACAACATTACTTGATTGCCCGCTTTTAAATGCTTGCGCATCTCGGCAATCAGTTGGGCAGATAAGCCACTTTCTAAATACTGACCTTTTACATCTAACACTTTATTAGTGGTTGGCACGGCAGAGCCAGCTCGTTGGGTTAGTGTTAAATGGTGATATTTGCCTGACAAGGCATTGTGCAATGTCTCCAGTGCAGGTGTGGCTGAGCCCAGAACAATCGGAACTTGTTCTTTATGAGCGCGCATTACAGCAACATCGCGTGCATGATAACGCAAGCTATCTTGCTGTTTGTAAGAGGTGTCATGTTCCTCGTCCACAATGATAATCCCGAGATCAGCAAAAGGCGCGAGTAGGGCAGAGCGTGTGCCGATAATGATTCCGGCCGCTTTGTCGCGTGCAGAAAGCCACGCATTCAGACGCTCCGTCTCGTTTAACCCGGAGTGGATGACGTCAACTGGCACATTAAAACGGCGTTTAAAGCGGTTGATGGTTTGGGGCGTTAAGCCAATCTCTGGTACTAAAACCAAGGCTTGTTTCCCTTGCTCTAAAACTGGCTTGATAAGGTTGAGGTACACTTCTGTCTTACCTGAGCCCGTGACGCCTTCTAATAAATAGCAAGCAAAACCTGTTTGGCTATTTACACTTGCAATAGCCAGCGCTTGTTCGTGGTTGAGCTTTGGCTTCTCGACGTCGCATTCAACGTGCTGTCCCCACTGGGTGATTACAGGCTTCTTCTCGATACGTTCAATCCAGCCTTTCTCTTCTAAAGACTTTAGTACTGTTGAGGCTATCTCTTGGTCGACAAATTCCTGGTGAGGCAAAGCGCCGTTAACCAACATTTGCAAGACCTTCTGTTGTTTGACCGCTCGACGATCAAGCCCTTGCATCAGCTTGTCTTTACCGGATTCGGTAATTTGCCACTCTTGTAACGTCGCAAAATCTGCAGGCTTTCCTTTACGTAGAGCTGCTGGCATCGCATTGTGTAGCGTATCTCCAAGTGGGTATTGGTAGAACTGGCTGCACCAAGTCAGCAACGAATAAAGCTTTTCAGACCATATCGGCTGAGAATCAAGAACTGCTTTGATTGGCTTGAGTTGATCTTTGGGAAAGTCCGAGTGATTAACCATTGCGGTGACGATGCCGACTAAGGTTTGGCGTCCAAAAGGCACGGAAACGCGTCCACCAATGATCGGAAACAGGTGCCCCGGAATGGCGTAATCAAATTGTTTGTCGAGCGGAACGGGTAATGCCACTCTAGCAATGGTTGGACGCATAAATTCTTAGCTATTAAAAAGAGGGAAAGGAAATGAGAGTCTATTAAAATCGGTATGGAAATTCGAGTAAAGCTATGTGATTCAGCGTGAATCGTGCCTCTATGATTAGTCTGGCTAAAAAAGTGGCGAAAAAGTTGCCAAATGTGTTGATCCGAGCAATGTGATTCTTTACTATATCGCGCCTTGAGATATGGCTTCGGCAATTAGTTGATGCGGTATCCCATTTTATTATTAATTGCGTGTGGTGTGCGGCTTAGATTCGTATAGCGACACGGCCTACTATTGAGGTTATCCCATGAAAGCTGGTATCCACCCAGAATACAAAGCAGTAAAAGCGACTTGTTCTTGCGGCAACTCTTTTGAGTTCAACTCTACTCTAGGTAAAGAGTCTATCCACCTAGACGTATGTGACAAGTGTCACCCATTCTACACTGGTAAGCAACGTATCGTTGATACAGGCGGCCGTGTTGATCGCTTCAACAAGCGTTTCGGTGCACTATCAAGCGGTAAGAAATAATAGCAGCCGCTATTACGATTACAGTTTAGAAAAGGACGCTTCGGCGTCCTTTTTGTTTAATGGCTACCAAGCGAAGAGGGATGTATAGGGTTTGGAATATTCCCGATTATTTTTCACTCAGCGCTTGCAACCTAAAGTGTGATCTGTATAATGCAGCGCACTGGTTAAGCCAGTTGTGAACCAATGAGCAGTGAGGAGCGAGCAAATCTAAGGATTTGTGAGGTAATGTATACTCAGCTTATGTTCGCGGTTAATACAATTAGCTATCTTTTCTTCGGAAAAACTATCCTCAAAGGTGACTTTGGCATATAGGGATAGTTAATCGAAAATTAACTGACAATGCGTCCTAATCTTGGATGCTACGGTTTCACATAAATCAATCGGCATTCTCTCGTCTTGACGAGTTTGAGTGGCGATATTGTTTGTGTAATTTATTAAATTTGGAGCTCTGTCTCATGCAGAACCAACGTATCCGTATCCGCCTAAAAGCTTTCGATTACAAACTAATCGATGCTTCTACAGCGGAAATCGTTGAAACAGCTAAGCGCACTGGCGCACAGGTTCGTGGTCCAATCCCACTGCCAACTCGTAAAGAGCGTTTCACAGTTCTTATCTCTCCACACGTTAACAAGAAAGCACGTGACCAGTACGAAATCCGTACTCACAAGCGTCTAATCGACATCGTTGAGCCAACAGACAAGACTGTTGATGCTCTAATGCGTCTAGACCTTGCTGCGGGCGTTGACGTTCAAATTAGCCTAGGTTAAGGGAGATTAGAAGTATGATTGGTCTAATCGGTCGTAAAGTGGGCATGACCCGCGTATTTACTGAAGAAGGCGTTTCTATCCCAGTAACAGTTGTTGAGGTTGAAGCTAACCGTGTTTCTCAAGTGAAAACTCTTGAAACTGACGGCTACGCAGCAATCCAGGTTACAGCTGGTTCTAAGAAAGCTAACCGTGTAAACAAAGCTGAAGCAGGTCACTTTGCTAAGGCTGGCGTTGAAGCTGGTCGCGGTCTTTGGGAATTCCGTTTAGAAAACGGCGAAGAGTTCGAAGTTGGTTCAGAACTAACTGTTGAACTATTCAACGAAACTAAGAAAGTAGACGTTACTGGTACATCTAAGGGTAAAGGTTTCCAAGGCGCTGTTAAGCGTTGGAACTTCCGTACTCAAGATATGACTCACGGTAACTCATTGTCTCACCGTGCTCCTGGTTCTATCGGTCAATGTCAGACTCCAGGTCGCGTATTTAAAGGCAAGAAAATGGCAGGTCACATGGGTGCTGAGCGTGTAACGACTCAAAACCTAGAGATCGTACGTGTTGACGCTGAGCGCAACCTGCTTCTTATTAAAGGTGCAGTCCCAGGCGCAACTGGCGGCAACGTGATCGTTAAACCAGCTGTTAAAGCATAACGTCTCAGGAGTAAGTAATGGAACTAATGGTTAAAGGTGCCGATGCACTAACTGTTTCCGAAACTACTTTCGGACGTGAGTTTAACGAAGCTCTTGTACACCAAGTAGTTGTTGCGTACGCAGCAGGTGCTCGTCAAGGTACTCGTGCTCAAAAAACACGTTCAGAAGTTTCTGGCGGTGGCGCTAAGCCATGGCGTCAAAAAGGTACTGGCCGTGCGCGTGCTGGTACAATCCGTAGCCCAATCTGGCGTACAGGTGGTGTTACTTTTGCTGCGAAACCACAAGATCACAGCCAAAAAGTAAACAAAAAAATGTACCGTGGTGCTATGAAGAGCATTCTTTCTGAGCTTGTTCGTCAAGAGCGTCTAATCGTTGTTGATAACTTCTCAGTTGAAGCACCAAAGACTAAAGAGCTAGTTGCTAAGCTTAAAGAGCTTGAGCTAACTGACGCTCTAATCGTGACTAGCGAAGTAGATGAGAATCTATTCCTAGCTGCTCGTAACCTATACAAAGTTGACGCACGTGATGTTGCTGGTATCGATCCAGTATCTCTAATCGCGTTTGACAAAGTTGTAATGACTGCAGAAGCAGTTAAGCAAGTAGAGGAAATGCTAGCATGATCACTGAAGAGCGTATCCTAAAAGTTCTACGTGCACCGCACATCTCTGAAAAAGCAACTATGGCAGCTGAGAAAGCGAACACTATCGTTTTCAAAGTAGCTAAAGATGCGACTAAAAAAGAGATCAAAGCAGCTGTAGAAAAGCTATTTGAAGTTGAAGTTAAGTCTGTAAATACTCTTATCACTAAGGGTAAGACCAAACGTCAAGGTCTACGCCAAGGTCGCCGCAGCGACGTTAAGAAAGCGTACGTTACTTTGAAAGAAGGTCAAGATCTTGACTTCGTTGGCGGCGCGGAATAACAGGAGTAGTTAAAAATGGCTATTGTTAAATGTAAGCCGACTTCCCCTGGTCGTCGTCACGTTGTTAAAGTTGTTAACGCTGACCTACACAAGGGCAAGCCATACGCACCTCTTCTAGAGAAAAACTCTAAGAACGGTGGTCGTAACAACAAGGGTCGTATCACAGTACGTCACATCGGCGGTGGTCACAAGCACCACTACCGTGTAGTTGACTTCAAACGTACTAAAGATGGTATTCCAGCGACAGTTGAGCGTCTTGAATACGATCCAAACCGTAGCGCAAACATTGCTCTAGTTCTTTACAAAGACGGTGAGCGTCGCTACATCCTAGCACCTAAAGGTGTTGTAGCTGGTGATGTTATTCAGTCTGGTGTTGATGCACCAATCAAAGCTGGTAACACTCTACCAATGCGTAATATCCCAGTAGGTTCAACAGTACATAACGTTGAACTTAAGCCTGGTAAAGGTGGTCAGCTAGCTCGTTCGGCTGGTGCTTACGCTCAAATCGTTGCTCGCGACGGTGCGTACGTAACTATCCGTCTACGTTCTGGCGAGATGCGCAAAGTTCTTTCTGAAGGCCGTGCAACAATCGGTGAAGTTGGTAACTCTGAGCACATGCTACGTGAACTTGGTAAAGCAGGTGCATCACGTCATCGCGGTATCCGTCCAACGGTTCGTGGTGTTGTAATGAACCCGATTGACCACCCACATGGTGGTGGTGAAGGCCGTACTTCTGGTGGTCGTCACCCAGTATCTCCTTGGGGTATGCCTACTAAAGGCTTCAAGACTCGTAAGAACAAACGCACTGACAAGTACATCGTACGTCGTCGTAACAAGTAATCTATATAAAGAGGAATCGCCATGCCACGTTCTCTCAAGAAAGGTCCTTTTATTGACCTACACTTGCTGAAGAAGGTAGAGAAAGCGGTGGAAAGCGGAGACAAAAAGCCTATTAAGACTTGGTCCCGTCGTTCAATGATCATCCCTACGATGATCGGTTTGACCATCGCTGTCCATAATGGTCGTCAGCACGTACCAGTATTTGTAACTGATGAAATGATCGGTCACAAACTGGGTGAATTCGCACCAACACGTACTTACCGCGGTCACGCTGCGGATAAGAAAGCTAAGAAGCGCTAAGGAGTAGATAATGGAAGCAATTGCTAAACATAACTTTGCTCGCATTTCGCCTCAGAAAGCTCGCTTAGTTGCGGATCTAATCCGTGGTAAATCTGTTGACCAAGCTCTAGAAATCCTAACGTTCAGCAACAAAAAAGCTGCTGCACTAGTTAAGAAAGTTCTAGAGTCTGCTATCGCTAACGCGGAGCACAACGAAGGTGCAGATATTGACGATCTGAATGTCGCAAAAATCTTTGTAGATGAAGGCCCAACCATGAAGCGTATTATGCCTCGTGCTAAAGGTCGTGCGGATCGTATCTTGAAGCGTTCAAGCCACATCACTGTTGTTGTAGCAGATCGCTAGAGACTAGGAGAGTAAGCAATGGGTCAAAAAGTACATCCAAATGGTATTCGTCTAGGCATCGTTAAGCCTTGGAATGCTACATGGTTTGCTAACACCAAAGATTTCGCTGACAACCTAGACGGCGACTTCAAGGTACGTCAGTTCCTTACAAGTGAACTGAAAAAAGCGTCTCTATCACGTATCGTTATCGAGCGTCCTGCTAAGAGCATCCGTGTGACTATTCACACTGCTCGTCCAGGCGTTGTTATCGGTAAGAAAGGTGAAGACGTTGAGAAGCTACGCGCAGCTGTAGCTAAAATTGCAGGTGTACCAGCGCAAATTAACATCGCTGAAGTACGTAAGCCTGAACTAGATGCGCAACTTGTTGGTGACAGCATCGCGTCTCAGCTAGAGCGTCGTGTTATGTTCCGTCGTGCTATGAAGCGCGCAGTACAAAACGCAATGCGCCTAGGCGCTAAAGGTATCAAAGTGGAAGTAAGCGGTCGTCTAGGCGGCGCTGAAATCGCACGTTCAGAGTGGTACCGTGAAGGCCGTGTGCCTCTACACACTCTACGTGCTGACATTGATTACGCAACTTCTTCGGCTCACACTCAATACGGTGTGATCGGCATTAAAACTTGGATCTTCAAAGGTGAAATCCTAGGTGGTATGCCAGCAGCTAACGCTGTAGAGCCTAAAGGCGACAAGCCTAAGAAGCAGCGTAAAGGCCGTAAGTAAGGAGTCGACAGATGCTACAACCTAAACGTACTAAGTTCCGTAAGGTTCAGACTGGTCGTAACCGTGGTCTAGCTAAAGGTACTGATGTAAGCTTCGGCGAATTCGGTCTTAAAGCTGTTGGCCGTGGTCGTCTAACTGCTCGTCAAATCGAAGCGGCACGTCGTGCAATGACACGTCACGTTAAGCGTCAAGGTAAAATCTGGATCCGTGTGTTCCCAGACAAACCAATCACAGAAAAACCACTTGAAGTTCGTCAAGGTAAGGGTAAAGGTAACGTTGAGTACTGGGTAGCCCAAATCCAACCTGGTAAGGTTATGTACGAAATGGGTGGTGTACCTGAAGAATTGGCACGTGAAGCGTTCCGTCTTGCGGCACGTAAACTGCCTTTCAAAACTACATTTGTAACTAAGCAGGTGATGTGATGAAAGCACAAGATCTACGCGAGAAAAGCGTTGAAGAGCTTAACGCTGAGCTAATGAATTTGCTACGCGAACAGTTCAACTTGCGCATGCAAGCTGCGACTGGTCAACTACAGCAAACTCATACTCTGAAAGCTGTACGCCGTGATATCGCACGTGTGAAAACTGTTTTGACTGAGAAGGCAGGCGCATAATGAGCGAAGTAAAACGTACTCAACAAGGTCGTGTTGTTAGCGACAAGATGGACAAGTCTATCACTGTTGCTATCGAACGTTTCGTAAAACACCCAATCTACGGTAAATACGTAAAACGTACGACTAAAGTACACGCACATGACGAGAACAACGAGTGTGGCCTAGGCGACACAGTTGAAATCGCAGAGTGTCGTCCACTGTCTAAGACTAAGTCTTGGACTTTGGTAAAAGTTCTAGAAAAGGCGAAGATTTAATCTCGTTAATTCTATGAAACTAAAGCGGCTCCAAAATATTTTTGGAGCCGTTTATTTTTTGACTACCCAATCACAAAAAAGGGTGGTACAATTCGCGTCCCTTTTAAAGAGGCAGCCCGACCCGTGATGGGTCTAGTTATTAATATTTAGCGGAGCACTAACATGATCCAAATGCAAAGTATGCTGGACGCAGCTGATAACTCAGGCGCACGCAGCGTAATGTGTATTAAGGTTCTGGGTGGCTCTCACCGCCGTTATGCACATATCGGTGACGTCATCAAAGTTACTGTGAAGGAAGCAATCCCTCGCGGTAAAGTTAAAAAAGGTGATGTTCTGAAGGCGGTGGTAGTGCGCACCCGTAAAGGCGTACGTCGTCCTGACGGTTCTGTCATTCGCTTCGACCGAAATGCTTGCGTATTGCTAAACGACAATACTGAGCAACCAATCGGTACACGTATCTTTGGTCCTGTGACACGCGAACTTCGTGGCGATAAGTTCATGAAGATCGTTTCACTGGCTCCAGAAGTTCTGTAAGGAGCACGTAGAAATGGCAGCTAAAATCCGTCGTAATGACGAAGTAATCGTTCTTGCTGGTAAAGACAAAGGCAAGAAAGGTAAAGTAACTAAGGTTCTAGCAACTGGTAAAGTTATCGTTGAAGGTATCAACCTAGTTAAGAAACATCAGAAACCTGTTCCAGCTATGGGTATCCAAGGCGGTATCGTAGAGCAAGAAGCAGCTATCGACGTTTCTAACGTGGCTATCTTTAACGCAGCTACTGGTAAAGCTGACCGTATCGGTTTCCGTTTTGAAGACGGCAAAAAAGTTCGTTTCTTCAAGTCTAACGGCGAAACCGTTTCTAACTAATAGAAGTAATTTGGAGTTCTACTATGGCGAAACTGCATGATTACTACAAGTCGTCTGTAGTCGCTGAACTGACCAAACAGTTCGGTTACACAAGCGTCATGCAAGTCCCTAGAATCGAGAAAATCACCCTAAACATGGGTGTTGGTGAAGCAATCAACGATAAGAAACTGCTAGAAAATGCAGCGTCTGATATGGCAACGATCTCTGGTCAAAAGCCACTTATCACAAAAGCGCGCAAATCTGTTGCAGGTTTCAAAATCCGTGAAGGCTACCCTATCGGTTGTAAAGTAACCTTGCGTGGCGAACGTATGTGGGATTTTCTTGAGCGTTTAATTAACATCGCTCTTCCACGTGTACGTGACTTCCGTGGTGTTAGCGCTAAGTCTTTTGACGGTCGCGGTAACTACAGCATGGGCGTTCGCGAGCAAATCATCTTCCCGGAAATCGACTTTGATAAAGTTGATCGAGTACGCGGTCTAGACATCACTATTACGACGTCTGCTGGTACTGATGAGGAAGGCCGTGCTCTGCTGGCTGCCTTTAACTTCCCATTCCGTAAGTAAGGTGAAGGGTTACTGTTATGGCTAAAAATTCAATGAAAGCACGTGAAGCAAAACGTGCGAAGCTAGTAGCTAAGTTCGCTGAAAAGCGTGCAGCGCTAAAAGCTATCATCAGCGATGTAAACGCATCTGAAGAAGATCGTTGGAACGCGGTTCTTACACTGCAATCTCTTCCACGTGATTCAAGTGCATCACGTCAGCGCAACCGTTGCAACCAAACTGGTCGTCCACACGGTTACCTACGTAAGTTCGGTCTAAGCCGTATTAAGGTTCGTGAAGCTTGCATGAAAGGCGAGATTCCGGGTCTTCGTAAGGCTAGCTGGTAATTGCCACTTAATCATTTGGAGTAAATCATATGAGCATGCAAGATCCGATTTCGGATATGCTGACCCGCGTTCGTAACGGTCAGGCAGCAAACAAAGTTGCTGTAAAAATGCCTTCTTCAAAGCTTAAAGTTGCAATTGCTGCACTACTAAAAGCTGAAGGTTACATCGTTGACTTCGCTGTTGAAGGCGAAGCAAAACCTGAGCTAGAAGTTACACTTAAGTACTTCCAAGCTAAACCAGTAATCGAGCAACTTAAACGTGTTTCTCGTCCAGGTCTACGTGTTTACAAGAAGAAAGATGAACTTCCTTCTGTAATGGGTGGTCTTGGTATTGCTATCGTTTCTACTTCCAAGGGTCTTATGTCAGACCGCGCTGCACGTAAAGCAGGTCTTGGTGGTGAAATCATCGCTTACGTAGCTTAATAAGGAGTAGACTATGTCTCGTGTTGCAAAAGCACCTGTCGCTATTCCAGCTGGCGTAGAGGTGAAACTAAACGGCCAAGAAATCACTGTAAAAGGTGCGAAAGGCGAACTAACTCGCGTTCTTAACAACGCAGTTGTAATCGCTCAGGAAGAAAATAACCTGACTTTCGGTCCTAAAGAAGGTGTTGCTAACGCATGGGCTCAAGCAGGTACTGCTCGCGCTCTAGTTAACAACATGGTTGTTGGTGTTACTGAAGGCTTTACTAAGAAGCTAACTCTTAAAGGTGTAGGTTACCGTGCTGCTATCAAAGGCAACGCTGTAGGTCTAACACTAGGCTTCTCACACCCAGTTGAGCACGAGTTGCCAGCGGGTATTAAAGCTGAATGTCCAAGCCAAACTGAAATCGTGATCACTGGTGCTGACAAGCAACTAGTTGGTCAAGTTGCGGCTGACATTCGTTCTTACCGTGAGCCTGAGCCATACAAAGGCAAAGGTGTTCGTTACGCAGATGAAAATGTGCGTACTAAAGAAGCTAAGAAGAAGTAAGGTAACACTATGGATAAGAAAGCATCTCGCATCCGTCGTGCTACACGTGCACGTCGTAAGATTGCAGAACTGGGTGCGACTCGCCTAGTTGTACACCGTACTCCTCGTCACGTGTACGCACAGGTTATCGCGGCTAACGGCTCTGAGGTTATCGCAGCAGCTTCTACTGTAGAAAAAGCGATCCGTGAGCAAGTGAAATACACTGGTAACGTTGATGCAGCTAAAGCAGTGGGTAAAGCTATTGCTGAGCGCGCTCTAGAGAAGGGCGTAACTGCAGTTGCATTTGATCGTTCTGGTTTCCAATACCACGGTCGAGTAGCGGCGCTAGCAGAATCTGCTCGCGAAGCTGGTCTGAAATTCTAAGGTAGGGTTGGAAGATGGCTAAAGAACAACAAGTTCAAGCGAATGATTTGCAAGAAAAGCTAATCGCAGTTAACCGTGTTTCTAAAACGGTTAAAGGTGGTCGAATCATGAGCTTCACTGCACTAACAGTAGTTGGTGACGGTAACGGTCGTGTAGGTTTCGGTTACGGCAAAGCTCGTGAAGTACCTGCAGCGATTCAAAAAGCAATGGAAAAAGCGCGTCGTAACATGACTACGATCGCTCTAAACGAAGGCACTCTTCACCACCCAGTGAAAGGTCGCCATTCGGGCTCTAAAGTTTACATGCAGCCTGCTGCAGAAGGTACTGGTGTTATCGCAGGTGGTGCGATGCGTGCAGTACTAGAAGTTGCTGGTGTACACAACGTACTATCTAAAGCGTACGGTTCTACGAACCCTATCAACATCGTTCGTGCAACGATCGATGCACTAGGTAGCATGAAGTCACCAGAAATGGTTGCTGCTAAACGTGGTCTAACTGTTGAATCTATTTCGGAGTAAGAACACCATGGCAACTATTAAAGTAACTCAAACTAAAAGCTCAATTGGTCGTCTGCCAAAGCACAAAGCTACTTTGCGCGGTCTAGGTCTTCGTAAAATCAACCACACAGTAGAACTTGAAGATACTCCGTGTATTCGCGGTATGATCAACAAGGTTTACTACATGGTTAAAGTTGAGGAGTAATCAGAATGCGTTTGAATACTCTAGCACCGGCTGCTGGCGCGAAAACTTCTGCGAAGCGAGTAGGTCGTGGTATCGGTTCAGGCCTAGGTAAAACTGGTGGCCGTGGTCACAAAGGTCAAAAATCACGTTCTGGCGGCAGTGTTCGTCCAGGTTTCGAAGGCGGTCAGATGCCTCTGAAACAACGTCTACCAAAATTCGGTTTCACTTCTCGTAAGAGCCTAGTGTCTGCTGAAGTTCGTCTAGCTGAGCTAGCGAAAGTTTCTGGTGACGTAGTTGATCTAAACAGTCTTAAAGCTGCTAACATCATCACTAAGAACATCGAATTTGTAAAAGTTGTTCTTTCTGGTGAAATCAACAAAGCAGTGACTGTTAAAGGTCTACGTGTGACTAAAGGCGCTAAAGCTGCAATCGAAGCTGCAGGCGGTAAAATCGAGGAATAATCTCGAGGAACGAGGTACAGATGGCTAAGAAACCAGGACAAGATTTTCGTAGTGCTCAGAGCGGCTTAAGTGAACTAAAGTCGCGCTTGTTATTCGTAATTGGTGCACTTTTAGTATTCCGAGCCGGCTCTTTTGTGCCGATTCCTGGTATTGACGCTGCTGTACTTGCCGATTTGTTCGAACAGCAAAAAGGTACCATCGTTGAAATGTTTAACATGTTCTCCGGTGGTGCTCTTGAGCGTGCATCTATATTAGCATTGGGCATCATGCCGTATATTTCGGCATCTATTGTTGTCCAATTGCTAACTGTAGTTCATCCAGCGTTAGCTGAACTCAAAAAAGAGGGTGAAGCAGGCCGTCGTAAGATAAGCCAATACACACGCTACGGCACGCTTGTACTTGCAACCTTCCAAGCTATAGGTATTGCAACTGGCCTACCAAACATGGTCGACAATCTGGTTGTTATCAACCAAACCATGTTTACGCTAATTGCTACCGTAAGTTTAGTAACCGGTACCATGTTCTTGATGTGGTTAGGTGAACAAATTACAGAGCGCGGAATTGGTAACGGTATTTCGATACTGATTTTTGCAGGTATTGTTGCTGGATTGCCTTCTGCAATCGGTCAAACAATCGAGCAAGCGCGTCAAGGTGAATTGCATGTACTTCTTCTGTTGCTAATCGCGGTATTAGCTTTTGCAGTAATTTACTTCGTTGTTTTCATGGAACGTGGTCAACGCCGAATCGTCGTTAACTATGCGAAACGTCAACAAGGTCGTAAAGTATTTGCTGCGCAAAGCTCGCACTTGCCTCTTAAAATTAACATGGCAGGTGTAATTCCAGCGATTTTTGCATCAAGTATTATCTTGTTCCCAGGAACATTGGCTCAGTGGTTTGGTCAAAACGGTGAGAGCAGCGCGTTCGGTTGGTTAACTGACGTGTCTTTGGCTCTTAGCCCAGGTCAACCGTTGTATGTAATGCTTTATGCAGCAGCAATTATCTTCTTCTGTTTCTTCTACACGGCGTTGGTTTTCAACCCGCGTGAAACAGCAGATAACTTGAAGAAGTCTGGTGCATTCGTACCCGGTATCCGCCCAGGTGAGCAGACAGCGAAATACATTGATAAAGTAATGACACGTTTAACCCTTGCTGGTGCACTGTACATTACCTTTATCTGTCTGATTCCCGAGTTCATGATGGTCGCGTGGAACGTACGTTTCTACTTCGGCGGTACATCGCTACTAATCGTAGTTGTTGTAATTATGGACTTTATGGCACAGGTACAGACTCATCTGATGTCTCAACAGTATGATTCTGTGTTGAAGAAAGCGAATCTGAAAGGCTACGGCCGTTAATCCGGCGGTAGACTCAGTTTCATTTACGGAGTTTAGCAATGAAAGTTCGTGCTTCCGTTAAAAAAATCTGCCGTAACTGTAAAGTAATCAAGCGTAACGGTGTCGTTCGCGTGATTTGCAGTGAGCCAAAGCACAAACAGCGCCAAGGCTAATTAGCAGAAATTTTTACTTGAAAATGAAGGTTGGGTCGAGTATATTCCTCGGCCTACCTTTTGCGTGCAAAAGAAGTAGTATTCCGCAGCGTATCCATAACGGGCTTTGCTGCGGCTAATTCTTTTATAGAAACACTTAGGAGTGAATAATGGCCCGTATAGCAGGCATTAACATTCCTGATCAGAAACATGCAGTAATCGCTCTAACAGCGATCTACGGCATCGGTAAAACTCGCTCTCAAGCTATCCTAGCTGAAGTGGGTATTGCTGAAAATGTTAAGATCAGTGAACTAACTGAAGAGCAGATCGATCAACTGCGTGATGGTGTAGCTAAGTACACTGTAGAAGGTGATCTACGTCGTGAAGTATCTATGAACATCAAGCGTCTTATGGACCTTGGCTGTTACCGTGGTCTTCGTCATCGTCGCAGTCTACCACTACGTGGACAGCGTACTAAAACCAACGCTCGCACCCGTAAGGGTCCGCGTAAGCCGATCAAGAAATAATCGGGAAGGTAGAGTACAATGGCTAAACAACCAACTCGCGCTCGTAAGCGCGTACGCAAGCAAGTTGCAGATGGCGTTGCGCACATCCATGCTTCTTTCAATAACACAATCGTAACCATTACTGACCGTCAAGGTAACGCTCTTGCATGGGCTACTGCAGGTGGTTCTGGTTTCCGTGGTTCTCGTAAGTCTACTCCGTTCGCTGCACAGGTTGCTGCTGAGCGTTGTGCTGAAATGGCTAAAGAATACGGCCTAAAGAACTTGGAAGTTATGGTTAAGGGTCCTGGTCCAGGTCGCGAATCTACTGTTCGTGCACTAAACGCCGCTGGTTTCCGCATCACAAACATCGTTGATGCTACACCAATCCCTCATAACGGTTGTCGTCCACCTAAGAAACGTCGCGTATAGCGTTTCTAGGACAATTGGAGAAGAATCATGGCAAGATATTTGGGTCCTAAGCTGAAGCTTAGCCGTCGTGAAGGCACTGACTTATTCCTTAAGTCTGGTGTTCGCGCGATCGATACCAAGTGTAAAATTGATAACGCACCAGGTGTACACGGCGCTCGTCGCGGTCGTCTATCTGAGTATGGCGTTCAGCTTCGTGAGAAGCAAAAAGTACGTCGTATGTACGGCGTTCTAGAAAAACAATTCCGTAACTACTACAAAGAAGCTGCTCGCCTAAAAGGCAACACTGGTGAAAACCTACTTCAGCTTCTTGAAGGTCGTCTTGATAACGTAGTTTACCGCATGGGCTTTGGCGCAACTCGCGCAGAAGCACGTCAGCTAGTTAGCCACAAAGCTATCCTAGTAAACGGTAAAGTTGTAAACGTTCCTTCTTTCAAAGTAGCGGCTAATGACGTTGTTTCTATTCGCGAGAAAGCTAAACAGCAAGCTCGTATCAAAGCAGCTCTAGAAGTTGCTGAACAACGTGAAAAACCAACTTGGATTGAAGTAGATGGTGGCAAGATGGAAGGTACATTCAAGCGTATGCCTGAGCGTTCTGATCTATCAGCTGACATCAACGAACAATTGATCGTCGAGCTTTACTCTAAGTAAGGTTTAAACTAAAGAGAGGACACAATGCAGGGTTCTGTAACAGAATTTCTTAAGCCACGTCTAGTTGACATCGAACAAATCAGCTCGACTCACGCAAAAGTAACTCTTGAGCCATTAGAGCGTGGCTTTGGTCATACTCTGGGTAATGCACTTCGCCGCATCCTTCTATCTTCTATGCCAGGTTGTGCTGTAACAGAAGTAGAAATTGAAGGCGTACTTCATGAGTACAGCACGAAAGAAGGCGTTCAAGAAGATATTCTTGAAATTCTTCTAAACCTTAAAGGTTTGGCTGTGCGCGTTGCCGAAGGCAAAGATGAAGTGTTCATTACTTTGAACAAATCAGGCTCGGGCCCTGTGGTTGCAGGTGACATCACCCATGATGGTGATGTAGAGATCGCTAACCCTGAACACGTAATTTGTCACCTAACGGATGACAACGCTGAGATCGCAATGCGTATCAAAGTTGAACGTGGTCGTGGTTATGTTCCAGCTTCTGCGCGTATCCATAACGAAGAAGACGAGCGTCCTATCGGTCGCCTACTAGTAGATGCTACTTACAGCCCAGTAGACAAAATTGCCTACGCTGTAGAAGCAGCTCGTGTAGAACAGCGTACTGATCTAGACAAGCTTGTTATCGATATGGAAACAAACGGTACTCTAGAACCTGAGGAAGCAATCCGTCGTGCAGCTACAATCCTAGCTGAACAATTGGATGCATTCGTAGATCTTCGTGATGTACGAGTTCCTGAGGAGAAGGAAGAGAAGCCAGAATTCGATCCGATCCTACTGCGTCCTGTAGACGATCTTGAACTAACAGTTCGCTCTGCTAACTGTCTGAAAGCAGAAGCGATTCACTACATCGGTGATCTAGTACAACGTACTGAGGTTGAGCTACTTAAAACGCCTAACCTTGGTAAAAAATCTCTTACTGAGATTAAAGACGTACTTGCGTCACGTGGTCTGTCTCTGGGCATGCGCCTAGAAAACTGGCCACCTGCATCAATCGCTGAAGATTAATCGATACTAGTTAGAAGGATTAGGTCATGCGCCATCGTAAGAGTGGTCGTCAACTCAACCGCAACAGCTCACATCGCAAAGCGATGTTCAGCAACATGGCTAGCTCTCTAGTACGTCATGAAGTTATCAAGACTACTTTGCCAAAAGCAAAAGAGCTACGTCGCGTAGTTGAGCCTTTGATTACACTAGCTAAGACTGACAGTGTTGCTAACCGTCGTCTAGCATTTGCACGTACTCGTGACAACGAAGTAGTTGCAAAACTATTTAACGAACTAGGTCCACGTTTTGCTGCTCGTCAGGGCGGTTACACTCGTATCCTAAAAGCTGGCTTCCGTGCTGGTGATAAAGCTCCAATGGCTTACATTGAGCTTGTAGATCGCCCAGCTGCTGAAGAAGCTGCTGAGTAATCAGTTCGTAAGAACGAGAAAGCCGAGCATTAGCTCGGCTTTTTTGTATCTGTAATTCAGTAAACCTTTATATCCAGCCTGCATTTATTTCAACCGATGCAGACTGGCAATTTAAAAAGTGATTATCACTTACGCTTATTTACTAGTATTCCACAACCCGCCCAACGAACTTAGAAGCCCTTCGCTAGCGCCTTGCTTGTTCAAGTAATCCAAGATTACTGGAGCAAACTGACTGATCATAGATGGGTCTAAACCTAACGTATCGAATGCACTTTTTACTGCACTGATATTCTCAATATTTCCTAGTAAGCTTTGTGCTCCTTGCAAGTTTGAAAGTCCAGGAATCAAAGACTGTAATTCACTACTATTTTCTTGCGAAAGCTGGCTTTGAGCCAAAGCGAGTAGTGCACCACTGCCTCCGGCTGCTTGCTCAGTGGATACTGGTAATTGGCTAGTTAGCATGTCTGTTAATGGAGACGACTCGGTGTTCAAGCTGCTGCCGACCATGTCCATCAGGCCACTTTCTTTACTTTTTTGAGTGACTGAATCTAAGAATGCGTGCGCACTACCAATGTTGATTGATAGGAGTGCTAGAGTTAGGAGTGTTTTACGCATAGTACCTCCAAAGGTTGAGCGTTTTTTAAAAGTGATTTTATTTTTAAAGGCTATCAGAGTGAAAGGTTCAGAGGTGAGAAAGTTTATTCAGTTTAGACAAAAAAACGGCGCTAGTGCGCCGTTTTATTTAATCATAATTGAAAATGGTTTCAATTAGATAATATCTAATAGTTCTACTTCGAAAACTAAAGCTGCAAATGGAGGGATAGCCGCACCAGCGCCACGCTCACCGTACGCAAGATCTTGTGGTACGTATAGCTTCCACTTAGAGCCAACAGGCATTAGTTGTAGTGCCTCTACCCAACCTTTGATTACACCTGTAACAGGGAATTCAGCAGGTTGACCGCGAGATACAGAGCTATCGAATACAGTACCGTCAGTTAGCTCACCGTGGTAGTGAACGCGAACTGAGCTTTCTGCTGTAGGAACTGCACCAGTACCTTCAGAAATGATTTCGTACTGAAGACCAGAGTCTAGAACGTTAACTTCAGGTCGTAGAGCGTTGTCTTTTAGGAACGCTTCGCCTTCTGCTGCCGCAATTTTTGCTGCTTCTTGGCGAGCTGTTTCTGCACGAGTGTGAAGTTCTTGTAGTGCTTTGTTGATTTCATCAATTTCGATTGATGGCATGTCACCAGTTAGTGCTGTTGCAATACCCGCTGCGATAGCATCAACGCTAAGACCTTCAAGACCAGAGCCTGCAAGTTGCTGACCCATTTGCAGACCAATGCCGTAGCTTGCTTTTTGTTCTGCAGTTTCAAATTTAATTTCAGACATGAATGTCGCTCTTATTAGGAGTGATAAAGGTAACAGGATATCAGTTTCGAGCTTAGGTTTAAATGATTGCGACTGAATGCTTAATTGAGGCGGCCAGGTTGTGACTTATCTCTTACTCCAAGTGAAATTTCTGCTAATTTAATCCCAATTCCATTTTAGTTTGGTGAAAAACATATACTCTCCGCGTCGGTATTTTTATACTGACCGTAGAAGTATTAAGGGACTCATTACAATGAATCGTCGCAGAAAGAAAAAGCAGCAAGTCGACTATGTCGAATTGGTTAAACAAAAATTCGCTGCTATCGACTGGAAGCAGCCGTTCAACAAAGAGCAATGGTTGGAGCGTATACAGCCTGTTAAGCAGTTTTGGTTGCGTCTGCCTAAATTTCATCAGCGTGCTTTGATGGTCTTAGTGCCATTGATTCTGGTACTCCTTGTTATTCCTTTGCCAAATAAAACAGATCAACCAGTTGAGCAGACTGAGGTCGATCATCAACGCGTAGCGATTGAGCTGAACGCGCAGAGTTTAAGCCAGCAGAGAACCTCTCAGAACTCTGGACCGAAATCTGAAGACTGGAAAGAGTACACGGTTAAAAATGGTGATACATTAGCGCAGGTTTTCAGAAGTAATCAGCTCTCTATGGCGGATCTTAGCGCTCTGGTCAAAATAGAAGGCAGTGATAAGCCGCTAAGCCAAATAAAGCAGGGACAGTTGATTCGCTTTAAGCTTAGTGACGAAGGCGAGTTAGATATGCTACAGCTGGAAAAAAGTGGGCGGTCCGTTATGTTTTTCCGTTTGTCGGATGGGACCTTTGGGCGTAACAAGTAAACGCTTCAAATGAAAAGACGCGAATATATCGCGTCTTTTTAGTTAGTTTTTTAATTCGATTAGTTTTCATAGTAACCAATCGAATTGAAACTTATAGCGCTACGGATTCTTTCCGCATATCCACATGAGGGATACCATCTTCAAGGTAGCACTCTGAGATAACCTTGAATCCATGACTTGCATAAAACTGGATGAGGTGTTCTTGAGCACCTATATCTATTGTCTGCCCTGGCCATAATGTTTCGCATTGTGCCAATGCCTTGTCCAATAACTTATGACCTAAGCCACCGCCTCGCGCGGTCTGCTTTGTCACCACTCGACCAATACTCACATTGTCATACGTAGTGCCTGCGGGCAGTAATCGTGCGCAAGCAACCAGTTCATCACCGTGATAGCCTATTAGATGATAAACGCCTTCGAGTGTGTCCTTACCATCAAGTTCAGGATAAGGGCAGGTTTGTTCAACAACGAATACATCCACACGCAATTTCATCATTTCATACAGCTGTGTGGTTGTTAGCTGAGCAAAGGGCAAAGTAATCCAAGTGAGCATGTTGTCATCCGTAATGAGAATAGAGTGACTGACTTTACTTTGTTTTGAGCTCATACTCATTAACAAAGGTTAATTAGCACTGGTTTTCCCACCAAATCTGGTGATAATGTGCCCTCTTTCCATCTCACCTGAGGATATCCCCGTGAGCAAACAAACATTCGATCAAGTAGGGCTTAACCCAGCGTTACTTGCCACACTTGATTCCCTGAACTATACCCACATGACGCCAATTCAAGCTTTGAGCTTGCCTGCAATCCTAAAACATCGTGATGTCATCGGGCAGGGTAAAACGGGCTCAGGTAAAACCGCTGCATTTGGTTTAGGGGTTTTATCGAACCTCAACGTCAAACGCTTTCGTGTCCAGTCATTAGTATTGTGTCCAACGCGTGAGCTTGCAGACCAAGTAGCGAAGGAAATTCGTACTTTAGGTCGCGGCATTCATAATATTAAAGTGCTTACTCTCTGCGGTGGGATGCCTATGGGGCCACAAATTGGTTCGCTGGAGCATGGTGCGCATATCCTAGTTGGTACTCCTGGTCGTATTTTGGATCACCTTGAAAAAGGCCGAATTGATCTTAGCGAACTGAATACCTTGGTGCTAGATGAAGCTGATCGCATGTTGGACATGGGGTTCCAAGACGCATTAGATGCAATCATCGATGCAGCGCCAAAGCAGCGTCAAACTCTACTTTTCAGTGCTACTTTTCCAGAAAAAATTGAGCAAATTGCGCAGCGTATAATGCAGACACCGGAAGTGATTAAGGTGGAATCGACGCATGATACCTCAAGCATTGCGCAGTACTTCTATAAAGTTGAAGGCTCGGAAGCACGTGATGAAGCATTGGCGAATTTGCTGCTGACTCACCAGCCAGAGTCCGCGGTGGTTTTTTGTAATACCAAAAAAGAAGTGCAAAGTGTCGCAGATGAGTTGCATCACAAAGGATTCAGCGTTATCGATATCCATGGGGACTTAGAGCAGCGTGAACGCGACCAAGCATTGGTGCAGTTTGCTAACAAGAGTGTGTCTATCCTTGTTGCAACAGACGTTGCAGCGCGTGGTTTGGACGTTGATAATCTTGATGCTGTCTTTAACTTTGAGCTATCGCGCGATCCTGAGGTTCATGTGCACCGTATTGGTCGTACAGGTCGTGCGGGTAGTAAAGGTTTAGCGTTCAGCTTTTTTGGTGAGAAAGACGGTTTACGTGTAGCTCGTATTGAAGAATACCTAGAGATGGACGTGGTACCAGCAACATTGCCTGCCAAATCAAATCAGCAGCCATACCAAGCGAAGATGGTTACGATTAACATTGATGGCGGTAAGAAACAGAAAGTACGACCGGGTGATATTTTAGGTTGTTTGACAGGAAAAAATGGTATTCCAGGCTCTCAAGTCGGAAAGATTCACCTGTTCCCTGTACGCGCTTATGTTGCCGTCGAAAAGTCTGTGGCTAAAAAGGCTCTACAGACCATTAGTAACGGCAAGATGAAAGGGCGCCAATTCCGGGCGCGAATTCTTAAATAGCTCAAATAGCAGAGAAAAAGCTCTTCGTTTGAAGAGCTTTTTTCTTTTTTGAGTTTATTTGAGAGTGTGATCTTTGGTTAAGCGCGCTTTGATTCGGCTCAAACTGATTGGCGTAATGCCGAGGTAGGCCGCAATTTGACTATCGGTAATACGTTGCTTTAAATCTGGGTAATGAGCGCAAAATAATTGATATCGTTCTTCTGGAGAGTAGAGCAACATAAAGCGTTCTTTGTTCTCTTTATTAATCAGTTGGTTTTCGAGTAGCTTTAAGTAAATGGCGTGCTTTTCTGCTCGCCAGTGATGCAACGTTTCAATTGGCAAGCAAAATAGCTGACAAGCGCTCAGCGTTTCCAATAAGTAAGGCGAAGGTTGGTCCTTTATTATGCTCTCAAACCCGATAACCCAGTCCTTCTCCCAATAAAATTCTTTACTGAATTCTTTGCCGTGCTCAGTAAGATAGCTTGCGTGGCATAACCCCTCAATGATGAAGTAAAGGTGTGAGCTAAACTCCCCTTGGTGATTAAGAATGTGGCGTGTAGGCAGTTCGAGCAACTCACCATTTTCAATAAGTTGGTTTGCTTCTGTCTCTAAAAAGCCATGTTTGACTAAGTCTGAAAAAAGATCGCTGTGCATGTGATAACTCAGAAACGGTTTTCTTTATTTTAACGGGTTTTATTGATAACAAAAAAGCGGCTCATGAGAGCCGCTTAGTGTTGTTGTCAAATCAACCTTATTTATTCAGATCGATTTGATAAATTGCGAAACCAATGTCGTCTGTTGACACGCGTTTCATTGGGTATTGTCCTTTCTCTTTGATGAACTGCGCCGCTTTATCGCTAGGGGAGGTTTCGAAACGAATATCTAGCTTGTTATCGGACTTAATCGGTGCGAAAGACCAGTTGTTGTCAGCGCTTGGTGTCACTTCTCCTTTTTCTTCACTCACGCGAGAAATATAAGTGGCGACGACAGAGCGGTTTTCATCTGGTGCGTCAAACGCAATGAAATCTGGGCCTGTACCAGGGAAAGTATTGCTATAAGCACGGTAGTTATTGGTTGCGATGATGAAATCTTGCTTCGGATTGAAAGGCTTACCGTTGAACGTCAGGTTCACAATACGCTGAGAATCTGGATTAATCACTTTACAATCCGCATCGTACTTCGGCGGTTGGGTAACGTCGATTTGGTAGTTAACCCCATCAATAACATCGAAGTTGTAAGTACGGAAATTATCCCAATCAATCAAAGATTGCGGTTTAGGATTGTTGATGTCGATGTGGTTGAATTGACCCGCACTGCACTCTAGCCATTCGCGAACTTCTTTACCTTTCACTTTCATCGCAACCAAGGTGTTTGGGTATAAGTAAAGATCGGCCGCATTACGAAAGGTGAGCTGACCGGATTCTACTTCTGTAAAGTTATTCGGATCGTTCTTACGACCGCCGACTTTAAATGGTGCTGCCGCACTCAGTACTGGAATGTCAGAAAGGTCTGGGTCGCCTTGAATAAAGCGTTCTACGTAGTCTTTCTGAGCAAGGTTAACGATTTGAATGGTGGGGTCGTCCTGCACTAATGCCAAGAAGCTGTACATGACATCATTTGCTTTGCCGATTGGTTGGTTTACAAATTCACGAGTGCCTTTGTGATCTTCTTCTAACGCTTTCACAATATCTTCATCGGCTTTAGCTAATGACTTCTTATTTACTTTATCGAAGATAGGGCGTGCTTCTGCTTGGCCTTCGATGACTTGCCATCTGCCGTCTTTCTCTTTCAGCATCAAATCCATCACACCTACGTGACTTCCCCAGCGACCCGGCATCACGGACGTTACACCATTGATGGTCCCTTTATCTATATCAACACCAGGTAGGTTTGCGAAGTCTTTCCCTGGGAAGACGGCGTGAGAGTGGCCAAAAGCAATCGCATCAATACCTTCAACTTCTGTGAGGTAGTAAACAGAGTTTTCAGCGCCTAGTTTGTATGGATCAGTAGAAATGCCCGAGTGTGGAATCGCCACAATCACGTCTGCGCCTTCTTTCTTCATTTGAGGAATCAGTTTCTCTGCTGTTTCCTTAATGTCTTTAGCAAAGACTTTGCCTTCTAAGTTCTTCTTATCCCATACCATAATTTGTGGTGGTACAAAGCCGATGTAACCCACTTTTATTTGATGCGCTTCGCCGTCTGTGTCTTTAAATGTGTGAGTTTTGATGAGGTAAGGCTTGAAGTAATGCTCACCGGTTTGTTTATCAAATACGTTTGCATTGATGTAAGGGAAGTTTGCCCCCTTCAACGTCGTTTGTAGGAAATCTAAGCCATAGTTGAACTCATGATTGCCAATGTTGCCCACATCGTAGTCTAGCTTGTTCATCGCTTTGTAGACTGGGTGCACGTCGCCGGGATTAATCCCCTTTGCCGCCATGTAATCGCCCATTGGGCTGCCCTGAATTAAATCACCGTTATCTACTAGTACCGTGTTTTCTGTCTCGGACTTAGCTTGTTTCACTATTGTCGCTGCGCGACTTAAACCGATTTGCTGTGATGGTTGGTCTTTGTAGTAATCGTAATCCATCACGTTGGTGTGAATGTCGGTGGTTTCGATAATACGAAGCTTGATGGTATCGGCCATTGTTGGGCCAGCAAGCGTTAGCATGCCACTTAATACTGCGAGGGAAATAGGATGAACTGCCACTTTCATTTGGTGCTCCAATTCAATGATAAGGGGAAATCGTACTGCGTAATGTATCAAACACAGATGCAACTCGATGATAAAGATACAGAAAACTGTGAACATTAATCAGTTTACTGAACCTTATTCATATTAACCGCCGACTTTTTCACGCTTTTGAATGAGACCAAACAAAAACTTCTTAGCAGATTTTTGAATAAAAAATGAAATTTTAGAATTTCAGGTAATATAAACGCCCCGCCATAATGCTTGCATAACGATATCAATGGACGATGAGCAAGCACATGGCAACGAACGATTCAGTCACTTCTTTTCCTAAACCAAAGCCCCGGTTAGTTTCTGACAACCCAGTCGCTGGTGTTACTCGTTTTGCAAAGCAATCGCTACAGCCTGGTGAAGTCGCCTTAGTAGGTGCAGGACCAGGCGATCCTGAACTTCTGACGGTGAAAGCACTGAACTGCTTGCAGCAAGCTGATGTGGTTTTGTACGACTACTTGGTGTCTGAAGAAATCATGGCATTGATTCCAAGCGATACGATTTTGGTGTGCGTTGGGAAGCGAGCTGGGCATCACAGTGTGCCGCAGGAGAAGACGAATCAGCTTTTGGTGGATTTTGCCAAGCAGGGCTACAAAGTAGTGCGCATTAAAGGTGGGGATCCGTTTGTATTCGGTCGTGGTGGTGAAGAGTTAGAAGTGCTTGCTGATGCCGGCGTTCGTTTTCAAGTTGTCCCTGGCATTACCGCAGCAGCTGGCGCAACCGCTTATGCTGGTATTCCACTGACTCATCGTGATTATGCGCAATCGGCCATCTTTGTGACTGGCCACTTGAAAGAAGAAAGTGATGAGATGGATTGGTCCACGTTGGCGCGTGGGAATCAGACTTTAGTGATCTACATGGGGCTGATGAAATCACACTATATTCAGAATCAACTCATTAAGCATGGTCGTTCAGCGTCGACTCCGATTGCCATTATTGAGCGTGGCACGCAGATTCAACAAAAAGTATTTACGGGAGAACTCTCCCAACTCTCTGATTTATCGAAGGAAGCACAGTCGCCATCTTTGATTGTTGTCGGAGAGGTAGTGCGACTGTCTCAAAAGTTAGACTGGTTTTTGTCTAGTACTGAATTCAACAAAAGTGCTATTGCCAACTCCATATAATTTCAGACCAAAGATTAGAGACGTAATGCGCCTTCAAGCTTAAAAAGGAAATACAAAACATGGACCAACAACGTTTAACTCACCTTAAACAACTCGAAGCGGAGAGTATCCACATCATCCGTGAAGTTGCGGCTGAGTTTGATAACCCAGTCATGATGTATTCGATTGGTAAAGACTCATCAGTGATGCTGCACCTTGCGCGTAAAGCTTTTTACCCAGGTAAGATTCCATTTCCATTGCTGCATGTCGACACCGATTGGAAGTTCCGCGAGATGATTGAATTTCGTGATCGCACCGCGGCCAAATACGGTTTTGAGCTTTTGGTACATAAGAATCCAGAAGGTCTAGCCATGGGCTGTAGTCCGTTTGTTCATGGTTCTTCTAAGCACACTGACATCATGAAGACTCAAGGCTTAAAACAAGCGCTGAACAAGTACGGTTTTGATGCGGCCTTTGGTGGCGCGCGCCGCGACGAAGAGAAATCACGGGCGAAAGAGCGCGTGTATTCATTCCGCGATAAGAACCATACATGGGACCCTAAAAACCAACGTCCTGAGCTATGGAAGACGTACAACGGTCAGGTTAATAAGGGTGAGAGCATTCGTGTATTCCCGCTGTCTAACTGGACTGAGCTTGATATCTGGCAATACATCTATTTAGAAAACATCGAGATCGTGCCGCTTTACCTCGCGGACAAACGCCCAGTTGTTGAACGCGATGGCATGCTGATCATGGTTGATGATGATCGTATGGAGCTTCAACCGGGTGAAGTGATTGAAGAGAAGAGTGTGCGCTTCCGTACCCTTGGTTGTTATCCATTGACTGGGGCCATCGAGTCTGAAGCAAACACTTTAACTGGCATTATCGAAGAGATGCTGGTGGCAACGTCGAGTGAGCGCCAAGGCCGAGCGATCGACCACGATCAGTCAGGATCGATGGAGCTTAAGAAACGTCAAGGTTACTTCTAAAGGATCTAAGGAAAGATAATGAACAGTGCAGTTGAAGCTCAATTAGCCGAGCTTGGTATCGAAGGCTATTTAACACAACACCAGTACAAGTCGTTACTTAGATTCTTGACTTGTGGCTCGGTGGATGACGGTAAAAGTACATTAATCGGTCGCTTACTCCATGACTCAAAACAAATTTATGAAGATCAGCTAGCGGCAGTGCACTCAGACAGCCAACGTGTGGGCACCACGGGTGAAAAGCCTGACCTTGCGTTGTTGGTCGATGGCTTACAAGCTGAGCGCGAGCAGGGGATCACGATTGATGTAGCTTACCGCTATTTCTCGACGCAGAAACGTAAATTCATCATTGCAGATACTCCTGGACACGAGCAGTACACACGTAACATGGCTACAGGTGCATCGACATGTGACTTAGCTGTGATTCTAGTTGATGCACGTAAGGGCATTCTCGATCAAACTCGTCGTCACTCTTTCATTTCCAACCTGTTGGGTTTGAAGCACTTTGTTGTGGCGATCAACAAGATGGACTTAGTGGATTACTCCCAAGAGCGCTTTGAAGAGATCCGCGACGAGTATCTGAAGTTCTCTGAGAATCTGACAGGGGATATTGATATTCAAATCATCCCGATCTCAGCGCTTGAAGGGGACAATGTGGTGGATAAAGGCCAAAACCTGACTTGGTTTAAAGGCCCATCATTGCTTGAGCTTCTTGAAACGGTCGATGTGGATCAAGAAAAAGGCGCGGGTGAGTTCCGCTTCCCTGTGCAATACGTTAATCGTCCTAACCTCGATTTCCGTGGCTTTGCGGGGACCATTTCTTCTGGTTCGATCAAAGTCGGTGATGCGATTAAAGCATTGCCATCGGGTAAAACGTCAACTGTGGCACGTATTGTGACATTTGATGGTGATATTGAAGAAGCTCGTGCCGGATTAGCTGTCACTCTGACGCTAAGCGATGAGATCGATATTAGCCGTGGAGATTTGATTGTTCTAGATAATGCTCAAGTGGAAACCACAAACCATTTGCTTGCCGATGTGGTGTGGATGACAGAGCAACCCCTGCAACCGGGTCGTGACTATGACATCAAAATCGCAGGTAAGAAAACCGTAGGTCATGTTGAAGCGATTCGTCATCAATATGACATTAATAATCTCTCGACTCATAGCTCGGCAGAGCTGCCATTGAATGGTATTGGTTTGTGTGAATGGTCTCTTAATGAGTCAGTCGCGCTGGACAATTATCAAGACTGTGCAGATACCGGTGGCTTTATCATTATCGATCGTCTGACAAACGTGACGGTTGGTGCTGGCATGGTTAAAGAGAGCCTCGCCGTGGTTGAGCGCGATTTGACGGACATCTCTGCGTTTGAAGTTGAGCTTAATGCGCTTGTCCGTAAACACTTCCCACACTGGGAAGCAAAAGACGTCAGCCAGTTTCTGAAAAAGTAACTGGCTTACCCAAGTACGATAATTTCAGGCTCTGTCTGCTGTTGTACTTGGGGCGTCGCTACCTAACTGAATTGCGAAATGTCGTTAGGTATTCTCCTAATACCAGAATGCTTCGGTGGAGCCCAGAAAACCGAGCATTCTGATGTTCTTTTCGCTTGCGCTGATTTTTGTCTGTTTACTCGTTTGTCGGTGTTTCATGGATAAATGAGTCGTTGTTGTGCCCTTTGGGGCTATTTGGTAAGGAAAGGCTATGTGGGAACAAGGGTTTGTGTTAGCGATTTTGCTTGGCATTATCACTTGCTTGCTTGTCACGAAAATTAAGCCTAGTTACGTCTTTGCGGGTGCCGCTTTTATTGCATTCATGGCTGGGATGATGGATTCAGCCACTATCGCATCCAATTTTACCAACTCTTCATTGTTAACCCTGGTTCTATTGATTCTTGCATCCTGTGCTCTAGAAAAAACACTGCTGATCAGTTGGGTGAGCCGAAGTATCTCTGAGGGCCAGTTAGGCAGCGTGATTGCTAAGCTCGGTGTATCGACCGCCTTGCTTTCTTCATTTACGAATAATACCGCTGTGGTTGTCTCATTGATTGGGGCGATTAAGCGTAATCAGCAGCATGCACCTTCGAAATTACTTATTCCCTTGTCTTACGCCGCCATTTTTGGTGGCACGTTAACTTTGATTGGTACGTCGACTAACTTAATCATCAACAGCTTTGTCGAAGACGCAGGCTTACCGAGCCTGAGTTTTTTTACACCTACGATGATAGGTTTGGCTGTGCTGGTGGGAGGGATGCTGATTCTTATCCCACTGAGCTACTTGCTACCGAATTATGATGATCAAAACCAAGAAGATTTACCTTACTTTCTTGAGTCTCGCGTTGAGCCAGGCTCACCGCTAGTTGGGCGTACGATCAGCGAGAATAATTTACGTGCGCTGCGCAAACTGTTTCTTGCAGAAGTGGTGCGCGATGGTGTTACTGTTTCTTCTGTGGGACCGGATTTTGTGCTCAATGCAAAAGACCGCCTGTTATTTTGTGGCGATGTTGAGAGCGTCGCGACCCTGCAAGAAATTCCGGGCCTCAAGTTGTTTGGTCAGCAGCACTTAAATGGGCAAAACTTTATCGAAGTTGTGGTGAGCTCGTCGGCGACGTTTTGCTACAAAACCCTCAAAGAGAGCCGATTCCGCGACCGATTCGATGCCGTTGTTGTGGCGATTCGCCGAGGCCACGAACGCCTAGAAGGTGGCTTGGGTAGCATTACCTTAGCGCCTGGGGACACGTTAGTTCTGGTTCCAGGCAAGCGTTTTGAGTCTGAACGCCGAGCTCATCGTAAAGAGTTTGTTTTAGTGCATGACTTGGACTCTAGCGCTCGGCTTGATACGAATAAGTCTTCCATTGTATTACTGGGCTTTGCAGCCGTAATTGGATGCGCTCTATTAGAGTTAGTACCGATTATTAAAGGTCTAGCTGCGTACCTTATCGCGCTTATTGCGTTTGGTATTGTGCAGATTTCAGAACTGCGCCGCCGTTTTCCGATCGATATCGTCGTGATTGTAGGTTCCGCTTTGTCTATTGCTCAACTGATGATCTCTTCTGGATTGTCAGAAAGAATGGGAGTGATGTTTATTGAAGCGTTTAATGGCTGGGGAGTATTTGGTGCCTTGGTGGCGACTTATATCATGACATTGGTACTCACTGAATTGGTGACAAACAATGCCGCGGCTGCGCTTTCTTTTCCTATCGGCTATAGTATGGCGGTGGGTTATGGCGTGGATCCGATGCCATTCATCATGGCGGTTTTGTTCGGCGCGAGTGCGAGCTTTATCTCTCCCTACGGTTACCAAACTAACCTGCTGGTGTACAGCGTAGGAAATTACAAATTGACCGACTACGTGAGAATTGGAGTGCCAATTTCGATTGTGTACTCTGTATTAGTACTTACTTTGATCCCGGTCTTTTTCCCGTTTTAATTCCGATATTTACAAGGATACGTTATGACTGCCGAAACGACGGTAAAAGATGAAAACATTGTTTGGCACCAGCATTCGGTTGATAAACAGTTTCGTGCTGAATTAAAGAAGCAAAAACCTGCCGTATTGTGGTTTACCGGCTTATCTGGAGCGGGTAAATCAACCGTAGCAGGTGCGTTGGAAAATCGCCTTGCAGCATTGGGTTACCACACCTATTTATTGGATGGTGACAATGTACGGCATGGTTTGTGTAGCGATTTAGGTTTTTCTGAACAGGACCGTCGCGAGAACATTCGTCGCATTGGTGAACTGGCGAAGTTGATGGCAGATGCGGGTTTAATTGTTCTGTCGGCGTTTATTTCACCGCATCGTGCAGAGCGGAAGTTAGTGCGCGATTTATTGCCAGAAGGCGAGTTTATCGAAGTGTATGTCAATGCATCTCTAGAGGTTTGCGAAGGTCGAGATCCTAAGGGTTTATACCGTAAAGCCCGTGCGGGAGAGATTCCTAATTTCACTGGTATTGATTCGGAATATCAAGCGCCAGAGAACCCTGAAATCGATTTGCCCGCGGGAGAAAAGAGTGTCGATGAGCTGGTGGATTTGTGCTTAATCGATCTTAAACAACGCGGTGTGATCCGATAAAAAAGCATTTAGATCATAGGTGACCTAAAGCTCTTTGAGCTGCTTGAGAAGTATTTGGATCATAGGTGATCAAATGCTTCTCAAGCTGGTTAGACGGTATGATGAACCGTACTTTTAGCTTCACTATGGACACTAAATCTATGATTTAACAGTGCAAGCATTTGATCGTAGTATTCGGCATGTGGTTTGTTTCCGAGCAAGGTACAGAGCTCATTACCTGTGGGTGTGAAGCGGTAATATAAAAGGCGGACACCTTTACTGTTTACGTTCAGTGACAAGTTTTTACCTTGGTAGGTGAGGACCAACGGTGTCTCGATACTAATTTCGCCAGATTCAAGTTCGGCACTGTGCAGCAGCCCTAATTCAATTAAGAGCAACAAGCTTGAATACGGCAGTTGAAAACTTCCCATATTTAGGCTGTTGGCGACGTCTCGCTTGCCGAAGCTAAATATGCCTCCTTGCGCTTTGTAACCAATCAACAGTTTTCTGCTGTGATCCCCTCCAAAACTGCACGCTAAAGAGGCGGCTCTTTGCAGAGTTTGTGCTTCCTTTGGTGACATATCTTTGAGGGTTTTCAACGCTTTCATGGATGTTGAGCCCGGATTGGTCACTTCACGCTTCATCACTTGAGCCCATAGCTTTTGCATCGCGCTGTTATGGATGTCTTGAGCCATCTCAAAAAATCGATGCAACCAATCTTGGTCTGGCTCTCCCGCTGTCTCATCTCGGCATGAACTGTGCGCTAATTTTAAAATCTGTTCTAAGTTTTTTTGTCGCTGTTCTTGGCGTCGTTGCTCTCGCAATTGGGCTCTTTCAAACGCAGATTTGGCTGGCGGTTCGGTTTGCAGTAAGGCGTCAAGACCGTGTATTTGGGCTATGGTTTTTACCTTACTAGCACTGTCTTTTATGTAGCCTTGTTTCTTTTCTTGTTGCGTATTTTTTTTTGTGTCTGACTGATGTTCGATGACAACAGGTTGCTTTGTCGGGTCTGCCATTCGTTTTCCTACCAAGAACTGCGTGGTTCGCACGTTTAAATTTACACCTTATCTGACCAAGCGACCAGACAGGAGTTCTCAGTTTTTGAACGAATAGGGCTATTCAAAATGATAATGAGTTGTTAAAATTGTTATCGTTATTTTGGAGGGGCTATGAAGTTCTCAGAAGCAGGTAAACTCAAAAAGCACCTGTCGATAGCGTTTCTTTTGGTTATTTATGTGGGCGTATTAGCGTATTTATCTCGTTATATCGTGTAGCACAAAGCTAAAAAAGGCGCCAGTGTGACGCCTTAGGTGTAGCGAGGCTTATCGACGACTTAAATTACATATCGTCGTAGGCTTCTATTTCTGATCCCTCAATAACGTAAGCCGTTTCTGCCAGTTCGTGGTTTATCGTCTCGGTTTTCAACGTTCCAACCACATATATAACATCCCACAACTCTTGAACAGGCGCGCCTTTCGGAAACTTCACGTAAATGATCTGGTTTGGAGGCGGTGGTGGCACGTGAATACAAGCTCCAAAATATGGCACCAATAAAAATTCGGTGACGGTATCGGCATCACCTTCAAGTGGGATAACAAACCCCGGAATTTTAACTTGGCTTCCGTTCAGTTCTGGTCGAACGTTACCAATCTTGGACTGCTGGGCTGCGCCACCACTGTGATCAGATGCGGGCATGCCTATACTGTCGAACAATTTACGCTCTTTTTCTGGAACAAGGTCAATCCAGTCAAGCTTTAATGGTTCTTCGCTGGCCATAACAGGCGCTGTGAATGCGACGACCAGCAAGCAACTTGCGAGTATTTTTTTCCACATTTTATTAAATCCTTATTGTCATTCCGTCACTCAGTGACTGTCGGTAGGCGCGGAGTGCGGGAATGAAACCAATCACAATACCAGCGCATTGTACGAAACCTAATAGCATCCACTCATAAGTAGATAAGATGCTTAAGGTGAGATGTATTCCATAGTGCTGTTGGATGATCGGCTGCGCGATAGCAAGAATGGCATACAGCCCAGTAACGCCAGTAATAATACCAGCAGCAGTAAGCAAGCTGGCTTCACTAATTAAGAGTGAGAAAACATGACGAGGCCTTGCTCCCATGGCACGCAAAATCGCCATTTCACGGCGGCGTTCCTGTAGGCTAGTTAATAGACTGCTTAACATACCTAGCAACCCTGCGATCACGACAAAACCAGATACTGCCATTAGGGCTTGCTCTGCAACCGACATCATTCCCCATAACTCATGCAACGCAACGCCGGGCATAATGGCGCTGAGCGGCTCTTTGGGGTAGGTGTTAATTTGTCTTTGCAGGGCGAAAGTTTGAATACGAGATTTCAAACCAACGAGCATAGCGGTAATTTGTTTGGGCTGAAAGTCTCTGTTTTTGAGATCTTGTGCCTTGGGTGTCGGGCCCAAACGCGCACCACTTTCCCATCCGACGTGAATGGCTTCGATGGCTTCCAATGATACATGGACAGTTTTGTCGACTGGTGTTCCTGTAGGAGCAAGGATACCGACAACTTTAAATGGCAGATTGTCATGACGGCTAAAGCCAACGTCGCTAATGCCGTGGGCAATGATGATTTCGCTACCGATATCATAACCAAGTTGTTTAGCGACATCAGAACCTAGCACGGTTTCAAATAAACCATTGAATTCTCTACCCTTGCCAAATGTTAGTGGTTGCTTACTTCCAAACTTGTAATGCTCAAAGTAACTGTGATTGGTTCCCATAACTCGGAAGCCTTTATGCGAGTCGCCAAGCGAGATTGGAATAGCCCAATCGACTGAACGATGATTGGCAAACTCTTGGTAGCTTTTCCAATCGATGTTGTTGGTCGCATTACCAATACGAAACACAGAATAGAGCAATAGGTTCACTTGCCCAGAGCGTCCACCAATAATGAGGTCTGTGCCTGAAATTGTATTGGCGAAGCTATCCTTGGCTTGAGTTCGGATACGCTCGACGCCCAAGAGGAGTACCACTGAAATCGCAACGGTCATGATGGTTAGAATTGCCGTCGCTTTGCGGTTCATCAAGCTTTTCCAGGCGAGCTTTACAACAGCACTCATGATATGGCTCCTAGGCTAGATACTTGATTAATGTCGGGTAGATTGAGCGTGCGATCGAATAAGGGTTCGAGTGTTGGGTCGTGGCTAACGAATACCAGTGTGGCATTGGCTTGATTCGCTTGCTCCATAAGGAGCTCAATAAATGCTTTACGATTGTCATAGTCTAAAGCTGAGGTTGGTTCGTCAGCGATCACTAACTCTGGATGTCCTATCAGAGCTCGAGCCGCAGCCACACGTTGTTGTTGACCAATACTCAATTCAGAGACAGGGCGTGTATGAAGCTCGTTTGGCAAGTGCAGTCGTTCTAGTAGGGCCTGAGCCTGTTCATTTAACGTTTGAGATGAGGCACCTAAATGGGCACGGTCACGTCGTATTTTACTGAACTGACATGGCAATAATACGTTTTCAAGTACGTTAAGGTACGGCAATAAATTGAACTGTTGAAAGATGTAGCCAATATGATTGGCGCGAAAGCGGTCTCTCTGACTGGCACTTAAACTAGCAAGGTCAGTATCGAGTACAGATAGAGAGCCTGAAGTTAATGTGTTAATCCCCGTCAACAAAGCGAGCAAGGTCGATTTACCGCAGCCACTTGGACCTTTGATAAACACATGTTCGCCTTGTGTAATGTGTAATTTGGGGATGTGGATGGTCGCGTTGGTTGAACCGGGCCAGAAAAATTGGGCATCCTCTAGCTCGACAACATTTGGTGTGGTTTCAGTCATATTAAATCACCAAAGCTGTGGCGTGTAAGTGGGTACTTACACGCCACTCGTGTTATTTGATTGCGATTTGGGTGTTATCTTTGCTTAATTTAATTGCTGATTGCATGGTATCAGTGAATATATTGACGCTGATGGACTCTGTAGTTGGGAATTGGTTAAACCAATCGGTTTGGATTTGGCTAAGCTGATTAACTTGTTCGCAATTGAAGCGATATTGCACCGAAAATTCACCGTGACCGCCATGATCGTGCGCCTCATCATGATCGTCATGGTGGTCATGTTTATCATGATGTTCATTATGATCATGGTGTTCGTGTCCTTCATGATCGTGATGTGCATGGTCATCATGGTCGTGCTCACTATGATCATGTTCCTCATGAGTTTCGCTTAGGTTGTGGCTCACGTAAGCTTCTTCAACATTACAATCAGCTTGTGAGTTAATAGCGAACAATGCGTTGCTGTCTTCGAGTGTAGCGACGGCTTGTTTAAGCGCTTGCTCTTGTTGTGCGTTTTCTGGAGCATGTTCGAAACCCACAACATCAGCTCCAGGAGCTGTGATCTCTACTAACAGATCTTTGCCATCTTGGGCGATATTAAACTCGACGTGACCATGCACATGAGCACCATGCTGGCGGTATTCGTTTGCATTCGCTGCTGTCGATAAAGTGAGGCCAATAGCAAGGGCTAAAACGTGTTTTGATGACATTGTATTTTTCCTAATTTTACTGGCATTAACCAAAGGCGGTATTGCTCAGATTCGAGTTTCACTAAGTTATTGTTCCTGACACACTAGGTGCGGAAATGAACTCAATAATTTTGAGTGTGGAATAGTTTGGAAATTAAGCAAAATAAGGAGGGGCACGAGCAGCGCCAAGAACTTCTTCGCCGTACACGAGATGCAAAAAAACATGATGATGCTGGGCGCGCGTAAAAGTCGGTGTAGAGAGGGTAGGTTGTACCTTTGCTATACCGTGCTGAACACCAGAAAATAATTGGCAATGATGATGGGTATGATGGTCGGGCGTCAGATCGACTTGATGGAGTACAACCGCAAAGTTCCAAGCGATCAGCAACGCAACACTGAAAAATAAAGCAGTGCGATACCAATATCTTAGTGTTTTTTGCTGGTGGTGGTACATCTGAGCTCCTCTTACCGACTGTTATAATATAACACCCATAATGAATAAAAGTTCACTCTTTTGTTGGCTAGCAGAAAAATTTAACTCCACACATACGTGCCGAAAAATATTGGTAATACTCTCTGTGGAAGTGTCGCACTTATAAAGAGCAGAGTTGTCACTGCCCATGCTTCTAATCAAATTCATATAGCTCCTTACAACAAGAACAAGGAGCCATTCAATGAAGCTAGATGTTCTGTTTAATAAGCTCAATGACTTTTGTTATCTCATCTTGCTCAAGTGCGCCCTCTTTGACGAACAGAATTTTGCCCGTTTTGTCTTGAACAATAATGGCCGAACTTTCTTCTTTCAGGTCCCAAGTATTAGCAACTACGCCATTTTCATCAAGAACCATGGATGACCAAGGAAACTCTTTTTTACTGTCTTGAGCTGAAGACTTCACGAAAGAGCCTGTCCCCCAAATTGCATCATCTTGGTTGATGATAGTCGTCGTCTGGTAGCTTTCTTGTGGAAAATTTGCCGCTGTTATTGCTGACATTAAAGGGGCATTCATCTCTTTTGAACTGCTACGGCCTGCAATGGCTTGAATGACACGAACTTTGCCTTGCATATGTTGAGTTGCCCAGGGTTGGTATGCAACGCCTTCGCCTTGTAAAACAATCTCGCCGTAAGCGGCAACATTGACAGGAGGAACGCTTTTTCCCACTGACAAGTTGTGTGCAAAGGTCAAGCTTGGCGTTAAGGCCAGTAATAGAGGTAGGAGAGTCTTAGTTTTCATATTGTTATATTCCGTACGAGGTTTGGAAGCTTCCAGTATATATCCAGATCCTAGAAATTTGTAGGACCGTTGATAACATTTATTTAACGTATGGAGTGGTGTAATCTTGCGTTATATTTAGAATTTGCTAAAATGAGTTCCGTCGCAAATTGCGCATTAAGATTGCAGAGGAAAAATAAGCAATCCGTGTTTTCTCAAAGGAATTGAGGTGAGTTATGCTACGTGAGTTTGCTGTATATCGACCATTACAAGTGGCCCGTTTTGTTAAAACGTTGTTCAAAGGTCAATTTTTTATTGTTGGGGTTGGCTGTTTTCAGTTCGACAATGGCAAAGTGTTACTACCTGACGTCAACGATCATAAAAGGCTCACCATCTTTAAAGAAGTCAACCAAGTGATAGCATCATTATCGGCTTAGTTAGCTTGGTACCCACTTAGATTTAGAAAAGAGCGACCATATCGGTCGCTCTTTTTGTTGCTGGTTAGGTTTATCCTTGGAGGCTTGGTGGGAAGCAAACTCCCGTTCCTCCGATGCCACAGTAACCATCAGGGTTTTTCGCCAAATATTGCTGGTGGTAGGTTTCCGCAAAGTAATACGGACCTGCTGGTTGTATTTCGGTGGTGATGTTCGCGCGTTGCTCTTCTTGCAGTGCTTGTTGATACAAGAGTTTCGATTTCTCTGCGCTCTCGAGCTGCTCCGTCGAATAAGTGTAAATTGCTGAACGATATTGAGTACCTAAGTCGTTACCTTGACGCATTCCCTGAGTTGGGTCGTGTTTTTCCCAAAAAACAGCCAGTAGCTTTTCTAATGAGATGACGCGTTCATCGAAAACGACTCGTACGACTTCTGTATGACCCGTTTTACCTGTACAGACCTCTTCATAGGTGGGATTGGGTGTGTACCCCCCAGCGTAACCGACCGAAGTAGATACAACGCCGTCGAGTTGCCAAAATACGCGCTCAGCGCCCCAAAAACAGCCCATTCCGAGCAAAATCTGCTGTTGGTGTGACGCCAGAGGCGCCTTTAGGTTAGATTTATTTACAAAATGATGATCGTCAATCTGCATTGGTTGATCTCTACCTGGCAAGGCATCTTCTATACTGATCAATGTTTGTTTGTTGAGCATGGTATTTGTCCTTCAATACGTGTCTTAAATTTGCGAACTTTTTCATTTTGTCTGTATCTGATGCTGTGATGACATAGACCGCGTTAAACCTATTAATATTACAGACTTAGAATCTAATTGGCGTTATCATTATTTACGTTTACTTAACCTCATTCAGCCATAAAAGCATGATAAAAAAAGCTCTCCCCACCATTGTTGGCCTGTTTGCCTTTTCTCATGGTGCCTATGCCGATGTTTCTTTGACTTTGAAAGGCATTGATGGCGCTTTAGAAGAGAATGTCAGTGCGTATCTATCATCTATTCCAGAGAAGGATTACTCCACTTCTCTGCGTTTTCAAGCGAGATTAGATCAAAGTATCACTGAAGCGCTTAACGCGCTTGGGTATTATCATGCAAAAATTTCATACTCTATTCCTGAAGCGAATGATGAGTTAATTGTGCTCATCAAGCCGGGCTTGCCAGTGAAAGTGAAAGTCATGGATGTGGTCATCACTGGAGAGGCCAAGGACGATGAAGAGTTTGCAAAACTTATTGAGCGCTCTCCGCTCAAAGTTGGCCAAGTTTTGAATCAAGGCCAATACGACACCCTTAAGTCAGGCATTCGTAACTTGGCGCTTCAGCGTGGTTACTTCAATGGTGAGTTTACGCTAAGTCGATTAGAGGTTATCCCTGATCTGAACGAAGCTAATGTCCGTTTGCACTACAGCAGTGGAATACGTTTCAATTTTGGCGACGTTTCTTTTATTGGCAACCACATCTGGGAAGATCGTGTCGCATCATTACAACCTTTTAAAGAAGGGGACCCATACAACGTTTCGAAGCTGGGCGAGTTTAACCAGAAGCTATCAAATACGGAGTGGTTTTCCTCAGTTTTTGTTGAGCCTGAATTGGATAGGCTTGATGATGGCCGAGACTTGCCAATTAAAGTGTCTTTATCTCCTGCTTCGAAGAATCAGATCGAGACGGGTATTGGTTACTCAACGGATGTCGGCGTTCGAGGAACGTTGAAGTGGAAGAAACCTTGGGTGAGCTCCCGAGGACACAGTTTCAACACTGCTTTATCCCTATCTAAGCCAGAGCAAACCGTGACTGCTTCTTACAAAATTCCTTTAGAAGATGTCGCTAACGATTATTATCAAGTTCAATATGGGCTTAAAAACCTAGACAACCGTGACACACAGAGTATCGAGTCTAACCTTGCAGTGGAACGTCATTGGTTAGCAGGCGGTGGTTGGCATAATACCGTTTATGTTCGTCATTTGTACGAGAGCTTTACGCAAGGTTTACAAGATGATGAATTCAACTTCGTACTTCCAGGTGCGACATTTTCTCGGACTAGGGTTCGAGGGGGCAATATGCCAATGTGGGGAGACAAGCAAAGCATCACTATTGAGTATGGTGATACCGCTATGCTTTCTGAAACTAGAGTGCTCCGCTTAATTGGCTCGACTTCTTGGATTCGTGGTATTGGAGAGAATCATCGTGGTTTGTTCCGCTTAGAAGGTGGTGCGAATATTACCGATGAACTTGAAAAGCTATCACCGTCGCTGCGTTTCTTCGCAGGTGGTGACAATAATATTCGTGGTTACGGCTATGAATCTATTTCACCTGTGGATGAGAGTGGTGCTTTGACGGGTGGTAAATACATTGTTAGCAGTACATTAGAATACCAATATCGTGTTTATGGAAACTGGTGGGCTGCAACGTTTTACGATATTGGTGATGCGTTTAATGAAACACCAGATTGGAAATCAGGTGCTGGTGTTGGTATCCGCTGGGCGTCTCCGGTGGGCCCTGTTAGTTTTGATTTTGCATGGGGGTTGGATGCAAAACCAGAACGAGAGTTTCGTATCCACTTCTCATTGGGGCCTGAGCTATGATCAAAATGATGTTTAAGTGGACCAAATGGCTGTCGCTCAGTTTGATTGGTCTATTGCTGTTGCTCATCATTATTGTCGCGACAGTTTTGTTTACCCACCCAGGCCTCAAATTTGCCTTGTGGGGAGCTGAAAAAGCATTACCACAATTGCAGATTGAAAAAGTGCAGGGTTCATTGTTTCCTCGCTTCGAACTGCATAACGTCAGTTTTGTCGATGAGTCTTTGAATATCGACGCCAAAGTCGAGCGTTTAGCTTTGGCAGTGAACTTCCGCTGTTTCTTTGACCCTAAGGTCTGTGTCGATGAGTTAAGACTGCAGGGGCTTGACTTTAAGATGCCAGAGCTACCGCCAGCAAGCGAGGAGCAAGAGGAAACACCACCACTGCGTTCTATCAGTACGCCAGTGCCAATTTTTGTTAATAAAGTCAGCTTTAATGACATCAATGTCAATGTGCTGGGCAATCAAATTGATTGGCAAACATTCTCGACCGCTTTGTCGATGCAGGGTGATCGTTTGGTGATCGCACCTACCGCGTTGAAAGACATTAATGTGGCTTTAGCACCAAGTGAGGCTGAACCTGAAGCGGCTGCCGAGGAGCCGAAAGAAACTGACGTTACGCCGCAAGATATTGTGTTACCCGAAGTATGGATTCCACTGACGGTTGAAGCGCGTCGTCTTGATATTCACAATTTCAAACTGGCGGGTGAAACGCCAGTGATCGTCAATCATCTTGGTTTGGTTGCAAGAGCAGGCGGTGAACGTGTTGATGTCAAAACGTTAGAGCTCGACATGCCAGAAGTGGAAGGCAAGTTGAGCACACAAGTGACGCTTTCTTCTGATTACCCTATCAAAGCGCAATTGGACGCGTTAGTGAAGCAAGCGGATGCGAAGGGACAAAAACTGTCGCTTTCGGTCTCGGGTTCGGTTGGTGATTTGTCACTAAATGCTACGCTTTCTGAGCTTGTACAAGCGGAGATCAAAGGTGATATTCAACCGCTTAAAACACAGTTGCCGTTTGATGTCGCGATTAAAAATGTACAGGCGCAATGGCCGCTATTTGGACAAAGCGATTACCAGGTTTCTGTACCAAGCTTGGCGGCAAAAGGCTCACTTGATGGCTACGAAGTCGCATTAGAAACCAAAGCTTCGGGCAAAGATATTCCCGCCGTTGATGTCGCACTAAACGGCAAAGGTACGTTAGAGCAAATTGACCTCGAAAGCCTTGTAGTGAAAACCCTGGGAGGCGAACTCTCTGGGAAAGTCATGGCCAATTGGGCCGCGCCAATCAACTGGCAAGCTGACTTGAACCTGAAAAATATTCAACCAGGTTTACAATGGAAAGAAGCTGAAGGGGATATCAGCGGTAACCTTTCGACTTCGGGATCGTTAACAGAACAAGGCGGTTGGCAAGTCAGTTTGCCTAAGTTAGACATCGACGGCATTTTGCGAGGGTATCCGCTGAATGTTGAAGGGCAACTTGAAGCGTCTGATAAGAACGGCAAAGGCGAAGACATCCAACTTACCACTCAGGGTCTAGCGCTTTCTCATGGTCCAAACCAACTCAGTGCAAAGGGTAAGATAGATAAGCAAATTCTGATGGATGTTGAGGTTAACTTCCCTGATTTTGCGAAAAGTGTTCCGGATCTTGCAGGTAAAATGCAAGGTAAAGTCGCACTACGTGGTAGCTTGAAAGAACCAGACATCAATCTTGATCTCGCTTTAAATCAGATAAACTGGCAGCAACAGGCGAACGTAGAAACGATCACCTTAAAGGGTGATGTGAAGCCTCTGCCAGCACCAAAAGCGAACATAAGCCTAATTGCGAACAACATTACCTATGACGACATAAAAGTTGATAGTGCTGACCTTGAAGTCTCTGGGGATGAAAAACTGCATCAACTGACGCTCGATGTAGTGTCTGACCTGGTGTCGACCAGTTTAGAAATTGAAGGGACATTCCAGCAGAAACCAGAAATGATTTGGAATGGGGCGCTGCGCCGCTTGACGCTGAGCTCGCAACAAGGCCCGTGGGCGTTGCAAAAATCGACCGCGGTGAAGGTCAATATCGACAAACAGATCGCGAACGTTCAAGCGCATTGTTGGTTGCAAGCGGAGTCGAGCGTATGTCTAACCGAAGACATTAGTGTCGGTAAGAGTGGCCAGGCGAAGTTAGCTATCAATGATTTTGATTTTGACCAAATCAAACAATTCCTGCCGCCAGAAACCAAGCTGCAAGGCTCGGTTAATGCACAGGCTTTTGCTAAATGGGCACCAGAGAAAAAGCCTGAAGTAACCTTAAGTGTCAATATGCCAAAAGGCCAAGTTGAACAAGCGCTTGAACAGCCAATTAAAGTCGGTTGGGAAAGCTTCAACTTTAAAGCAGCATTAGCGAAAGACAAGCTTGATGCCGAGTGGCTATTTGATGTGAAAGATAACGGTGACTTGTCTGGTAAGGTTTCTTTACTGAATGTCTCGTCTGAAAAGCCCACTATTGATGGTAAGGTTTCACTCTCTACGTTCCACTTGGATTTCTTGGCACCGTTGATTGGTGAGTACAGCTTGTTTAAAGCAAACATGAATACTGACCTAGCGATATCAGGTGACGTCATGCATCCGAAGGTGAACGGCCAGTTCTTGATTGACCAAATGAAGCTACAGGGTGAAGTCACACCGATAGATATAAACTCAGGGCAGGTCGTCATCAACTTTAAAGGCCATCAAGCGGACTTGGATGCCGGAATTTTAACCCCGGATGGTGAGTTGAACGTTACCGGTGATGCCGACTGGCAGGACTTACAGAACTGGCGCACTAAAGCGCGTGTATTTGCTAAAGAGCTCAATGTTGATTTGCCTCCAATGGTAAAAATCAAAGTGGAGCCTGACATGACAATAGATGTGACCCCTCAGCTTGCGAAAATTGAGGGTGATATTAATTTGCCATGGGGCAGAATTGTCGTCGAAGAGCTTCCACCAAGTGCGGTAGGCGTATCGAGTGATACCGTTATTCTCGATAAAAACTTGCAGCCAGTGGACGATGTGGCTGCGATGCCGTTTGATGTGGAAACGAACATCAACATTAAAATTGGTGATGACTTCCAACTTGCCGCTTTTGGTTTAAAAGGTGGGTTGAAAGGGAACCTAAACGTGACACAAAAAGACAAAGGTCCTTTCATCGTTGGTGAAGTGAATGTTGTCGACGGTTCTTATCGTTCGTTTGGTCAGGACTTATTGATTAAAGAAGGTAAGATTCTGATGAATGGTCCACCAGATCAACCTTACTTGTCTATCAAAGCGATTCGTAATCCAGACAATACCCAAGATGATGTCATTGCGGGGGTACAAGTGTCGGGCCCAGCATCTGATCCGAGTATAGAAATTTTCTCAGAGCCCGCGATGAACCAAGCCAATGCACTTTCTTATCTACTTCGTGGTCAAGATATTGATGGTGAAGCTGGTGGTAATGCAATGACGACTACCTTAATTGGTTTAAGCTTGGCGAAGAGTGGGCGTGTGGTTGGTGAAATCGGTGAAGCCTTTGGCGTACAGGATTTACAGCTGGACACTGCTGGGTCGGGCGATGACTCGCAAGTGACGGTGAGTGGTTATATTCTGCCAGGTTTGCAGGTGAAATATGGTGTCGGCATCTTTAACTCCCTAGGTGAGTTCACTGTGCGTTACCGATTGATGCAAGACTTGTATTTAGAAGCGGTATCTGGTGTAGATAGCGCCGTTGACCTACTCTATCAGTTTGAGTTCGATTAAAGTGCTTTAACCTAAGCATACACAGTCATGACTAAGGAGTGGTTATGCAGCATTTGATTTTTGTCTACGGCACGTTACGCAAGGGAGAGTACAACCATCAGTATTTGCGCTCGGCGCAGTTTCTTGGTTTACATGAAACGGATGCTCAATTTGCAATGTATGACTTAGGCCCTTATCCAGCGTTGTCTGATGGGCAACGCTCGATTCAAGGTGAAGTGTATCTGATTGATGATGAAACCTTATCCGAGCTAGATAGGTTAGAAGATGTGCCAGTGGAATATCGCCGAGAGAGCATCGTTACGCCGTTTGGCCAAGCTTGGATCTACTTATATCAAGATACTGAGCAATTAACCGAAGAAATCGCTTCCGGAGATTGGTGTCAAAAGGTGTGAGCTATACTGACATTATCAATAGCAACGAGCTAAACACTAAGGAGTCACGATGAAAACATTCGTAATTGGATCAATGGCGTTGCTTCTTGCTGCATGCGCACAAACAACACTACCGACTTCGAATAATGTGACCGATTGGCAAGTGTTTGGTAAGCAGTCAGCTTTAGATGGATTACGGGAGTTATCTGAGGAGCGAATTGCGAAGCTGGATGATGTTAACCATGCGACGGCAGAACTGATAATGGCTTATCAAGCGGGTTACCAGCAAGGCAAGCAAGAGTATTGCGAGCAAAGTGCTTATATGCTCGGTGTTATCGGGCGGCCGTATTTTGGCATTTGTGATGATGTTGACCCCTTCTTTCAACATGACTACGACGCTGGACGAATGTCTTCAGCAGGCGCACCTATCTAGTTGACACAGGTAAGATGAAAGCAAAAGAGCTGCCCTAGAGCAGCTCTTTTTAATTTTGTATCAGCAGTGATGCTTATTTTTTCTGAGCTCGCTCGTAAGATTCTAGGATTTCAGCTTTGGCGGCAGCAACATCTGCCCAACCATCCACTTTCACCCATTTGCCTGCTTCAAGCTCTTTGTAACGCTCAAAGAATTGCGTGATCTGCGCTTTCAGTAGTTCTGGGATATCGTCCACATCTTGGATGTGCTCGTACTCTTTCGAGATTTTTGAGTGGGGAACCGCAAACACTTTTGCATCTTCACCCGATTCATCTGTCATCTTCAAAACGCCAACAGGACGGCAGCGAATGACTGAACCTGGCATGAGTGGGTATGGTGTTGGTACCAATACGTCGACTGGGTCGCCATCAAGAGACAGGGTATTGTTCACGTAGCCATAGTTGCATGGGTAGAACATTGGTGCAGACATGAAACGGTCGACAAATACAGCACCAGAGTCTTTATCTACTTCGTACTTGATTGGATCTGCATTTGCAGGAATTTCGATCACGACATAGATATCTTCAGGCAGCGACTTGCCTGCTGGTACATGGTTTAAGCTCATTAGAATATTCCTTTTCATTAACGATGAGTCACACAAAAGCGGCTTCATCTGATGATAAATTCGCGTTTCACTTTAGCGACAAAAACGCGGCAGGTAAACACCTGCCGCGTTGGACAAAGGTCTGAAATTATTCTTCGTCGCGGTGCAGTTCAAGGAACTCTTCAACTTTGCGAACCATGTTCTTCGAACCCACAAAGAAAGGTACACGCTGGTGCAACTCAGTAGGCTTGATGTCCATAATGCGATTCACGCCGTCCGATGCAATGCCCCCAGCTTGCTCAATGAGGAATGCCATAGGGTTACATTCGTAAAGCAGGCGTAGCTTGCCTTGTGGGTGGCTTTGTGTGCTTGGGTAAAGGTAGATACCACCTTTCAGTAGGTTGCGGTGGAAATCAGCAACCAGCGAGCCAATGTAGCGAGAAGTGTATGGGCGACCGTCTTCTGGCACGTTTTCTTGGCAGTACTTGATGTACTTCTTCACCCCTTGAGGGAAACGAATGTAATTACCTTCGTTGATGGAGTAGATCTTACCATCATCAGGAATCATCATGTTTTCATGAGAAAGACAGAAGCTGCCGATAGATGGGTCGTAAGTAAAGCCGTTTACGCCGTTACCAGTTGTGTATACCAACATGGTGGAGGAGCCGTAAATCACGTAGCCCGCAGCCACTTGCTTGTGACCAGGTTGTAGGAAGTCTTCTTCAGTTGGTGGAGTACCGATTGGAGAAACACGACGGTAAATCGAGAAGATAGTACCAACAGAGACGTTCACATCGATGTTAGAAGAACCATCAAGTGGGTCCATCAGTACTACATATTTGGCGTTTTGGTTGAGTTCTTTATTGAACGCAACTGCTTCGTCTTCTTCTTCACTGGCAACGCCACACACTTGATCACGAGCTTCAAGCGCGGCTTTGAACTTATCGTTCGCGTAAACATCGAGCTTTTGCTGATCTTCACCTTGGACATTTTCCGTGCCTACAGCACCAGTGATATCACCGAGACCCGCTGCGTTGATTTCGCGGTTAACGATTTTTGCAGCTAAACGAATGGAGGCTAAAAGGGATGATAGATCACCGCTAGCGTGGGGGAAATCCGCTTGTTTTTCGACAATGAACTCGCCTAGGGTGCGCAGTCCTGACATGGTTAATCCTTACATTTTCATTTCATTGGGGGTAGTGCGCAAGTGAGCATCTCTTTATGGATGTTAAACGATTGCGCTGGATGTAAGTTTAAGTCGCAGATCTTTTTAATGGTAATGAAGTAACTGTTTGAGATCTCAATTTATTTGTAGACTTGTTTGAGGGATTCATCAGTAAGCAAGAGGTTGTACAGTCTGTGTTCAACCTTGTCATATTTGTGAAAGGGACTGCAAGAAGAAGGCTAAAGTCACTCGCTTTTCAGGCGGTAATCGCGATAATGAAAGCATTAAAAAACGCATTACAAGGTTTAGCTTATGCACATTCATATCTTGGGTATCTGTGGCACATTTATGGGCGGCGCAGCGATTCTAGCGCGCCAATTAGGACATAAAGTCACTGGTTCTGATGCCAACGTTTATCCGCCAATGAGCACACTGCTTGAGTCTCAAGGTATTGAAATTATTGAAGGCTTTGACCCGTCTCAACTCGACCCTCAACCAGATCTTGTGGTGATTGGTAATGCGATGAGCCGTGGTAACCCTTGTGTCGAGCATGTGCTCAACACTAACATGCGTTACACCTCTGGCCCGCAGTGGCTCAACGAGTTTTTGCTGCATGATCGTTGGGTATTGGCGGTATCGGGTACACATGGGAAAACGACCACGTCGAGCATGCTTGCTTGGATACTTGAAGATTGTGGTTATCAACCGGGTTTCTTAGTCGGTGGGGTACTCGGTAACTTCGGAGTGTCTGCTCGTTTGGGTGAAAGTATGTTTTTTGTCGTTGAAGCGGACGAATATGACAGTGCTTTTTTCGATAAGCGTTCTAAGTTTGTGCATTACCATCCTCGCACTTTAATCATGAATAACCTTGAGTTCGATCATGCTGATATCTTCGATGATCTAGAAGCGATCAAACGCCAATTCCATCATTTAGTGCGAACTGTACCGGGCAATGGATTGATCTTAGCGCCGAGGCAGGATCAAGCGTTAGCGGATGTATTAGAGCGTGGTTGCTGGACAGAAAAGCAGTTTTCAGGTGTTGATGGTGACTGGCAAGCGCACAAATTAGTGCTTGATGGCTCAAAATTTGACGTTGCGTTGCAAGGCGAGAAGGTTGGTACCGTCGAATGGAATTTGGTGGGTGACCACAATGTGGATAATGCGCTGATGGCAATCGCTGCTGCACGACATGTTGGAGTCACTCCGGATCTTGCTTGCCAAGCATTAGGGCGTTTCATCAATACCAAGCGCCGTTTAGAGCTGAAAGGTGAAGAACAAGGTGTGACGGTTTACGATGATTTTGCGCATCACCCAACGGCAATTGAACTTACAGTCGGTGGTTTGCGTAACAAGGTAGGTGAAAAACGCATCCTTGCTGTGTTAGAGCCGCGTTCTGCCACCATGAAGCGTGGCGTACACAAAAACACACTTGCAGAGTCACTACACAGTGCAGATGAAGTCTTCTTGTTCCAGCCAGATAATATCGAGTGGTCTGTGCAAGACATTGCCGACCAATGCACACAGCCAGCGTTTGTCGATGCGGATATAGATAACTTTGTAGCCAAGATCGTCGAACGTGCGCGACCAGGTGACCAAATTCTAGTCATGAGCAACGGTGGCTTTGGTGGTATTCACGGAAAACTTCTTGAGCAGTTAAAACAAAAAGCCTGATTGATATGCAAAACAAAACACAACCCTCTCATAAAAAAGCCATCACGTTGGCATTAACGGGTGCTTCTGGTGCTCCCTACGGCCTTCGTCTTTTAGAATGCTTGGTTGCGGCGGATTATCATGTCTACGTTCTGATTTCTTCGGCGGCTCGTGTTGTGATGGCAACCGAGCATAATCTTAAGCTACCAAGTGGCCCAGAAGCGGCGCAGCAAGCATTAGTAGAGCACCTGAACTGCAATCCAAATAACATCACCGTTTGCGGTAAAGACGATTGGTTCTCGCCGGTTGCGTCTGGTTCTGCTGCACCCAAGCAAATGGTGGTTTGCCCATGTTCTGCGGGAAGCGTTGCAGCGATTGCGCATGGTATGTCAGATAACTTGATCGAGCGGGCCGCTGATGTGGTAATGAAAGAGCGCGGGCAGCTGTTGCTCGTGGTTCGCGAAACACCATTTTCAACGCTACATCTGGAGAACATGCACAAACTGTCGCAAATGGGCGTCACCATCATGCCAGCAGCTCCAGGCTTCTATCATCAGCCAAAGAGTATTGAAGACTTAGTGGATTTTATGGTGGCGAGAATTCTTGACCACTTAGGTATTGAGCAAGGTTTGGTGCCTCGTTGGGGTTATGACCAGCGCTCGTGAGCTGATTGTGTAACCACTCAAATACCTTTACAATCCATCCAACTCATCGGGGAGCAAACCCATTTAGCATTGAGTCAATCAATGCATTGGGGCGCTGAGACCTAAGTGTTTAACTAGGGACCCGTATTACCTGAACCAGATAATGCTGGCGTAGGAATTGAGTCTGGATATTGGAAGTCCTTAATAGCCGCCTCAAACCCTGTGCCGCTCAACTTATTTCTCTGAAATACTCATGGAGAGCGAGCAGTGAAACCCACTCTAAATCTGATTGCCTTAGCTGCAATCACCTCTACTTCAGCGTTTGCCGCTGAAAACACATTAACCATCTATACCTACGACTCTTTTGCCGCAGATTGGGGGCCGGGTCCTAAAATCGAGCAAGCTTTTGAAGCAAAATGTGGCTGTGACGTTAACTTCGTAGCGTTGGACGATGGTGTGTCGATTCTGAATCGTCTTCGTCTTGAAGGCGGTAATAGCAAAGCGGACATCGTATTAGGTTTGGATAACAATCTGATGGCAGAAGCGAAGAAAACCGGTCTGCTTGCCGAGCACAATGTAGATACGTCCAATACAGTGTTACCAAACGGTTGGAGCGACACGACGTTTGTACCGTACGATTACGGCTACTTCGCGTTTGTGTACAACAAAGAGAAAATGACTAATCCGCCGAAAAGCATGAAAGAGCTGGTGGAAACGCGCGACGATCTGAAAGTGATTTACCAAGATCCGCGGACTTCAACGCCGGGCCAAGGCTTGATGCTATGGATGAAATCTATTTATGGCGACGATGTGACGCAAGCGTGGCAGAAGCTAGCGAGCAAAACCGTAACGGTCACGAAAGGTTGGTCTGAAGCGTATTCCATGTTCCTCAATGGTGAGTCCGATTTAGTGCTTTCTTACACCTCCTCACCTGCGTACCACTTAATTGCGGAAAACGATTCGAAGTTTGCGACGGCGAATTTTGCTGAAGGCCACTACATGCAAGTTGAAGTCGCCGCCAAAGTGAAAGGGGCAAAAAATTCAGAACTTGCTGATCAATTTATGAGTTTCATTTTAAGTGATGAGTTCCAATCGGCGATGCCAACGGGTAACTGGATGTACCCAGTCACTGACGTTGAGTTACCTAAAGGTTTTGAAACTTTGAGTGTTCCAAGCAAGTCGTTGAGCTTTAGTGCTGATGAAGTGGCAAAAATGCGTAAGTCTTGGATTCGCGAATGGCAAAGCGCATTGACGTTTTAGCTGACGTTTCCACCCTCATCTGAATGAGATAGGTTTTACCTTTGAATTCTGTTCCAAAAATAGGTTTAGGGGTCGCGATGATCATCGCGACCTTTGTTATTTCTGCCCTAGGTGCTTTGATTGTTCAAGCCCCTTCACTTGATGTGTCTGTGGTATGGGGCGACCCGTACTATCAACATGTCACCAAGTTCAGTTTCTACCAAGCGTTTCTTTCCACATTGCTCAGTGTTGGCTTTGCCATTCCAGTAGCGCACGCACTTTCGCGTCGCCAATTTATTGGTAAATCATTACTGCTTAAGCTGTTTGCATCGACACTGGTTTTGCCGGTTTTGGTTGGTGTTTTTGGGCTGTTAGCGATTTATGGCAACAGTGGTTTGTTGGCGCAGTGGTTGCAAAGTTTCGACACTAAACTGCCATTCTCTATTTACGGTTTGAACGGCATTTTACTCGCCCATGTGTTCTTTAATTTACCTTACGCGGCACGATTGCTTCTGCAAGCCTTGGAGTCTATTCCTGCCGAGCAGCATAAGCTTTGCGCGCATCTTGGGATGAGCCATTGGGATAAGTTTCGCTGGGTAGAATGGCCGCGTTTAAGGCAGCAGCTTCCCCACGTTTGTGGGTTGGTGTTTATGTTGTGCTTTACCAGTTTTGCCACTGTAATGGCGTTGGGGGGCGGGCCAAAATCCACCACCATTGAATTGGCCATTTACCAAGCGATTAAGTTTGATTTTGATTTACAAGCTGGGGCGTTATTGGCGCTGTGGCAGATGCTGTTATGTGGACTGCTTGCTATTGGAGTGCAGAAGTTAACAAGGCCTGTTTCTATCAGTGCTGGAAGCACATCGGTACAGCAATATTTAACGAAGGATCATGGGTGGTCAAAAGCTTGGGATAGCTTTTGGATCATAGGTGCCTTTTTACTGGTAATACCGCCGTTATTGATGGTGTTACTGAGTGGCATCAACCAACAAGTTTGGACAGTATTAACCGATGAGCGTTTTTGGTTTGCGCTATTGAACTCCCTCAAAGTCGCCTGTGTCGCTAGCGTGCTTGCGGTCGCTGCAGGGGTGTCCATACTATTGACCAGTCGCCGTTGGCGGTTGCAGTACAAAAACACGCGAGCCGATCAGATAGAGTTAATCGGCACCATTATTTTGGTGACTCCAGGTCTGGTGATTAGCACCGGTTTATTCTTACTACTGCGCGCATTTACCGATGTTTTTAGCTTGGCATTTTTTGTCGTGATTTTGGTGAACGGTTTGATGGCTTTGCCTTACGTGATCAAAACGCTAGCGCAGCCAATGCTGCACATTGAACAACAGTATCAGTATGTATGTGCCAGCTTAGGCATGCGTGGCTGGCAACGGTTTAAAGTGGTGGAGTGGCAGGCGCTACGCAAGCCGTTTGCACATGCGTTTGCGATCAGCTTTATGTTTGCAATAGGGGATTTAAGTGCCATCGCACTGTTTGGTGGACAAGAGTTTCGTACCTTACCTCTGTATTTGTTCCAGTTGCTTGGCAGTTATCAGATGGACGCAGCTGCGGTGGTATCGGTGACCCTATTGTTGTTGAGTGTGGGCTGTTTTGCCTTGATTGAGAAAGTATTGAAAACGAAGGAGAGAGCGTAATGTTAGTGTTGGATGATGTGCAGTACACCTACCAACGTGAACTGTTTCGTTTTGACTTAACGATTGAGCAAGGACAGATTGTATCGCTGATGGGACCAAGTGGGGCAGGGAAGTCAACCTTGCTGGCGTTGGTGGCAGGATTCATCCATCCTGACCGTGGTGATATTTGTGTTGATGGTGAGTCCATTGTGCGTAAAGAGCCTTATCTGCGTCCGTTCTCTATGTTGTTCCAAGAGCACAATTTGTTTGCTCACTTATCGGTGCGTGACAACATCGGTTTGGGCTTACACCCAGGGCTAAAGCTTACGGTGGACCAAAATCGTCAGATTGAACAAGCCGCGCAGCAAGTTGGTGTTGCAGAGTACCTCGACCGTTTGCCAGAGCATCTTTCTGGTGGCCAGCGTCAACGTGTTGCCTTAGCGCGTTGTTTTGTTCAGCCTCATCCCATGTGGCTATTGGATGAGCCGTTCTCGGCGCTTGATCCGGTGTTGCGTGAAGAGATGCTGAGCTTGGTAAAAAAACTCGCAGCAGAGCGGGGAATAACCGTATTGATGGTCACGCACCATTTAAGCGATGCCAAAGCGATTGCCAGCCACTTTGTGTTTGTGGCAGATGGTAAAGTGGAAGCCGCGGGTGATATGTCTGCATTGAGTGAACAGCATGCTAGTGAGAAGCTTGCGGCATTTATCCGAGCAGCATGCTAGTGCCTGATAGTTGCTAGGTTATGCTTCTCCGCAACACAAACCATGCCGAGGTCCAAATTCAAATTGAGATCTTAAGCTCATGATATGGTCAATCATTGCTTGTACACGCCGTGGGCGGTTTGCTCCAGGACGATAGACTAAATAAATAGGCATTGGTACCGTGTGCCATTGCGGTAACACTCTGACTAAGGTGCCACTTTCTAGCTCTTGCGTCATGTTCTGCACAGGTAAGTTAGCGATGCCTAGTCCTTTAAGTGCGCCTTTCAATATTGCTTCTACAGTTGTACTTGAGAAGTTACTGGTTATTGAAACATTGACGGTATTATCGTGTGAGATCAGCGTCCAAGGCCCTATTTCTGAAACATATTGATACCTCAAACAGTTGTGTTTTGTCAGGTCTTCTGGCGTTTCAGGTACGCCGAACTCAGCTAAATACTCAGGGCTAGCAGCCAGGACTCGAGTCGTATAGCCTAATTTTTTTGCGATCAATCGATCATCAACTATCTGACCGACTCGAATTGCCATATCAAAGCCGTGTGAAAACAGATCAACAAAATCGTTCGATGCTTCTAACGCAATTTGTACTTTTGGCCATTGTTTTAAAAATGGCAAAAAGATGTGTTCCGCCATATACGCATCCAACGCTGGTGGCGCGGAAATACGCAGCCGGCCTTGGATCTGTTGTTCCATCTCCAGTACGTCATGGCCAATTGAGTGGAATTCCTCAACTAAGCTTGCAGCACGCTCTAAAACCATTTGGCCAGCTTCGGTGATCACTAACTTTCGGGTTGTGCGCTCTAGGAGTTTGGCTTCAAAGTGTTGTTCGAGTTTGGTTATGGCTTTACTAACAGTAGATTTCGGTAGGTTTAACTCCAGCGCGCACTTGGTTAAGCTCAGTAGTCGACAGCTTGTGACAAAGATAGAAAGCGTTCTAAAGTCAATTGTTTCTAAATTGCGAACAATCACTTTCAATTATCCATATTGTTTCAATATTAATCTGATTATAGTCTGGCACCTCATCCTTAGCCATCAAGTTATTGTCATTTGAGGTAAACAACATGTCCAACTCTGTAGACTTATTTTCTCCTATCGAACTCGGTCAATTAGCATTAGATAACCGTGCTATTATGGCGCCTTTAACGAGAGCTCGTGCTGGCGCAGACCATATTCCTAATGACCTTATGGTTGAATACTACGCTCAACGTGCGAGTGCCGGACTTATCATTGCTGAATGCACCATGGTGATGGAAGGTACGTCTGCTTTTATGGCAGAACCGGGCATTTACAACGAAGAGCAAATCGCAGCTTGGAAAAAGGTAACGGATGCGGTTCATGAGAGAGGCGGTAAGATTGTACTGCAAATTTGGCATGCGGGACGAGCTTGTCATCCTGATCTGAATGAAGGAAAAACACCTGTAGCGGCGAGCGCATTGGCCATTCGTGATGAATTAGTCCATACCCCTTCGGGTAAGCAAGCATATACGGTACCACGAGCACTCGAAGTGGATGAGATAGCTTCCATTGTTGCGGCGTTTAAACAAGGTGCAGAAAACGCCAAGAAAGCCGGCTTTGATGGGGTCGAGATACATGGCGCCAATGGTTATCTTATTGATAACTTCCTTCGTGACGGCTCAAATTTACGTACCGATGAATACGGTGGCTCGGTTGAAAATCGTGCTCGATTTTTACTTGAGATAGTGAAAGAAGTCGTTGAGGTGTGGGGACCCGGAAGAGTCGGTCTGCGTACATCTCCGCTAAATGGATTTAATGACATGAAAGACAGTGATCCAGTTGGTTTGGTGCGTTACTTAGCAGAGCAACTTAATTCTTTCGATCTTGCTTATTGGCACGTGATGCGTGCGGATCTGAAAGGCGTACAAAAAGCAGATGTTCTCAAGCCAGCACGCGAAAACTATCAAGGTCACTTAATGGCGAACGTGGGCTACAGTGCACAAGAAGCGGCAACAGCAATTGCAGAAAACAAAGTTGATGTGGTCGCATTTGGCGTTCCCTTTATCGCAAACCCAGATTTAGTTGAGCGATTTAAGAAAAATGCACCTCTTAATGAGGCGAAACCAGAACACTTTTATTTGGGGGGAGCAGAAGGTTATACCGATTACCCAGTGATGGCATAACCCTTACTTGTTTCATATAAAAAGGACGCTAATGTTAGCGTCCTTTTTCGTTTCTGTATTTACTTAGCCTTGCGGTTTTACGACCATCACATTGATTGGAGAATATTCCACAACCTTACTCGCGACAGAGCCAAGCATTACTTTATTGATTTTAGAGCGCTTGTGGCTTGGCATAATGATGAGATCAGCGCCTAAACGTTCTGCATAATCAAGAATGGTCGCGTAGGCCTTGCCTTCAGCAACATGCACTTGGTAAACCACATCTTCAGCAATATGCTCATTAGCGAAAGTTTTTAGTTGCTGCTTCACGTCTTGCTTCATTTTGGCCGCAGCATCTTTCGGAAAGTATGTGGCAACCATCGACATGTGAATACCAGGTAGTACAGTCAGAAGATGGATTTGAGCATTTGCTTGCTTTGCCTGCCAAACCGCTAGTTCAACCGCTCGGTCTGAAAAGCCTTGGTCATTTAGATCAACCGGAACAAGAATTTGTTTGTACATTCAATGTCTCTCATTAAGGCCCCTTTATCCTCGGGGCCAAATCGGTTATGCGCTCAATTGTTCCTTACGAGCACGACGTTTTTGGTTCATTGCAAGCACCAGCAAAATCATTAAGCATGGTACAAACACCCACTCTTTCATCGGACGGTCTGCATCCTGGATAACCCACTTGATTTCCCAATCAAAGTCGATACCTGCGGACTCTGCTGGACTACCAAATTCAACCATATCGACAATCATTTTGTTGTCACTTTCGGTCAGCATCAGACCCATAGATGAAATACGTGCGTCTGCTGTTGTCGCACTGTCTTCGAATGGAAGACGAACCGTTTTCTCAATGTAGTCGCCCTCAAGGTTTTCACCGGCAACACGTAACTCCAATGATTCTCCTACATTTAGTGTTTCCGTGATTTGAGCTACCTCAACGCCAGGAGAAAGAACTTTCGCTGGGTACAGCATGTCCCACCAAAAACCTGGACGGAAAAACGAAAATGTCAGTACTAATAATAGGACTGTTTCCCACCACTTGTTACGCGTGAACCACCACCCTTGAGTTGCCGCAGAGAATATCAGCATTGCAATGATCGATGAGATGACTGTGAGTGCCAAATGCCACCAAGAGTCGATCCCCATTAACAATAGCTGGGTATTGAACACAAACATGAACGGCAAAATAGCGGTTCGAATATCGTAAGTAAAACCTTGGATACCAGTACGAATTGGATCTGATTTCGCAATTGCTGCTGCTGCAAAAGCCGCAAGGCCTACAGGTGGGGTATCGTCGGCCAAAATACCAAAGTAGAAAACGAACAAGTGCACCGCTATCAACGGAATAATTAAGCCATGCGCTGCGCCGAGCGTAACAATAACCGGCGCCATTAGCGTAGAGACCACGATGTAGTTCGCTGTTGTTGGCAGACCCATCCCCAGAACCAAGCTAATGATGGCGGTAAACAGCAGCATAAGAATGATGCTGCCACCAGAGATAAACTCGACGAAGTCGGTCATCACTAGGCCGATACCCGTTAGTGTAACAACACCAACAACGGTGCCCGCTGCCGCGGTTGCAACGCCGATACCAATCATATTGCGCGCACCAGAAACTAAGCTCTCGGCAAGATCGATAAAGCCATCTTTGGTTTGCTGAAGCATGTCACCTTGCTTTGATAGCAGTGCAATCAACGGACGTTGAGTAAGCAAAATGAAAATCATGAACACCGTTGCCCAGAATGCCGAAAGGCCAGGTGAGAAACGTTCGACAGTCAAACACCAAACCAATACGACGATAGGGAGTAGGTAGTGCAAGCCTGACTTAACGGTTGGGCCAGGATCAGGTACTTCTGTTAATTCTGCATCAATCTCAATTGCGCCATCTTGCACGTGATTTGCTGAGACTTTCACCAACCCAACGTACGCGATTAATAGTGCGACGGTAACAATTGGTGTCGCGGCATCACCAAAGACGTCCTTTGTCCAACCCACTCCGTAGTAAACCAATGCGCTGATCACACACAATCCTAAGATTGTGCCAGTAAAGGACAGCAGACTTTGTACTAGTGTTGGGTTGTGGCGACGAGGAAGGCCTGTCATGCCTGCTTTACATGCTTCAAGGTGAACAATGTAAATTAAAGCAATATAAGAGATTAGCGCTGGAAGTAGGGCGGCTTTAATCACCTCAACGTAGGAGATACCGACGTATTCCACCATCAAAAATGCTGCTGCACCCATGATTGGCGGTGTTAACTGACCATTGGTTGAAGCCGCTACCTCTACCGCACCCGCTTTTGTGCCGGGAAAGCCAACACGCTTCATCAGTGGAATCGTAAAGGTGCCAGTTGTTACTACGTTTGCGATTGAAGAACCAGAAACCAGACCAGATAAACCTGATGCAACAACGGCCGCTTTAGCTGGACCACCTTTCATATGGCCAAGTAACGAGAAGGCAACTTTAATGAAGTAAGCACCAGCACCAGCGCGTTCCAGCATTGCTCCAAACAATACAAACAAGAAGACAAAAGAGGTAGAAACACCTAGCGCAACCCCAAATACACCTTCTGTTGTTAGCCACAAGTGAGACATGGCCTTGTTCAAGCTTGCCCCTTTGTGCGCGATAACGTCAGGCATGTAAGGGCCTGCAAAGGTGTAAGTAAGGAAAACAGCAGCCACGACCATTAATGGTGGACCAAGTGCTCGGCGTGTTGCTTCTAAAAGGAGGAGCATACCGATAACAGCAACAACGATATCAACCGTTGTCGGTGCGCCTGAGCGTCCTGCTAGCTCAGTATAAAAAAGGTATATATAGGCTGCTGAAAAGCTGCCAGCCAACGCGAGTATCCAATCAACAAGAGGGATATGATCGCGAGGAGAATTCTTCATCGCTGGATAAGCAGTGAAAGCCAAAAAGATCGCGAAAGTAAGGTGGATAGATCGCGCTTCCGTGTCGTTCAGTACGCCAAAATTGAAAATAAATGGTAACGGGGATGCGTACCATAATTGAAATAGTGACCAACACAGAGGAACAAACCAAAGGATTCGTCCTTGCATTCCCGAAGGGCTACGTGCACCTGTGTCTGCCTGAGCCACCATTTCTTGCACATCTTGTGACGGAGCTTGATTCGTCGCCATGTACTTTTTCCTTATTATTGATGGTCCTGTCTGATTTTTATCGAGAACCACACTTCGCCTCTATCAGTGTAGTGAATGGAGCGAAGTTTGCTTTCGAGTATTTTGCTGCCTGAACTCAAAGTGTTGATTGTTGGATACTCTGTTAGGCGGCGTTTAAGTTTTCTTGGGTATGAGCTCGCAGTTTTCAGAAGAAAACTGGCGAATGAAGCATACAGTTAGAGCGTGCTACAACCTGTATGCTCAAACAGGCAGAAAATATTCTTTCCTGCCTGTATGTAGAGTCTGAGGAAATTACTTAATTAGACCCATTTCTTTGTAGTATTTTTCTGCACCTGGGTGAAGAGGAATAGAAAGACCAGCTTTCACCATGTCTTCTTTCTTCAAGTTTGCGAATGCAGGGTGTAGACGCTTGAAGGTATCAAAGTTTTCAAACACAGCTTTTGCCACGTTGTAAGCGACATCGTCTGAAACATCAGAGGTCGTTACCATTGTTGCTGCAACACCAAAGCTGTTTACGTCTTTGTCTGTACCGCGGTACATACCAGCCGGTACTGAGCTAAAGGCGTAGTATGGGTTGTCGGCAACAATTTTATCGATTTTAGGGCCTGTTGCTGAAACTAGCTTCGCATCACATGATGTGGTTGCTTCTTTGATTGAACCGTTCGGGTGGCCGACCATGTAAATGAAGGCGTCAATTTTGTTATCACAAAGTGCCTGAGAGCGTTCAGAGCCTTTTAGCTCAGACGCCAATTTGAAGCTGTCGTTTGTCCAACCCATCGCTTCCATGACAACGCCCATCGTTGCACGGTCACCAGAGCCTGGATTACCGATGTTTACGCGCTTACCTTTCAGGTCTTCAACGTTTTCAATACCTGAATCTGCACGCGCAATGATGTTGAAAGGTTCTGTATGAAGAGAGAACATTGCGCGTAGCTTCTTGTACGGGCCTTGTTCTTCAAACTTGCTCGTACCGTTGTAGCCGTGGTACTGCCAATCCGATTGCACGATACCAAAATCTAATTCGCCTGCACGGATAGTGTTAACGTTGTAAATTGAGCCACCAGTCGATTCTACTGAACAACGGATGTTGTGGTCTTTACGACCTTTATTTACCAACTTACAGATAGCACCACCAGTTGGGTAGTAAACACCTGTCACAGAGCCAGTACCGATGGTAATAAACTCTTGAGCGTTAACTGCGCCTGCGCCCATTACGGCTGCAGCGATAGCGCCTACTTTGAGAAGTTTGTTAAATGCCATGAATTTCCCTTCCTTATATTCATTATTTACCCGGAAATAACCATAAATCACTTCTGGAGTTTCCTATTTGGAAACGGCACCTTTTTCAATCCAATCGTTTGAAAAAGCGAGCGAATCATAACAAAAAATTGGCAGAAAATTATCCAATTGTTAAATGTTATAGTTGATAAGTCTGAATTTTGTATCAGGGGATAGGATTCAATTTGTGATTTAATTCTTTTTATAACAATTACTTAATTAACGTTTAGTGACTGAAATGAAAAAGATCAATTGCGTGATGTTAATCACAAAACGGATGGTTAAAGAATGAGCGGAGTAAGCAAAAAATTTACATAAATTATGGGCTACAAAATGAGACTTCTTTTATAACCCACAATGAGTTAGCTGATTGAAGCTTTATAGAACTTAACCAGTATATTCGAACAGCTCGCACACTGATTTGAAGAGTTGCTCAGTCGTAATTGCCATGGTTGGCGTAATGAAAATGGTATCGTCACCCGCGACAACGCCAAGAATACCTTCGGATTTACCGAGTGAATCAAGCAAGCGAGCAATCAACTGTGCTGCACCTGGGCCGGTGTGAATTACCACTAACGCTGCATTACGATCGATGTCTAGTACCAGTTCACGCAGAGAGCTGCTGACTGTTGGGACACCTAGCTCAGCAGGAAGACAGTAAACCATTTCCATTTTTGCATTGCGCGTACGGACGGCGCCAAATTTAGTCAGCATACGTGAGACTTTAGATTGGTTGATACTCTCAAACCCTTGCTGTTTGAGTGCGTCAACAATCTCGCCCTGTGAGCCAAAGCTTTCTTCTTTTAACAGGGCTTTAAAGGCGCGAACTAAGTTGTCTTGTTTTTCTGAATTGCGCATAGTCATTACAAATCTCTTATTACGGGTCAGCAATTTTGCATATTCTCGCATATATATTCAGGCGGTGCCAAAGAGTCCCAGGATTATGTTAGATGCGTCACTGTAAACTATATACCACATAGAATTCTTTAGCGCGCTGAAGTAGGGCTGTATCTGTTTTCTTGAATTCCTTGTCATTTCAACAGAATAAAAGAATAATCCAAGCCCCATTTGTAGCACGGTAACAGCGAGTTGCGCGAGGTCGCAAAGCTAGCGTTAATTGATTGTAATCAAGTTGTGATTCCGATAGCTTTATTTAAGTTGGTTACAAACTACCCTACGAATACGTTTATAAGAGAAATACTCTCAAGGAGAACTACATGAAAGTAGCCGTTATTGGTGCCGCTGGTGGCATCGGTCAAGCCCTGGCCCTTCTACTTAAGAACCGTCTTCCTGCTGGTTCTGATCTAGCCCTATATGATATTGCTCCAGTAACTCCTGGTGTGGCCGCTGATCTTAGCCACATCCCTACGCCAGTTTCTATCAAAGGTTACGCTGGTGAAGATCCTACTCCAGCACTAGAAGGCGCGGATGTTGTGCTAATTTCTGCTGGTGTTGCGCGTAAGCCAGGTATGGATCGTGCGGATCTATTTAATGTAAACGCTGGTATCGTTAAATCGCTAGCGGAGAAGATTGCGGTTGTTTGTCCGAAAGCTTGTGTTGGTATCATCACAAACCCTGTAAATACAACAGTGCCAATTGCTGCTGAAGTTCTTAAAAAAGCGGGTGTTTATGATAAGCGTCGTCTATTTGGTGTAACAACGTTGGATGTTATCCGTTCAGAAACGTTTGTTGCTGAGCTAAAAGACAAAGATCCAGGTGACGTTCGCGTGCCAGTAATTGGTGGTCACTCTGGCGTAACGATCTTACCTCTACTGTCTCAAGTGGAAGGTGTTGAGTTTACAGCTGAAGAAGTAGAAGCATTAACGAAACGTATTCAAAATGCAGGTACTGAAGTTGTAGAAGCGAAAGCGGGTGGTGGTAGTGCAACACTATCAATGGGCCAAGCTGCATGTCGCTTTGGTCTGTCTCTGGTTCGTGCTCTTCAAGGTGAAGAAGGCGTAGTTGAGTGCGCTTACGTTGAAGGCGACGGCGAACACGCGACGTACTTCGCGCAACCTGTGAAACTGGGTAAAGAAGGCGTTGAAGAAGTACTAAGCTACGGCAAACTCAGCGATTACGAAAAGTCTGCATTAGACGGTATGCTAGAAACACTAAATGGCGACATCAACATTGGTGTTGAATTCGCAAAGTAATCTAGAAAGCCTATATAAGAAGAAAGCCGATCATTTTGATCGGCTTTTTTGATCCTTGATTTCTCAACTTCGTAAAAATGGTCGAATAAAACCACGTAGTGAAGGAGAAGATGATGGAAGCGAGTCGAATCCGTAAAGGCATGGTTGTTGAGTGCCAACAAGGCGTCGGTACGATATTAGTGGTCGATCATGAAGCAGAGACAGTATTGTTGTCCAAACAAGGGACTGAACAGCAGCTCGCCGTTAGCTTTGATGAAATAGAAGATGATCCACAACTGCATGGCGGTAGTGACAGATATTACTAGCGCCTCCGGCGTCGTCATTAGGTATCAAACGTAAAAAAGGAAGAGCATGCTCTTCCTTTTTGCTATAAGTCTTGCGTTATGGGTAGCTATTGATTACTTCGTGCGTTGTACTGCGACATGAGCCAGAGTAACAAGCGCTTGTTTGTATTCAGACTCTGGCAACACTGATAGTTCTGCGATTGCTTTGTCTGCTTCTTCTAGAGCTTTTTGCGTTGTGTATTCCAGAGAGCCTGCTTCTTTCATGACCGCAAGAATTTCTTCTAAGCGATCCATGCCATTCGCTTTCTCAATCGCTTCACGAATCATGATGGCGTTTTCTGGTGTGGTATTACGCATAGCATGGAGCAGAGGTAAAGTTGGCTTGCCTTCGGCCAAGTCATCACCCACATTTTTACCCATGTCTTCGCCATCAGAAGTGTAATCCATGACGTCATCAATGAGCTGAAACGCAGTGCCTAGATACTTACCGTAATTTTGCATTGCGATTTCCACATGCTCAGGAGCATCATTTAAGATTGCACCGATTTGAGTTGCGGATTCAAATAAGCGCGCAGTCTTAGAGTAGATGACTTGCATGTAGCTTTCTTCTGTCGTGTCAGGGTCGTTACAGTTCATCAACTGCTGTACTTCACCTTCGGCGATCACGTTTACGGCATTGCTCATTAGTTTAAGGATCTTCATGGATCCTAGTTCCGTCATCATCTGAAATGAGCGTGTATAGATAAAGTCCCCAACTAATACGCTAGCCGCATTGCCAAATGCTGCATTCGCAGTGGCTTTACCACGGCGCATGTCTGATTCATCTACCACGTCATCATGCAGCAAAGTCGCTGTATGGATGAACTCAATAAACGCAGCTGCCATTGTATGACCATTGCCTTGGTAACCAAGTGCACGGGCTGACAGTATCGCTAAAAGCGGTCTTAGACGTTTGCCTCCACCACTCACGATATAAAAACCGAGCTGGTTGATTAAAGAGACATCAGAATTAAGTTGGGCTTGAATTGTTTCATTCACTTTTGCCATGTCATCGGCAGTAAGCGCTTGGATAGTTTTAAAATCCATCGTATATCCGGCTGAAGTTAGACCCTGCAAGGCTTATTCGATTTATATAATTGTCGAATAATACACTAAAAAACGTTGATTAATACATTACTAAAGGGCATGATTGCCGCACTTTTCTTTGGCGATTAGCTTTTCGCCAATTTTTTCAAAATATGGCTTGTCATAGGAGCATCTATTCTGTAGAATCTGCGCCCTATTGATGATTAGTTTAGCGCACACCCTCAAGAAAGGCTGTGCGGAAAAAGCGGAGTAAAATATGTACGCTGTTTTCCAATCTGGTGGTAAACAACACCGTGTAAGCGAAGGTCAAACTCTTCGTTTAGAGAAATTAGACGTTGAAACTGGTGCAACTGTAGAATTTGATAAAGTTCTTCTTGTTGCTAACGGCGAAGACATCAAAGTTGGTGCTCCTCTTGTAGAGGGCGGCAAAATTGTTGCTGAAGTTGTACAACACGGTCGTGGCGATAAAGTTAAAATCGTTAAGTTCCGTCGTCGTAAGCACTCTCGTAAGCAACAGGGTCACCGTCAGTGGTTCACTGAAGTGAAGATCACTGGTATCAACGCTTAATCTATTAGGAGAGTTTAACAATGGCACACAAAAAAGCTGGTGGTTCTACTCGTAACGGCCGCGATTCAGAAAGCAAACGTCTAGGTGTTAAGCGTTTCGGTGGTGAATCTGTACTTGCAGGTAACATCATCGTTCGTCAACGTGGTACTAAGTTCCACGCTGGTAACAACGTAGGTATCGGTAAAGACCACACTCTATTCGCTCTTACTGAAGGTAAAGTGAAGTTCGAAGTGAAAGGTCCTAAGAACCGTAAGTTTGTAAGCATCGAAGCTGAGTAATTAGGTTTTTAACCAAATTACTTAATAGCTTTAAGCTGAATTCAAAAGCCCTGCCGAATCGGCGGGGTTTTTTATTTGTGGCAGTCGACATATCGAAGTTTCTCGCTAAGATCCTAAGCGATTTGAATCTGGGAGCTTAGATCTGTCATCTGCTAAAATTGTCGGATGACATAGTAAGATTTAATCCACGCACGAAGTAGTCGGAGTAAAAGATGAAGTTCGTAGATGAAGCGGTAGTAAAAGTTCAGGCTGGTGATGGCGGTAGTGGTGTTGTCAGTTTCTGGCGTGAAAAATTCATCACTAAAGGTGGCCCTGATGGCGGTGATGGCGGTGACGGTGGTGATGTTTATATCCAAGCCGATGAAAACCTAAATACCCTGATTGATTACCGTTTCCAGCGCTTCTACGAAGCTGAGCGTGGTGAAAACGGTCGCGGTGGTAACTGTACAGGTAAGCGTGGTAAAGACATCGTTCTTCGTGTACCTGTGGGTACGCGCGCTGTGGATATCCACACAAATGAAATCGTGGCGGAAGTTGCTGAACACGGTAAGAAAGTGATGATCGCAAAAGGCGGTTGGCACGGTCTAGGTAACACGCGTTTCAAATCTTCAGTAAACCGCGCGCCTCGTCAGAGAACATTGGGTACAAAGGGTGAAGTACGCGAAATTCGCCTTGAGCTATTGCTTCTTGCTGATGTGGGTATGCTTGGTCTACCTAATGCTGGTAAATCAACCTTTATCCGCGCAGTATCAGCAGCAAAACCGAAAGTCGCTGATTACCCATTCACGACGTTGATCCCAAGCTTGGGTGTCGTAAGTGTCGTACCAGAGAAAAGTTTTGTTGTTGCAGACATCCCTGGTTTGATCGAGGGTGCAGCAGATGGCGCTGGCCTTGGTATTCGATTCTTGAAGCACTTAGAGCGTTGTCGAGTGTTGCTGCACATGATCGATATTATGCCAATTGATCAGTCCGATCCGGTGCAAAATGCATTGACGATCATTGATGAATTAGAACAATACAGCGAAAAACTGGCAAGTAAGCCGCGCTGGTTAGTGTTCAACAAAGTTGATCTAATGCCTGAAGAAGAAGCGAATGAGAAGATCCAAGAAATCTTAGACGCACTAGGTTGGGAAGACGAGTACTTTAAGATCTCGGCGATCAATCGTAACGGTACTAAAGAGCTTTGTTACAAACTGGCTGACTTTATGGATAACCTACCTCGCGAAGAGGAAGAAGTGGCTGAAGAAGATAAAGTTAACTTCATGTGGGATGATTACCATAAAGATGCGATGGCGGGTAAAGACGTTATCACTGAAGATGACGACGATTGGGATGACTGGGACGATGAAGAAGATGACGGTCACGTTGTCTACGTTCGTGACTAATCAGAACGGTCAAACAATGCCTGTTTGCCTATAATTCATTAAGCCGCAATTATTTATTGCGGCTTTTTTTGTATCTAAATCATATTTAGGTGATGTGATTTACGGCACAATAACCGATACGTCGTGTTTTTTGAGGGTTAGTTTGGCCCTCGCGCGTATGAATGAGTAACACCCTAAAAGGAATTAGACTTATTTATGACTCTAGAAACCATACCGCCTAGAGAGTTGGCGGTATCTACTCAACGATCGATTTCTCGTCTTGTCGCCCAAGCCGGACAAATGCTACTTGCTCATGGTGCTGAAAGTACTCTTGTGAGCGATATTATGCGTCGTATTGGCCTTGCTTGTGGGGTGAATGAAGTTGCGGTAGCACTATCAGCTAATGCATTGGTTGTGACGACGGTAATGGATGGGCATTGCATCACCACCACCCGAAGCTGCGCTGATCGTGGCATCAATATGCGCGTTATTACGCAAATTCAACGAATCTGTATCATGATGGAACGTGGTTTGCTCGATTCAACCATGGCGCAGAAAAAGCTGAACGCTATCAGTCCAGAGCGTTATAACCGCTGGTTGGTGGTGTTTATGATTGGCTTGTCTTGTGCGGCATTCAGTCATCTAGCTGGTGGTGATTGGGGAGTCTTCATCATGACCTTTTTAGCTTCAGCTGGTGGCATGATCGTTCGCCAAGAAATTGGTCATCGTCATTTCAACCCTCTATTGAACTTTGCTGCGACCGCTTTTGTGACTACCTTAATTTCAGCACAGGCGGAAATTTACCAAATCGGTAATCTACCTACCGTAGCAATGGCATCGTCGGTATTAATGCTTGTACCTGGTTTCCCACTCATTAACTCTGTCGCAGATATGTTGAAAGGCCACATTAATATGGGGATTGCTCGATTTGTGATGGCTAGTTTACTAACGTTGGCGACATGTTTGGGGATCGTTGCTGCGATGAGTGTAACTGGAATTTGGGGGTGGGCAATCTAATGAGTTTATTTGATTTGATGTTTGGCCTGTTGAATGACATGTTTTTTGCGGCGATTCCCGCCGTAGGATTTGCATTGGTTTTTAACGTGCCACAAAGAGCTTTAGTGTATTGCGCTGTTGGTGGCGCGATTGGTCATGGTAGCCGCTACTTGATGATGCAGTTTGGCATTCCTATTGAGTGGGCAACCTTTTTTGCTGCGACGTTAGTTGGGATGATTGGTGTGTACTGGTCTCACCGTTTTCTCGCGCATCCAAAAGTGTTTACTGTGGCTGCTTTGATCCCGATGGTGCCGGGTGTGTTTGCTTACAAAGCAATGATCGCTATGGTAGAGATCAATCATGTTGGCTACTCACCCGAGCTTGTTGCAACCTGTATGGAAAACTTTCTTAAGGCCATGTTTATTATTGCAGGTTTAGCAGTTGGTCTTGCGGTTCCAGGGCTGTTATTCTATCGCCGCAGACCTATTGTATAAGGACCTAACATGATCATTAGTATGATTGCCGCGATGGCCGACAATCGCATCATTGGCAAAGACAATCAAATGCCTTGGCACCTTCCCGCCGATTTCGCTTGGTTTAAGCGTTGTACCATGGGAAAACCGGTTGTGATGGGACGCAAAACCTATGAGTCTATTGGTCGCCCTTTACCTGGTCGCTTGAATATTGTTATTAGCCGTGATGAGACACTAAAGATCGAAGGTGTCACTACCGTAACATCGATTGAGCAGGCTCTGGAAGTCGCAGGTGATGTGGAAGAAGTGATGATCATTGGTGGTGGTGCGATTTACACCACTTGTCTGCCTATGGCCAATAAACTGTATGTAACACACATTGAAGCGGCCATTGATGGTGATACTCAGTTCCCAGATTGGGGAGACGAGTTTAAGGAAACTTACTCAGAAATGTATCAAGCCGATGAGAAGAACGCCTACAACATGCGCTTTACTGTGTTAGAAAAGTAATTCGAGATTAACACCGCGTAGTTAATACGGTAATGCCGTTCGTATAACAGCGAGCGGCCATCCCAACCTACCGTCATCCTGAAAAGCGACGAAAGAGCGAGATTCAGGAGCCTCTATACGAGTACTTTGTTGTCAAAGGTATTTCTATCTATTCGCAGCGCGAGGATATTAGATTTCTAGTCTCGTTAAGGCTCGTTGGAATGACCCTACAGGAGGTGTTAAGTGACAGGTATTCCTCCTACTATGGATTATCGACTGTTATTCAGTGTTTAACTTAACGCATCCTGAGTAAAAATTTTCTTATCTTCCCAACGGATCATGGTTAGGCTTCCGCCCCAAACACAGCCAGTATCTAGCCCGATGACTTCGCTGTTCATATAACCTTGCAGTGCAGCCCAGTGCCCAAAGAGCACCGCTTTGTTTAAGTGGATACGTTTAGGCACCTCAAACCATGGAATAAGTTCGTTACCGGAAACTTGTTGCGGTGGCAATTTACAATCCATATCCAAACGACCATCAGGGAAACAAAAGCGCATCCGCGTAAAAGCATTGATAATATAACGGTATCGGTCCAAACCCTGTAGATAGTCATCCCAGGAATCAGGTTGATTGCTGTACATGTTTTTTAATAGCCAAGGCAGCTCTTCACTTTGGATGATGCGCTCAACTTCACGGGCACACTTTCTCGCTGTTTTTAGATTCCACTGCGGTGATATGCCAGCGTGACACATCACGAACTCGTCATGCTCGGCCATTAGAGGTTGCTGAGCTAGCCATGTCAGTAGTTCCTCTTTGTCAGGGGCCGTGAAAATAGGTGCGGTTCTATCTTTGTCTTTGACCTTTTTTATCCCGTGAGCCACTGCAAGAAGGTGAAGGTCGTGATTACCAAGCACGACGATTGCGCTTGCGCCAAGTGACTTCACAAAGCGTAACGTTTCTAATGATTTAGGCCCTCTGGCGACCAAATCACCAGCAAGCCAAAGTTGGTCTTTTTTCGCAGAGAAAGATACTTTTTCTAGTAGTCGCTGCAATTCATCAAAACAGCCTTGGATGTCACCAACAATATAGGTAGCCACTGAATCTCCAATTTACTAATTTAAAACATTTGGAACAGCCAAGCGAAATGGTTCAATTTCGGTGATGAACTCTTGCCCTTTCTCATCCAGCATTTTGTAGTGTCCTTGCATAACGCCGACAGGGGTTTCTAACGCGGTTCCGCTACTGTACGTGTATTCATCATTGCTTGGAATAAAGGGCTGCTGGCCTACAACTCCGTCACCTTCAACCGTCATTTGCTTGCCATTCGAGTCTGTGATTAGCCAGCGGCGGCTCACTAACTGTACGGTTTGTTGGCTAAGGTTTTTGATGGTGATGATATAAGCGAAAACGTAGCGTTGTAGCTCTGGGTTGGACTGTTCTTCGATGTATTTGGTGTGAACTTGAATTTTGATGCAAGGTTGAATGACGTCCATGTGCACTCCTCAGAAACGTAATATCCCAATAATAATAAGCCAAACCTACAAGGGTTTGGCTCATTGTTTGAGTTCTTAGTGCTGCGGGTTATCCGCAAGCCAGTTCGCCATTGCGACGAATTGTTCTAGCGTCAGGTTCTCTGGACGCATGCTTGGATTAACACCTAGCTCTTCTAGTACTTCTGTGCTTAACAACGATTTGTAGCAGTTACGAACTGTTTTACGACGTTGGTTAAAGCCTTCACGACAAACGCGATCGAGCAAACGCAGATCTTTCGCCGGGCATGGCAGCTCTTCGTAAGGCACTAAACGAACAACGGCAGAATCCACTTTCGGTGGTGGAACGAATGCCGTTGGCGGTACTTCCAGTACTGGTACCACTTTACAGTAGTACTGAGCCATTACCGTCAAACGGCCGTAAGCTTTGCTGCCAGGGCCGGCGGCTAAGCGGTTTACCACTTCTTTTTGCAGCATAAAGTGCATGTCTTGAATGTCTTTATGGAACTCAAAAAGGTGGAACATCAATGGTGTAGAGATGTTGTATGGCAAGTTACCAAAAATGCGCAGCTTGTTGTTTGGCTTCACTAGTTGAGTGAAGTCAAAACGCATAGCGTCACCCTCATGGATGGTCAACTTATCTGCCAGTTCAGGGTGAGTACGTAGGCGTTCCGCCAGATCGCGGTCTAATTCGATAACTGTGAACTTATCTACTTCACGACCTACTGGCTCAGTGATTGCACCAAGACCAGGACCGATTTCAACCAGGTTTTGACCTGGTTTTGGGTTAATCGCTGATACGATTCCATCAATAATGTATGGATCGTTCAGGAAGTTTTGACCAAAACGTTTACGCGCTTTGTGTCCTAAATGGACATCATTTCTCATTGTTTCTTCTCTACCAAATCTATCGCATGCGTGAGCGCTGTTCGGAAACTCCCTGTATCCGCTTGACCTGTCCCTGCCAGATCTAATGCAGTACCGTGGTCCACCGATGTTCTAATAAAAGGTAGACCAAGAGTAATGTTTACTGAACGACCAAAGCCTTTGTATTTTAATACTGGCAACACTTGATCATGGTACATGCCTAAAACAGCATCAGCATCATTTAAATATTTTTCATTGAAAATGGTATCAGCCGGCAGAGGGCCGATCAGGTTGATACCTTTTTCTTGTCGAATTTTTTCCAGTGTCGGAGTGATGGTCTCGATCTCTTCACGACCTAAGCAGCCATCTTCGCCAGCATGAGGGTTAAGCCCGCAAACGTAGATGTTTGGTTGTGCGATAGCAAACTTTTCTACAAGGTCTTTATGAAGAATATCGATGATTTTTTCTAATCGCTCTTCGGTGACAGCTTTGGACACATAAGCTAAAGGAATATGTGTTGTAACCAGCGCCACGCGCAGTCCTTCCGTTGCTAGCATCATTACGACTAGCGGCGTTTGTGACTTCTCGGCGAAAAATTCAGTATGACCACTGAATGCAACACCTGCGCGATTAATCACCCCCTTATGAACAGGGCCGGTGACAATAGCATCAAATTCATCATTCATACAGCCTAAAGCCGCTCTTTCTAGCGTTTTTAGTACATAGTGGCCATTCGCTTCATTGAGCTCGCCTGCGACCGCAGGTTCCGATATTTGGATATGGTCAACGATAAGCGTGCCCGCTTTTTGTGCTTTAGGTGCTTCTTCTGGATTGTAATCAGACAGTTGGACTTCGATGCCAAGCTGCTTGGCTCGCTCCGTCAGCATATTCTTATCGGCACAGACGACAATTTGGTGCGCCCAATCTTCTTTCGATAGGGCAAGCACTAAGTCTGGGCCGATACCCGCAGGTTCCCCTGCGGTTACGACAATTCTACGAATTGTATTAGTTGTCATTGTTGTCATCCACGATTTCAACAAACGCACTTGCGCGTAGCTCTTGCATCCATGCGCCCGCTTCTTCATTAAATTTACGATTAAATAGAATACGGTAAGCTTTGTTCTTCATCGCTGAGTCAGTGCGGTCAACTTGGCGACGATCCAACACTTCAACGATATGCCAGCCGTGAACGGTTTTGAACGGTTCGCTGATTGAGCCAACTGGCAGAGTTTCTACTTGGTGCTTAAATTCTGGCACGTAAAGATCTGGTGTTTGATAACCTAGTTCACCGTCTTGTGCTGCCGAGCCAGGATCTTGACTGTATTGTGTTGCCAATTGAGCGAACGTTGCTTCACCGGCTTTGATGCGGCGTACAAATTCATTCAGTTGCTTCTTCGCCCCTTCGTCGCTCAGAATCACGGTTGGTTTAATCAAAATATGACGCGCATTTACTTCCGTTACCGCAACCGTTTCTAGGCCTTTTACATCCTCTATTTTTAGGATGTGGAAACCAACGCCACTACGGAAAGGACCAATAATGCTGCCTTTGTTTTGCATCTTGATCTGATCAGCAAAGATGGTTGGCATCTCTTCTTTACGCATCCAGCCCCAGTCACCACCTTGTAAAGCTTTAGGACCTTTTGAGTAGGTGTAGGCCATCTCCGTAAAGTCTGCACCTTCGTTTAGCTTTTTCGCGAGCGCTTTAGCTTCTGCTTCTACAGCTGACTTTTCTTTATCGTCAGAGAAGCGCAGTTGAATGTGTCCAATTTTGTATTGAACAGTCGCATTGGTTTCTTGTGATAGTTGCTCAGCAAGGCTATCGACCTCTGCTGGAAGGATATTAATACGGCGACGAACCAGTGCATTGCGAGCTTCTGATGCGGCGATTTCCTTACGAATTTGTTCGCGGAATTCTGGGTAACTTAAACCTTCACTTTCTACAGAAGCAGCGAGTTGTTCTACCGATTGCTCATTATTACGTGCGATCTCTGCAATCGCTTGGTTTAAACGGTTGTCGTCAATACGCACACCAATACGGTCTGCTTCTTGGCCTTGCAACGTATCAATGATAAGTTTTTCAACGACTTGTTCTTTTAACACGCTGGTAGAAGGTAAGCTCTTTCCACTTTGACGAGCGTTGGCTTGCAGCGTTTTCATCGCTGTTTCGATGTCGCTTTGTAGAACTACACCGTCGTTCACGATGACCGCAACCTTATCGATCTCTACTGGTGCTGCAACCGCTCCGCAAGAGAGTAGGGTCGTGAATAAGATTGATTTCCAAATTTTCATTTAAAATTCCGTCAGTATTTTTGAATAGGCGTCTTATTCATTTAAGACGCCTATTTTGATTAATTGTTCAGATAGAATGGGCGGCCGTACTTAATCGCGTTGTCAGAACCATCCAGTTCTTTGACAGCAGTGTCTTCACGCTGGTTGGTCGCAAAGCCTTGAATACCGAAGTTAACGCTGAAGTTATTTTCGTATTCAGGTGATGCCCCGGTGCTGCCTATAGCTTGGTCTTCCCAACCAAGCAATTGGTTTGAGTAAGTGACGCCAATGTACCAACAGTCAGATTGGTAACGTAGGCTCGCTAACCATTCTAGGTCCGCATTTTCATTGAGGTCGTAGTAGTATTGACCACTCGCAGACCAGTTCGGGTTGAACTCGTAGGCCGCTACAATACCTGCTTGAGAAATACCTTTACGAGTAATTGTGTCTAGGTTTTCGAGAATGATCGTATCTTCGATGTATTCACGTGTAACGTAGCGATAGTTACCCTGAATAAAGCCGCCGTTGAATTGGTATTCCAAGGTACTGTTTGCCAACTGCATGGAGCTCAAATCAATATCGTATTGAATTCCACCGTGATAGAACAAGTAATCGTTGTAGTTGAAATCAGCTTCAATCGCCCATGATGAGTAATTGGTGGTCTCATCCGGAAGATTTGGGCTGTTGCTCAGTTTGGTCTTTTTATCGAAGTAGTAAATCTGACCAAATGAAACGTTAAGACGCTCTTTATAGTCATCATCAAAGAAGCGAGTACTCGCACCGTAGCTTAACTGGTTCGCCGAGGCGATTTTATCAATGCCACTGTACTTACGACTGCGGAATAGCCCGTAGTAGTCGGTTTGTAGCAAGGTGGTATCGTAGTTGTAGATGTTGGTTTGATCTTCTTCAGGTACGTACAAGTACTGCAGCTGAGGCTCCAGTGTTTGGGTGTAGCCCTTGATCCAGCTTGTATCTCGTTCTAAGTAAAGTTGCGCATGCGTACGGAACTCAGGAATAACACGAGAAACTTCATCATCCAACTGGTTTTGCAAGTTTACATCTGTCAAACCCGTTAAGTCTTGAGAGTAATACGTAGAGAGCACGCGCGCTTCTGTTGTCCACGTTGCCCATGAGTTTGAGAGCGGTAATGTAAGCCCTGGTTCAATGTGAACACGGGTCGCATTTGGTCGCGCAGCATCGCTGGTATCGAAGCGGCTGACTTGGCTCTTCACGTCAAAGTTAAGGTAGTCTCCCCACAACGGCGTGTAGTAGTTCAAGTCTAACTGAGGAAGCAGGCGATAAGGGCGGTTCTCTTCTTTCAATAAGATTTGGAAGTCACGAACGGTTAACGAGGCATCCCAGAAGTCAGAACGATATTGTACTTGTCCTTCTTGAACCAGTTGACCATCTTCACGGTTACCAATGTCGGAGTCGAGATCGAGGAAGTAATCAATATCACTCACTTTTGAGTAATCGACTTTGACTATCCACTGTTTATTGATGATACCGTCGTGTTTAACTTGGTAGCCCCAACGAGACTCGTCCTGATATTTGCGATCACTATTGAGGTATTCGCCTTTGATTTCTCCATTTCCCCAACCATCTGTTAGGTAGCGGAAGTCAGTATCGAGTTTTGTACCACGTTGCTGCATGTAGAGCGTGGTGAGTGTCATGTCATATTGAGGCGCGATGTTCCAATAGAATGGCACCTCGACTTCCATACCATCACTAGAACCGTACGATAAAGAAGGGAAGAGGAAACCCGTTTTGCGCGTATCTCCAATTGGCATGGTTAGATACGGCACATAGAAAACAGGCACATCTAACACTTCAAATCGAGGATGGTGCAGCGTCGCTGTCTCTTCATCTTGGTCAACATCGATGCCTGACGCAACCAATCGCCATGAATTATCGCCTTGAGGGCACGATGTGATAGAGCCGTCTTCGAGTTCATAAACCGACTGACCTGTGCGGGCGATATAGGCCGCAGTGCCTCGGCCTTGTTGGCAAAGGAACTGATAATCGGTGTTCTCAAGTGAAAACGTATCTTGATTAATGTCGTTAGTAACACGATCAGATCGAGCTTTGACTTGGCCGTCATTGAAAGTCACGTTGCCTTCGGCAACCACGACGTTGTCTTGTTGGTGCAGCGTTACGCTATCTGCGGTAATTTTCTTCTGGCCTTGGGTGACTTGTACATTACCTGAGTACTGAGCTTTGTCACCATTGATGGCTTGCAGGGTGTCAGCTTCTACCACTACTGGGGTATTAAGAGCGTCCTCCTCGCCACTTGTATCGACCAAACATTGATCTGTGGCGGGCATTTCCTGCACACTATCATGGATATTCGCTTCAGCTTGAGTGGTGGGTACAAACAAGGCGGTGCTGATAGAGGCCGCTAAAAATGTGCGGGAGAAATGTTGCATTGAATTGAACTTTCCTGTGTCACTACTACTCGATGGCTATAGGGCTTGTTGTACCCTAGCGTAATAGCCAAATGAATCAACTATAGTCGCATTTATCCCAGCGTATTGATTCACTGTGGCATAATGACGACAAAATAGCTGCAAAGATAAGCAGGCGAAATGGCCTAGCCGAAATAAAACTAATTCCATTATCATAAAGGAAATCGTTGCATCCGGCACTATAAGACCGCCGTCGTCGATAAAAATTCATTGATAGAGAACACATAATGCATATTTTTGGCAAAATTCTGGGTGCCTTTTTTGGCTTGTTACTTGGCGGGCCGCTAGGTTTACTCTTTGGCTTATTTATTGGCCATCAATTCGATAAAGCACGTCGCTTGAGTCAAGCCGGGTTCTCTACTGGCGGCTTTGGAAAAGGGCCAAGTCAAGCTCAGCGCCAAGAAGAGTTTTTTAAAGCGGCGTTTGCGGTAATGGGACATGTGGCAAAAGCGAAAGGCCAAGTCACCAAAGAGGAAATCCAACTGGCTTCAGCCATGATGGACCGCATGAATTTGCATGGCGAACAGCGTCGCGCAGCGCAAGACGCGTTTCGTGAAGGTAAAGACAGCGACTTTCCGTTAGAAGATGTTCTTGTTCGTGTGAAAATTTCGACAGCTGGTCGCTTTGACTTGTTGCAATTTTTCTTAGAGCTGCAAATCTCGGCGGCCTTTGCAGATGGCTCGATCCACCCGAGTGAACGAAATGTACTACACAAGATTGCACGTGGTTTGGGTTTCTCTTCTGAGCAATTAGAGCGTCGTTTGCAAATGCAAGAAGCCGCATTTCGTTTCCAAAGCCAGGGCGGTTTTCATGGTCAGCATCAAGGCCAATCTTCAGGTGGTAGCTGGCAACAAGCTTCACAAGCGGATCAGTTGGCCGACGCGTACAAAATTCTGGATGTGTCTTCAGATGCAGACAGTAAAACCGTTAAGCGTGCTTATCGTAAACTGATGAACGAGCATCACCCGGACAAATTGATGGCTAAAGGTTTACCACCAGAGATGATGAACGTCGCGAAAGAGAAATCTCAAGAGATTCAAAACGCTTACGATCTTATTAAGAAGGTTAAAGGCTTTAAGTAGTCGGACGTTTTCTATCAAACATTTGGATGTAAAAAAGGGCACTCAGTGCCCTTTTTTTTATGTCTTAGTCTTTGAGTTGCCGGTGTCTTTAGCTTTTGGCCTATTATGTCCCTAATGCTAATTGACCTCACATCCCCCCAGTTTAGTTGGCTTGATTCAAGTCCCAATCGTATTCGTATTTCACTTTGCCAGAGAAGTTTTTGTATTGCGGTGCGTACTTTGCGATGTGTTTGAAGATTTGTTTTTCTCCACCAAAGTCCGTTGCAAACCAATCATAAATAGAAGACAGCTGTGCCGTGTTACCTTGGATAGATACGCCTTTGCTGCTGTTGATAAATGTTTTGGCGGCACTATCCAGTAGAGCTTGCGTGTTGTCAGCAGTGAATGCTTGAGCTTGTAGGTTAGGGCATCCTAGGCTGGCACAGTTAACCGCGTAATGCGTTCTTGGGTCATTCCAAATTGGACGCAAAATTCGATGTTCAATATCGTTTAAAGTTAGATCCTTCCCGTTGACCACGACCACATCGTCTCCCCAAGGACCAAAGCTAAATAAACCACCTAGCTTGGTGATTGATTCGACTGGATAGTTATCCAAAATAAGATCTACCGTGATGGCGTTGTAAAGGTTTACCCAATAGGCATATTGCTCTGCTTGGCTGTATTGTAGAGGGTCTAGTTTTGCCAAACGCTGGATGTATTGTTTCAGCTTGGTTTTATCGACAGAGGAGACTTGGCTATAACGAAACAAGGTATTCTCGCCTTGTTCAACTAAATAAGTATCGAGTAGTTGTTGCCATTCTTGATGAGAAATTTGGGTTTGGTTGGCTTGATTCGATTGTTTCCAATATGGCCATAAGTCGGATTTTGGAGCGGAAAATGTCGAGAAAGAAACCAGAGCACACAACAGCAATAACAGACGCTTCATAGAGATACCTTTGAATGAGATATTGTTGATAGTGTAGACCAGTTTAGTGCTTGTTTTCTTTCAGTAATCAGTGGTCTTTATTCGCCGTCATTCTGAGGAGCATAAGCGATATCAGGAATCTAATACCCACAAACTCTTGAGTAAAGACAGTATGAATCTGCACAGTGCGCTCTGGCAGTCGATCCTGAATCACACTCCTTCGTCGCTGTTCAGGATGACGAATTTCAACAGAGGCGTTCGGTATTCTGTAAGCAAAGCGATATGAGAACAGTTACCCAAAACATTAAAAGGGCCGACAATTGCCAGCCCTTGATTTGTGTATTTACTAACGCGTCTTAACGCAAGAAGCTTGGAATATTCGCTTCGTACTCGGCAATCTTATCTTCGTGTTGAAGGGTTAGACCAATGTTGTCCAAACCGTTTAGCAAGCAATGACGACGGAACGAATCGATTTCAAAACCATATTCTTTGCCGTTGGCACGAACGACATTCGCTTCTAGGTCGACCTCGACTTCTGCACCTTCATTTGCCTCAACAAACTGGAAGATTTCATCCACTTCTTGTTCAGTCAAACGAACTGGCACCATTTGGTTGTTGATCGAGTTGCCGTAAAAGATATCGGCAAAGCTTGGTGCGATCATCGCTTTTATGCCGTAATCCGCTAGTGCCCACGGTGCGTGCTCACGAGATGAGCCACAGCCGAAGTTCTCACGAGCCAGCAAGATAGAAGCGCCTTGGTAGCGAGGTGCGTTCATCACGAACTCTGGGTTCGGTTGTTCGCCAGCATCGTCTAGGAAGCGCCAGTCATGGAATAGGTGCTTACCGAAGCCTAGGCGAGAGACCTTTTGTAGGAACTGCTTTGGAATGATGGCATCAGTATCAACGTTCGCTGCATCTAGAGGAACAACTAAGCCTGTGTGTTGTTTAAAGCTTGACATTGGTTTGCTCCTTAGTCTAGTTCACGAATATCTACAAAGTGACCAGCAATTGCTGCTGCCGCTGCCATCGCAGGGCTCACTAGGTGGGTACGGCCATCACGACCTTGGCGGCCTTCAAAGTTACGGTTTGAAGTAGACGCACAACGTTCATGTGGACCCAAACGGTCATTGTTCATTGCTAGACACATCGAGCAACCTGGTAGGCGCCACTCAAAGCCCGCTTCTTTAAAGATAACGTCCAAGCCTTCCGCTTCAGCTTGCGCTTTTACTTGCTCAGAGCCAGGAACGATTAGCGCTTGAACGTGAGGCGCGACTTTGCGACCTTTCGCTACTTCAGCGGCTGCGCGCATGTCTTCGATACGTGAGTTAGTACAAGAACCAACGAAGACTTTATCGACGTTGTAATCAGACAATGACTTGCCTGCCTCTAGGCCCATGTAAGCCAATGCTTTTTCTGCCGATGCCTTTTCTACTGGGTCGGCAAAGCTTTCTGGTGCTGGGATAGGTTGATCTACCGCGATCACTTGGCCTGGGTTAGTACCCCAAGTGACTTGTGGTTTAATGTCTGCTGCGTTTAGCGTCACGACTGCATCAAACTGAGCATCATCGTCAGTTTTTAATGTCTTCCAGTATTCTACTGCTGCATCAAAGTCGGCACCTTGAGGTGAGAATTTACGGCCTTTGATGTATTCGAACGTGGTTTCATCTGGCGCAATCAAACCGGCTTTCGCACCTAGCTCTATCGCCATGTTACATACGGTCATGCGGCCTTCCATTGAAAGGTCAGTGATCGCTTCACCACAGAATTCAACCACGTAGCCTGTACCGCCAGCTGCTGTCGTTTCACCGATGATTGCTAGCACGATATCTTTCGCCGTGATACCCGGAGCCACTTTGCCTTTTACTTCGATCTTCATCGTTTTGGCGCGCGCTTGTTTTAGCGTTTGAGTTGCTAATACGTGCTCAACTTCAGATGTACCAATACCAAAAGCTAGCGAGCCGAATGCACCGTGTGTAGCAGTGTGTGAGTCACCACAAACAATGGTCATGCCCGGTAGGGTAATACCAAGCTCTGGGCCCATAACATGCACAATACCTTGGTATTTGTGGTTGATGTCGTAAAGCGTAACGCCAAACTCTTCACAGTTTTTCGATAGCGTTTCCATCTGGATACGAGCCATCTCACCCGATGCGTTGATGTCTTTGGTGGTTGTCGAAACGTTGTGGTCCATGGTGGCAAAAGTTTTGCTGACCTGACGCACTTTACGACCTTTTTCACGCAAGCCGTCAAATGCTTGCGGAGACGTCACTTCATGTACCAAGTGACGGTCGATGTACAAGATTGGGTTTTCCCCTTCTGCTGCGACGGCAACGTGTGCGTCGTAGACTTTTTCGTATAATGTTTTGCCCATTGTTTGCTTCCTTTCCTCGTTATCCTTGTTGCTTTGTTTTAGCACCAATGACTTAGAGGTAAGTCATTGGTGGATAGAGGATTTAGTATTTATTATGAATCTGTTTTGTATTAAGAGTTTAAGATGTACTCAGCGATCTTATCGCCCATCTCAGGCGTCGAAAGTGCAGGGTTGTCACCAGCAAGGTCACCCGTTAGCTCACCCGCTGATAGTGCTTTTGAAACTGCCGTTTCGATGTCTTGTGCCGCTGTTTCCTCACCTAGGCTATAACGCAGCATCAGTGCAGCAGATAGGATTTGTGCCACAGGGTTAGCGATGTTCTTACCTGCGATATCTGGTGCACTGCCGCCTGCTGGCTCGTACAGACCGAATTTGCTTTCGTTTAGACTTGCTGATGGCAACATACCCATAGAGCCTGTGATCATCGCGCATTCATCAGAAATGATGTCGCCGAAGATGTTTGAACACAGCATTACGTCGAACTGAGCAGGGTCTTTGATAAGCTGCATAGTCGCGTTATCAATGTACATGTGTGACAACTCGACATCTGGGTAGTCTTTTGCGATTTCTTCGACTACTTCACGCCATAAAATAGAGCTTTGTAGAACGTTCGCTTTGTCGATAGAGCACACTTTCTTGCGACGTAGACGAGCAGACTCAAAAGCGATTTTTGCAATACGTTCGATCTCAAAGCGGTGGTACACCTCAGTATCAAATGCTTTTTCTGTTGCGCCTTCACCTTCACGACCTTTCGGTTGGCCGAAGTAGATACCACCCGTCAGTTCACGGACTACCACGATGTCAAAGCCGCGACCCGAGATGTCTGCACGTAGCGGTGAGAAAGCTTCAAGACCTGAGTGAATTTGCGCTGGACGTAAGTTACAGAACAGTTGGAAGTGTTTGCGTAGTGGAAGTAGGGCACCGCGTTCAGGTTGGTCGTTTGGTGGTAAGTGCTCCCACTTAGGGCCGCCAACCGAGCCGAATAGGACTGCATCAGACTCTTCACATGCTTTTATTGTGCTCTCTGGAAGTGGACAACCGTGATTGTCGATCGCGATACCACCTACATCATGCTCGTCACGCTCAAACGCAATACCATGTTTCTTTTCGATTGCATCCAATACTTTATGTGCCTGCGCCATTACTTCCGGGCCAATGCCGTCACCGGGTAGGACGGCAATTTTGTACGATTTGTCTGTCATGTTAATCCTTTAAGTTTTCTAATTTTGAGCTTAATTATTTCAACGAGCGTGTTCTTTCCTGAGCCGTGTAGCCCGGTTGTTATTACACAGTCGCAATCTTTTTCTGCTTCATTTCTTCGATTTTATCTGCACGATGAATGCTGTTAATAACGTGCAATAATGCTTGGCCGGAAGCCTCAACGATGTCGGTGGAAACACCCGTACCGTGGTATTTGCGACCTTTGTAGTTGGCAATGATGTCTGCTTGACCCAAACCATCTTCACCTTCACCTTTCGCGGTTAGGTCGAATTTATCCAGAACGATGTCGTAGCCTGTCACGCGGTAGATACATTGGTATAGCGCATCAACTGGGCCATTACCGACCGCTGCTTCACACATTTCTTCATCACCGCATTGCATTTTGATGCTGGTGGTAGCCATTACGCTGCCAGACTGCACGCTTAGGTAGCTCAATTTGTAGAAGTCATCTTCTTCACGCAAGTTCGAGAAGTGCATTAGGGCTTCTAGGTCGTAATCGAACACTTGGCCTTTGCGGTCAGCAAGTTTCAAGAAATCCGCATACAGTGCGTCTAGGTTGTACTCGTCTTCGTTGTAACCCATGGTGTCCATATGGCTCTTCACGGCAGCGCGACCGCTGCGGCTGGTTAGGTTCAGAGCTTGGTTTTTTAGGCCAATAGACTCAGGGGTCATGATTTCGTAGGTATTCTTATTCTTCAACATGCCATCTTGGTGGATGCCTGAAGAGTGGCTAAACGCATTTGCACCCACAATTGCTTTGTTGCTTTGAATAGGCATATTGCATAGCTGGCTAACCAACTTACTGGTGCGGTGAATTTCATCATGCTTAATGCCAGTGTGAACGCCCAAAAACTCTTGACGAGTCTTGATGATCATTGCGATCTCTTCAAGTGAACAGTTACCCGCTCGCTCTCCAATGCCATTGATCGTGCCTTCTATCTGACGTGCGCCAGCTTGAACGGCGGCAATAGAGTTGGCAACTGACATCCCCAAATCGTCGTGACAGTGAACGGAGATGATCGCTTTATCAATGTTCGGAACGCGGTTAAATAGAGTTTCAATAATCCCACCAAACTCACTTGGTACGGTGTAGCCAACGGTATCTGGAATGTTGATTGTACTCGCACCTGCATTGATGGCGGCTTCTACCATGCGACATAGGTTGTCGATTGGAGTACGACCAGCATCTTCACAAGAAAACTCGACATCATCAGTGTAGTTACGTGCATGTTTAACGGCGTTGACTGCCATTTCTAGTACATCGTCGTAGCTGCGGCGTAGTTTGTCTTCTACGTGAATGGTGGAAGTGGCTAAAAACGTGTGGATACGGAATTGGTCAGCCACTTTTAATGCTTCAGCGGCAGCATCAATGTCTTTCGCAACGGCACGCGAAAGGGCACAAACTCGACTGTTTTTTATGTTTTTTGCGATGGTTTGTACAGACTCGAAATCACCTGGTGAAGAGATTGGGAAGCCAGCTTCGATAACATCAACGCCGAGTCTTTCCAGCGCATAGGCAATCTGCAGTTTTTCTTTAACCGTCAAGCTTGCTGACAACGCTTGCTCGCCATCACGCAATGTGGTGTCGAATATAATGACCTGATCGTTCATGTTTGCTTCCTTCCTGATTTCTGCACTTTCGCGCAAGTGAATCGTTTACTTCCAGTATTTAGATATAAAAAAACCCGCATTCTCATGCGGGTTCTTAGAAATTGGTGTGGTTATTTTTCTTCCACAGCCTACCCGCGCGAACTGGTCACGATCAGGAGGAGGCTAAGCAGGATAGAAAAATGAGCTGACATAGTTGTTAAGCTTTCCACATAATTAAGTTAACAAATTAGTACCGCACTCCATGAAGCGCGTCAACCCTAAAGTCGATTTTTTATTCATATCGGATGAGTCTTTTCGTTTGCTTGAAAAAAATGATGCACTAAGTGAAACAACATGATGCGATAGAAACGTGCTAGAAGAAGTAAGTTCTCATCAAGTTTGCGACGTTTCATTACCGAAACAAGCATCGGGATTGCGACTTGTCACACAAAGGTCCGAATTGTTTGGCAAAAGTTTTGAATGACCATTTATAGTAGTGCAGTTGCACTAGGTAAAAGAAATATAAGGGTTAGGGAAAGAATGAGGTTAACAAAACAATTTGGACGTTCAGCCATAGTACTTACTCTGGTCAGCTTGTCGGGTTGTCAGCTGTTTCAATCGCAGACCTATGTGGAAGTGGCTTCCCCCGTTGTTATGAATGATCACTCACAGAGCGTCATGGTCATCAATGATCAAATGGATCGATTTTTGAGTTATGAAGGACGCGAATCGTTCTTGAATCAGATGCTTGTTGCCCTTGAGTCTGACAGCCGAAATAAGTTTAAAGGTAAAGATCCGGAAACGTATTCTTGGTGGAAGATCCGTGTCCAGCCTAGTGAGAAACAGCAAGCGGAAGTTTTCCGACCAACCACTGAAGGTGTCGATACCTCAAACCCAGTAGAGTTTATGGATGTCTCTTACCGCTCTAAGACCACATTAAACCTACGCTCCAAACCGAGTCTTGAAGGGGCAAAGCTTGGCGTATTATCGAAAGGGGAAGTCTTTAATGTGCTAGCAAAAGTGGTTGATCAACCTTGGTTTCTCGTTGAACAGAAAGGAGTGATAAAAGGTTATGTCCATAAGGATTATGCGCGCAGCAATGTGATAAATCGTGACATTTTATCTACTCAGCCTAACCCTCTACTAGAGCCTAACTCGAGTAAAACGGAGAAAACGAGTATAGAGCATGAACTGTCGGGAAACTATACTTGCCGCTCACTGAGCTATGAGCTTACAAAAGATGGCGACATTACGACAGGCTCTTTGCGCGCCTGCCGCAAGAAGAGAAAAGTCTGGTATATAGACACCCCTCAACCGCAACCATCAAACCGTTCTTAATGTTCTATTTTTATGGTTATGCCCAATAGATAAATTGTTGGGCACACCTTAATTTGGCCTTTGTCATTAATTGTCCAAACTCCCGTCATGCTGTTGTCACCTAAACCTCCTACTTTTCACACAAAGGCGTTGTCAAAGTAAGGAAAGGTCACATGCGAACCATAGAGACAATTACACAGCCAATTGCAACCATTGCTAAGTTTGATTTAGCGCTCTCTAGTGTTTGTCTTAAGCACCGTTTTAATCAACAAGTCGCCAATATCAGTAAAGGAGTTTCCCACAGTGGTGACGGGCATCTTTACTTGGTGTTGGGGTTATTAGCTGGGTATTTAGATAAGGAGCAAGGAGTCTGGTTTTTACTGGCGGGTTTACTTGCTTTTGCTATCGAGCTACCAATTTATTGGACGCTGAAAAATAGTTTTAAGCGTCGTCGCCCTGAAGAGCTTAGTGCACTCCTTCCTGCTTTTATTACCCCCTCTGATCGCTATAGTCTTCCTTCAGGACACACTGCCGCTGCGTTTGTCATGGCGACGCTGATTGACCATTTCTATCCGAGCCTAGGCGTTGCTGCATTCTTTTGGGCAAGTTTAATCGGAACCGCGCGAATCTTATTGGGTGTGCACTTTTTTACCGATGTCATCATTGGTGCACTGCTTGGCAGTCTCTGTGGTGGATTAGCGATTGCGATGTTAGGAGGCTAATTGATGAAAATCTTGTACGGTGTTCAAGGGACAGGAAACGGACATATTGCACGCGCAAGGGCGATGAGTCATGCGTTTAAAGAGCACGATGTTGAGGTCGACTTTTTGTTTTCTGGGCGAGCGCCGGAAAAATACTTTTCAATGGAAGCATTTGGCGATTACCAGACTCGCCGAGGCTTCACCTTTATTACCGAAAAAGGCTCTGTAAACTACGCGAAAACAGCATTGAATAACAATTTGGTGCAGTTTTTCAAAGAAGTTAAGCAACTCGATCTGTCGTCCTACGATCTTATCATTAATGACTTCGAACCTGTGACTGCGTGGGCAGCGAGACAGCAAAATAAGCCTTCTATTGGTATCAGCCACCAAAATGCTTTCCGTTATCCGGTGCCACTAAAGGGAGCAAGTTGGTTAGATAAATCCGTCATTGAATACTTTGCGCCTTCTCAACACCACCTTGGTTTGCATTGGCATCATTTTGATCAACCTTTGTTACCACCGATAGTGCATACCGTCGATAGCCAAGCAGAAAACGACGACTTCGTGTTGGTGTATCTACCGTTCGAATCGATTGAAGATATCTCAGACTTATTGTTCCACTTTAATCAACAAGCGTTTATCTGTTATCACCCGGATGTGATCGAATGTGAGCAGGTAGAAAACATAGAACTGCGCCCTTTATGCCACAGCAACTTCCAGCATCATTTGCATCGCTGTAGTGGTGTCATTGCTAATGGTGGGTTTGAGCTTCCTTCAGAAGCCTTGTCTTTGGGGAAAAAATTGTTACTAAAGCCACTCGCGGGTCAATTCGAGCAGCAGAGCAATGTTGCGACCTTAGAAGATTTAGGGCTTGCGATGTCGATGGAGAGCTTAGACATTTCCGCAGTACGCCAGTGGCTAAAGGAGCAACAAGCCGAAAGTGTGAAATACCCAGATGTTGCTCAGGCTATTGTTCATTGGGTACTGCAAGGTGCATGGGATTCAAAAGCAGAGTTATCCAGACAGCTGTGGGAGCAGGTTGATTTTCCAAGTTACGTGTCGAACATTTAAGTACGTTGTTCTAAGTACATTGTTCCTTCCATTTTTGACACGATTTTGTTGCAGCCTTTCTGTTTGGAAGGCTGCATTTTTATTCTTCCTCTCTCATTTCTATTCAGTGTGTATTTGCTGATAATTTGACTGATAAGTGCAAAATTCAATCAGAGATATAGCTGCTATATGTTGTTCCTATCCCAACCAATAACCGAGCTAAATGCATGCTTGTGTTAACCACCTGTCCTATCAATTTGCTAAATACGTCCTCAAAGAATGCATTTTTACGTGTTTTATAGTTTTTTATGTTTTTATCAAGCTTTTGTTATTTAACGAATAAATACCTAATTGGCTAAAATTTACTGATTAAATATCAATCTAGTTGCGAAACCGCAATCGATTAGTTGATAGTACAGTTCGAGCCGGAAGTATCCGGACGATAAATATAATAAAAAGTTAGGTTATCTATTCGTAAAATGATTCGAATCCAGCCGCCGTCTTTTGTGCGAGATGGGATTCTATTCGTTATGAATTTAATGAACAAAGTTGACGATTACAAAAGAGGCGCACTCAATGTTAGAGAAGAAAGACGCGATGAGCGCAATTGCTAGCTACCGTATGGAAAGCACTTTGCGTGGTGTAGATTTAAACCTACTGACTGTATTTGATGCTGTAATGCAAGAGCAAAATATTACTCGTGCAGCACATAACCTAGGCATGTCTCAGCCGGCGGTAAGTAACGCCGTGGCACGCTTAAAAGTGATGTTTAACGACGAGCTATTCATGCGCCAAGGCCGTGGTATTCAGCCTACGCAACGAGCACGTCAACTGTTTGGCCCTATTCGCCAAGCACTACAGCTGATTCGCAATGAACTTCCTAGCTCTGTATTCCAACCAGAATCTTCGACTCGCTTATTCAAGCTTGCGATTTGCAGCCCTTGTGACATGCGTTTTGCTCCGAAGATCATGGCAAAAGTGAATCAACAAGCACCAAACGTTCAGCTTCACCTAGATGCAGAATTTGACCGTTTGTTGTCTGAGCGTATGCGCTACCAAGAAATTGATTTCGTGATCGACTACGCTCGTTTTGATGAGCAAGGTTTCTCAAGCACTGAAATCTTCAAAGATGAATTAGTGGTTATCGCATCAAAAACACACCCACGCATTCAAGGTGGTGTGACGGCTGAGCAACTGCTTAACGAAAAGCATGCGAAGTTATCGAAAGTGCATGGCCAACGTAGTTTCTCAGAGCAAGCGTACCGTGAACTGGATTGCCAAGCGGCGTATGAAGGTTCTAGTTTAAGCAACCTACTATACGTGGTGGGTCAATCTGAGCTTGTGACTATTGCACCACGTTGGATGGCGGAAAATGCGGTAAACAGCGATCAACTGCAAATTCTTGATTTTCCATTTGCGAACAAAGAAATCAGCGGTTTCTTAAGCTGGCATGAATCAAGTGAAAAAGATAAAGGCCACATTTGGCTACGCGATCAACTGATGATCACTTGTGGTGAAGTCGTTGCCGCAAAATAAGATGACGTTTGGTCTTCTCGATTAGACCATATTGGTAATCATCAATTTTTACAATTCATTGGTCCCCGAGCGATTTTTGTCTCTCGGGGCTTTTTGTTTTCGTAATCAACAATCGAAACAGTAAGTTAAATGGAGTAATCATTCAGCAATTTGAGGTACGTTCGCGACGTATAAGTGATAGTTGTCTCTTATTAGTGATAAGTTTGATACTGGTCAGTTGCGTTTTAGCAAGCCGTGAGTACACTTGTTCGCTCAATTAGCTTACGCCTGTAAGCCAAAAGGTAAGTAAAAGAATGGCCAAGTTAGATTTTCATATCGTTAAACGTATTCGTGAACAAATTGCGAACGGTGGTACACGCGTTGCACTCAAGCATAAAGTGGGTGAGGAGTGGCAAGGTATTACGTGGACGCAATTTGGTCAGCAAGTTGATGCTTTATCACTTGCACTTTTGGCTCAGGGATTAGGAGTCCAAGATAAGATCGGCATTTTCTCGAACAACATGCCGCAATGGACGATCGCTGATATCGCAGCACTGCAATTACGCAGCGTGACAGTACCTATTTACCCAACCAATACTGCCGCCCAGTCGGCGTACATCATTAACAATGCAGACGTCAAAGTTCTGTTTGTTGGTGAACAGCCTCAATTTGATGCAGCAGTGAGCATTTTCGACCAGTGCGAACAGTTAGAGCTCATTGTTGCGATGTCTGATGATATAGAACTTGGCGATCATGATTTCGTTATCTCTTGGCAAGCATTTGTTGCCAAAGGCGACACTACATATCAAGTTGAATTGGACGTGCGTTTAGATCAGGCAAAAGAAGATGATCTACTCACGCTGATCTACACCTCGGGTACAACAGGCCAGCCAAAAGGCGTTATGTTGGACTACGCAAACATTGCGGCGCAATTGGAAGGGCACGATCAGCGCTTGAGCCTTTCTCAAAGTGACGTGTCATTATGTTTCCTTCCGTTGTCACACGTATTTGAGCGCGCTTGGACTTTTTATGTATTGTACAAAGGGGCGACCAACTGCTATTTGCAAGACACCATGCAAGTACGTGATGCACTGAGCCAGGTGCGACCTACCGTGATGTGTGCCGTACCGCGTTTCTATGAGAAGATCTTCTCTGCGATTCACGAGAAAGTGTCTCGCGCGCCGATTCATCGTAAGATCATGTTTACTTGGGCAGTCAACATGGGCGCAAAAATGGCCGCTTGTCATCAAGAAAAACGTCAGCCATCGCTCTTGCTGCGTAAGTCATACGCTTTGGCGGATAAGTTGGTTCTGAGCAAACTGCGTGCGCTACTTGGCGGGCAAATCAACTTTATGCCTTGTGGCGGTGCAAAGTTGGATGAAACCATCGGTCGATTCTTCCATGCGATTGGTATCAACGTTAAGTTGGGCTACGGCATGACTGAAACCACGGCGACAGTATCGTGTTGGGATGATAAATGTTTTAACCCCGACTCTATTGGTATGTCGATGCCTGGCGCACAGGTTAAGATTGGCGAAAACAACGAGATTCTGGTTCGTGCTCCAATGGTGATGCGTGGCTATTACAAAATGCCAGAAGAGACGGAAAAGACCTTTGATGAGCACGGTTTCCTAAAAACGGGCGACGCTGGTTACATTGATGAAAATGGCAACTTGTTCATCACCGATCGTATCAAAGAGTTGATGAAAACTTCAGGTGGTAAATACATCGCTCCACAAATGATTGAAGGTGCGATTGGTAAAGACCACTTCATCGAGCAAATCGCAGTCATTGCGGATACTCGTAAGTTTGTTTCTGCGCTTATCGTGCCTTGTTATGACTCGCTAGAAGAGTACGCGAAAGAGCTGAATATCAAATATCACGATCGCGTTGAGTTGATTAAGCACCACCAGGTGGTCGAAATGCTTGAGAAGCGTGTGAACGATCTTCAAAAAGAGTTGGCAAAGTTTGAACAAGTGAAGAAGTTTAAACTGTTACCAAGAGCTTTCTCTATGGATGATGGTGAGTTAACGCCAACTCAAAAACTTCGTCGTAAAGTCATCAATGACAAATACCAAGATGAAATTGAAGAAATGTATAAGGAAAAGTCGGATAAAAAGTAACTTAAGCTGACTTAGATTTTATATTGATGAAAAAATCCCCAGTGATGTGATCGCGCATTGCTGGGGATTTTTGTTTGTATTGATTTTTTCTGTTTTTCTCGTCAAATAACGCTATTTCGCACCCTATAGCTAAAAGCTTATGAAATAATGTTCTTTTTTTGAGCGTTAACTTTTTAGGTTGTACTGTGAAATAGGAGATGTGTGGCTGCTATTCCTACTAACATTCTAATTACTAGTATCTTGTTTAAAAAGTAGATCAATCTCTCATTAGACCCTTTGATAATAAAACGTTACATTTGTTGGGTAACCTTGCGGGATGTTATGACGAACGCAAGACATAGCCGAAAACGTGGAAGTATTTCGATTAGGCTACGAATAAGACCTAGACTATGTAAAACCAGACCAATCCGTTGACCTTACGGTGAGGAAACTGGCTAAGGAGAGCAATTATGACAGCAATGTTGTCAGGCGCAGAGATGGTGGTTCAATCTCTGATAGAAGAGCACGTAGAGCAGATCTTTGGCTACCCAGGTGGCTCTGTTTTGGATATCTACGATGCACTGCATGCCAAAACCGATCAAATCAAACACGTACTTGTAAGGCATGAGCAAGCCGCCACTCATATGGCAGATGGTTACGCTCGAGCTACCGGTAAACCGGGTGTCGTACTTGTGTGCTCGGGGCCGGGCGCGACCAATACCATTACTGGTATTGCCACGGCTTATATGGACTCTATCCCAATGATCGTTATCTCGGGTAACGTACCGAATAGCCTAATTGGTAATGATGCTTTCCAAGAGTGTGACATCGTCGGTGTCTCCCGCCCAGTGGTCAAACACAGCTTTTTAGTAAAAAAAGCGGAAGATATTCCTGAAACAATCAAAAAAGCGTTTTATATCGCGACTACAGGTCGACCTGGTCCAGTTGTGATTGATTTGCCAAAAGATGTAATGAACCCGCAAATCAAACTGCCTTATCAATATCCAGAAACGCTTTCAATGCGCTCTTACAAGCCGACAACTTCGGGCCATAAAGGCCAGATTAAAAAAGCGCTTAAATCGCTATTAGAAGCGAAAAAACCAGTGCTTTATATCGGTGGTGGTGCGGTGATTTCTGGCGCCCATGAACATATTTTAGAGCTTTCCGACAAACTGAACCTACCCGTTGTGAGTACTTTGATGGGCTTGGGGGCATTCCCGGGTACACATAAAAACTCACTGGGCATGTTGGGTATGCACGGCACTTACGAAGCTAATATGGCAATGCATGAAGCGGATCTTATTTTTGGTATCGGTGTGCGTTTTGATGACCGTACAACCAACAACCTTGAAAAGTACTGCCCAAACGCAAAAGTGATGCATATTGATATCGATCCGTCATCGATCTCGAAAAACGTGAAAGTGGATTTGCCGATCGTAGGTTCTGCGGAAAAAGTGCTGACAACCATGCTCGGGCTGCTTGCAGAGCAAGGTAGTGGAAATGATCAAGATGCTATCACCGCATGGTGGGACGACATTCAAGTATGGCGTGACCGCAACTGCTTGTCTTATGAAACGTCTCCAGAACGAATCAAGCCACAGCAAGTAATTGAAACGCTGCACAAGCTAACTAATGGTGACGCATATGTGGCGTCTGATGTGGGCCAGCATCAGATGTTTGCGGCGCTGTACTACCCATTCAATAAGCCGCGCCGTTGGATAAACTCTGGTGGTCTTGGCACCATGGGATTTGGTCTTCCGGCTGGCATGGGCGTGAAGTTTGCCATGCCACAAGAAGAGGTCGTGGTTGTGACTGGTGACGGCAGTATTCAGATGAATATTCAAGAATTGTCGACAGCCATGCAATACGACATTCCGGTGAAGATCATCAACCTGAACAACCGATTCTTAGGCATGGTAAAACAGTGGCAAGACATTATTTATCAAGGTCGTCACTCTAATTCTTACATGAGTTCTGTTCCTGACTTTGCAGCGATTGCAGAAGCTTATGGTCACGTCGGTATTCGTATCGAAACGCCTGATCAGCTCGAAGAAGGGCTACAAAAAGCGTTGGATATGAAAGATCGTCTGGTGTTTGTGGACATCAACGTAGACGAAACCGAACACGTATACCCGATGCAAATCAAAGGTGAGGGTATGGATAAAATGTGGCTAAGCAAAACGGAGAGAACTTAATATGAGACACATTATTTCATTGCTATTGGAAAACCAACCGGGTGCGTTGTCTCGTGTTGTTGGTTTGTTCTCTCAACGTGGTTACAACATTGAATCTTTGACGGTATCACCGACTGATGATGAAACCCTGTCGCGAATGAACATTACCACGACATCTGATGAGATGCAGTTGGAACAAATTCAGAAGCAGTTACACAAACTGATCGATGTGCTGAAAGTACAAGAAGTCACCGAGTATGAGCACATTGAGCGTGAACTGATGATGGTGAAAGTGAAAGCCAGTGGTTTTGCGCGAGCAGAAGTGAAGCGGACGGCAGACATCTTCCGTGGCCAGATCGTGGATGTCACGGCTTCCCAATACACCGTACAACTTGCGGGTACGAGTGAAAAGCTAGATGCCTTCATTCAAGCGATATCCGAAGTGACCGAAGTTGTCGAAGTTGCTCGCAGTGGTGTCGTTGGCATTGCGCGAGGAGAGCGAGCCCTCAAACCTTAACTCTCTGATTGCATATAGAAAAGCCACTTAATCTAAGTGGCTTTTTTGTTTAGAAAATAACAATTAATGATATAATTGTCGTTTTAGTAAGCATGATAGGCATTAGACGTGTGAAAGTACCTAAGCGAGTCGGCACCTTATTGGCGACAGCACTATTTTTTAGTGCACTCACTGCCGCTTACTACTATCAGAAATATCTGACGTTGTTAGAAAACAATGTTGAGAACACCGCTCAAGAAGCGTTACATCAATTGGCCTATACTGGCCGTGAATACAGCAATATTCAGGATCAAATCGAAACGATCAGTGACCTACTTGGTCACAGCCAAAGTCTGTATGAATATCTGCGCCAACCTAACCGGGTGAACCGTTCCATCTTAGAAGACATGTGGATCTCGGTCGCAATCAATCAAAAGTTGTATAAGCAAATTCGCTTTCTTGATGTTTCTGGTCGAGAAAAAGTGAGGATTAATTATGAGATTGAAACAGGCGCTGCGTTGCCCGCGATCAAATTGCAAAATAAGTCAGAGCGAGATTACTTTCAATTCGCTAAGAACTTAGACGATGGCGAAATCGCTTCGTGGGGGATAGGTTTAGAACGAGAGTATGGCGAGTTAGTCTATCCCTATAGCCCGTCACTGCGTATTTTGATGCCTATTTCGCTTAACGGAAAGCGCGAAGGGTATCTTGTGCTTAATGTTGATATTGACTATTTATCCTCTCGACTCAACTATTCGTCAGTGCTTGATTTCCATATTGAGCTGATTAAGAGTGACGGATTTTACATTGATAGCCCTAAATCAGCTCGTTTGTATGGCCATATAATTCCCGCTCGCTCTCAATTTAATTTTGGCCGGATGTACCCAAACATTTGGCGTAGTTTAAATTCAAAAGATTCGGGCTATGCTTACAATGGTTCGAATTTGGTCGCGTATCGCACCATCCAGTTTGTTTCTAGCGAACCTCTTCATCTGGTTATTGATCTTACCAATGAGCAGTTATTATCCCGAGCTCAGAGGGATATTGATGACTTAATCCAAGAAGCGTTTTTTGTTCTAAGTTTGGTGCTCGGCTTCACTTTGCCGACGGCAGCCCTTGCTCTGCATTATCGGCGTCATAGTATGGAATCGAAGTTGGCTCGAGCTGCTCTTGATGGTATGACTGCGGTGATGATCTCGGATGCTTCACATAGAATCATCATGGTTAATCAAGAGTTTGAAAATATGATGGGTTACTCAACCAAGCATGCCCAAGGTTGGAGTGCACATCATTTAATTCTCTTACCTGAAGATCTCGAAGCAAACCTGAGTATCTGGAAAACACTGAAGAGTGAACACGTATGGGAAGGGGAGATTCGTTGTCGAACTAAGTTTAATCAAGTCTTTACTGCAATAATGCGTATTCAGGCGAATTTAACCAAATCAGGTAAAGTGAGTTATTACATTACGTCGCTGGTGGATATCTCTGGGCAAAAAGAGTTAGAAGAAAAATTACGAAACCTAAGCGAAAAAGATGGCTTGACGGGGTTGTGGAACCGCCGAAAATTTGAAGAGCAATTGGCGCAATATGCGGGGATTATTGAACGCTATCCTGATAGCCCTCCTGCTTGTTTGGCGTTGTTTGATATTGACCATTTTAAGCGTATTAATGACGAGCTAGGCCACGACGAAGGAGACAAGGTGATTTGTAGTGTCGCAGAAACCCTCCTAGAAGAAGTCCGCAGCACAGACTTTGTATCTCGTGTCGGTGGTGAGGAATTTGCAGTGATCATGCCGCATACAACACTAGAAGAGGCTGAAATTGTATTGAACAGGCTACGTGTCGCGGTTCAAATGCGTAGTGATAGAGGCATTACTGTCAGTGCTGGGTATAGTGATTTAACCTCTGATCGTACAAGAACGTATAAATGTGCTGATATTGCTTTGTATGAGTCAAAAAGTGCAGGGCGTAACTGCGTATCGCTGTGTCATAGTTATGATGATATTGCTTAGTGCTTTTACAAAAACGAAAAAACGGGGATAGACCCCCGCTTTTTAGTCTCAGCGTTATTCGCTAGCCAGTATGCGACATTGGTTGTCGATGGCGGCTTCGATACACTGTATTGACTGTCTCAAATAACGCTCTAGATAACCTAAAGCATCCTGACTCTTTTTGTCTAGCGATGCCTTCATCAGTATTTCTTGCTCATCGAGATTACAGTGCCCAGGGTTCCCTGTGCCTAAAATCTGCATCGCGAAGTATTGGTAGCGTTTAATTTTCGTGAGTAGATCGCGGAAAAACCCAAACATATTGACAGAGCCAGCACCTTCAAACAGCGCAGTAAGAAACTGATTTTGGCGCTCTTCCCATTCCCTCCAACAAAAGCTTTCGCCAGGTTTTACTCGGGATAACTTGTGATAAGCAGTTAGTACATCCAGTTCCCATTTTTCATCGCCAATCATAATTGCCTTACTGAGTAAGCATGCGGAGACCATTTGCAGGCTTTCGTACAAGTCATGTAACTCATCTTTACATACAGGTGCAACCCAGCAGCCTTTTTGCGGCTCGAGTTTGACGTATTTGCTCCAAGATAATTGCACCAATGCTTCTCGAATGGGTGACGCTCCTACGTTGTACTTCTCTTTGAGTTCGGCAACCACGAGTTTTTGACCTGGTTTAAGCTCGCCATCGAGAATATCCTGACGGATCATTCTTAATACTTTGTCGGTAAGAGTGGGACTAGACACATACACCTCATAGAAACTTTAATCGTGACGATAAAATTAAACAGTACGAAATTCTGATAGAGGTAAATAATACAATTAGCCTATTATGAGAGCAAGAAAGCCATATAAAAAAGGAGGGCATAAGCCCTCCTTCTCAAGAAACTGAAGTGTTAAAAGTTCAGTCTTATAGCACGTGTACAGAAGCTGTGTTCGTAGTACCTGAAGCAACTAGAGCGCCAGAAACCATAACAACGATATCGCCTTTGTTACCTAGACCTGATTCTAGAGCAAGTTCTTTACCCGCTACGTAGAATGCGTCAGTGCTTTCGATTGAATCAACAACTACAGGAGTAACACCTTTAGTTAGAACTAGCTGTGCAGCAGTTTTCTTGTTAGTTGTTAGCGCTAGAATGTTTGCAGTTGGGAAGTACTTACGTACTGAACGTGCAGACTTACCGCCTTCAGTTGCAACAACGATAAGTGGAGCAGCTAGTTTCTCTGCTGTGTCTACTGCGCCTTTACATACTGCTTCAGTGATGCGTAGACGTGGGCTGTCTAGACGAGAACCTAGCTCAGCTTTTAGCGCTGAATCAGTACGGTTCGCGATTTGAGCCATGATAGTTACCGCTTCAACAGGGTATTTACCTTTCGCCGTTTCACCAGAAAGCATTACTGCGTCAGTACCGTCCATTACCGCGTTAGCAACGTCGCCTGCTTCCGCACGAGTAGGACGTGGGTTGTTGATCATAGAATCAAGCATTTGAGTTGCTGTGATAACCATCTTACGTGCACGGTTACACTTCTCGATCATCATTTTCTGAGCGAAGATTACTTCTTCAGCTGGGATTTCAACACCTAGATCACCACGTGCAACCATGATGCCGTCAGAAAGCTCTAGGATCTCGTCGAAGTTATCAACACCTTCTTGGTTTTCGATCTTAGAGATGATGTGGATGTTCTCGCCGCCGTTTGCAGCAAGTACTTCACGGATTTCTTGAACGTCAGACGCTTTACGGATGAAAGAAGCTGCTACGAAGTCAACGCCTTGCTCACAACCAAACTTAAGGTCGTTCTTATCTTTTTCAGATAGTGCAGGTAGGTTTACAGAAACGCCAGGAAGGTTAACACCTTTGTTTTCGCCTAGTGCACCGTTGTTAAGAACTTTACATTTAACTTCAGTTTCCGTCTTAGAGATAACTTCCATCTCGATTAGACCGTCGTCTACTAGGATAGTGTTACCTACGTTTAGGTCTGCTGCGAAACCAGCGTAAGTTACTGCAACTTTATCTTTGTTACCTACAACTGAAGTGTCAGTTGTGAAAGTGAATTCTTGACCTGCTACTAGATCAACATCGTTACCGCCTTCTAGCTTGATAGTGCGGATTTCTGGACCTTTAGTATCTAGAAGAATTGCTAGTGGTTTGCCAGTAGCTTCCATTACTTTACGGAAGTTCGCGATACGAGTGCCGTGTTCTTCGTAGTCACCGTGAGAGAAGTTAAGGCGCATTACGTTCATGCCTGCGTTAACTAGTTCAGTTAGCTTCTCTACAGATTCTGTTTTGGGGCCAATCGTACATACGATTTTGGTCTTTTTCATGGAAGATACTCTCCGGTAAGTATAGTTACAATTTGAAAGTCGGTTATTTACTCTGAAGTCAGGACGTTTTTGATGACATTTAGTACCTGTCACCCACCGATTTTTCGTCTCATTATTAGAACTTCAGATTCTGAAAGTCTTTCACCAAGTTTAGTCATTTTATGACTAAAAGATCGGCGATTTTGGTTACCTTTTTGTGACTAATCCCACTTTATATGCAGAAAGTTGCAAAAAAATAGCCTTCAATTCTGTAATTTTTTTTCTTTTCGGTGGCGAATTCTACCACTGAATGAATCCAATATCACTGTTTAAGAATTGTCTTAGGACAAGGTTTTATCGAGAAATATTAATTTTTTGGATCGAAATAAATGGACTTAAAAGTTTCGGTTTGACTATAATAAGTTTCACATCGAAACTTAAAATCAAAACTTAAATGTCGAAACGAAATACTCAATTAAGAAGACACGCCATTTCTAACTTGGTTTCTGAACTAGGAGAAGTCAGCGTTGATGAACTTGCTCAGAAATTCGAAACCTCAGAGGTCACGATTAGAAAGGATTTAGCTTCTTTAGAGAAAAACGGCCAACTTCTACGCCGCTATGGCGGTGCGATTGCTATCCCAAAGGAAGTCATTCACGAAGAATTGGGCGCTAATGTTTCGACTCGAAAGTTAAGCTTAGCAAAAGCAGCAGCATCATTGATTCGCGATCATAATCGCATCGTGATCGACAGTGGCAGCACGACTGCCGCGCTGATTCAACAGTTGAATGACAAACGTGGCTTAGTGGTCATGACCAACTCGTTGCATGTTGCTAACGCCCTAAATGAATTAGAGAGCGAACCGACACTGCTGATGACTGGCGGTACTTGGGATACGCACTCAGAGTCCTTTCAAGGCAAAGTAGCCGAATCTGTATTACGAGCTTACGACTTTGACCAACTATTCATCGGTGCGGATGGCATCGATCTCGAGCGTGGAACCACGACATTTAATGAATTGGTTGGCTTAAGTAAGGTAATGGCAGAAGCGTCACGTGAAGTGATCGTAATGATCGAGTCCGAAAAAGTCGGCCGTAAGATCCCAAACTTAGAGCTCGCTTGGCATCAAGTTGATGTGTTGGTGACCGATGCAGATATCCAAGCAGAGCATAAAGTACAGATTGAACAACATGGCGTGAAAGTCATTTGCGCCTAATAATGTAATCAGTTTCATATTTTACTTCCCTCTGGATAAAGGCCTTTGCTTGCTGCCTCTATTTGAAATCATGGCTAGGGAAGAACAAAACTACAAACGGAGATAAACACATGTGTGGAATCGTAGGTGCAGTAGCACAACGAGATGTTGCAGAAATTTTGGTTGAAGGTCTACGCCGCTTAGAGTACCGCGGTTACGACTCTGCTGGCGTTGCGGTTGTTGATGGCGAATCAAACCTAACGCGCGTTCGTCGCTTGGGTAAAGTACAAGAATTGGCTGATGCAGTAGAAGAAGCAAAAGTGATCGGCGGAACTGGTATTGCGCACACTCGTTGGGCGACGCACGGTGAACCTTCTGAAATCAATGCTCACCCACACATGTCTGGTGATATCGCAGTGGTCCATAACGGCATCATCGAAAACCATGAAGAGCTGCGTGAGCTGCTTCAATCTCGTGGCTACGTGTTTGAATCGCAAACGGATACAGAAGTTATCGCACACATGGTTGAGTGGGAACTTCGTACTTCAGAAACGCTATTAGAAGCGGTACAAAAAACAGCAAAACAACTTGAAGGCGCATACGGCACGGTAGCGTTGGATCGCAAAGATCCTTCACGCATCGTAGTAGCGCGTTCAGGCAGCCCGATCGTGATCGGTTTTGGTGTGGGTGAAAACTTCCTAGCGTCTGACCAACTTGCATTACTCAACGTTACGCGCCGTTTCATGTACCTAGAAGAAGGGGACGTAGCAGAAATTACTCGCCGTGAAGTCACTGTGTTTGATGCAACGGGTGAGCCAGTTGAGCGTGAAATTGTTGAATCTAATGCAGAGCATGATGCAGGTGATAAAGGCCAATACCGTCACTTCATGCAAAAAGAAATCTATGAGCAACCTAAAGCGTTGATCAACACAATGGAAGGTCGTATCACGGCAGACTCTGTTGTGACAGACGCGATCGGTGTGCACGCGGCAGACATTCTAAGCAAAGTAGAACACGTACAAATCGTCGCGTGTGGTACGTCTTACAACGCAGGTATGACGGCACGTTACTGGTTTGAAGACATTGCTGGCGTTAGCTGTGATGTAGAAATCGCGTCTGAGTTCCGTTACCGCAAGTTTGTGACTCGTCCAAACAGCCTATTGATCACGTTGTCTCAGTCTGGTGAAACCGCTGATACCCTAGCAGCACTTCGCCTAGCAAAAGAGAAAGGTTACATGGCGGCGATGACCATCTGTAACGTAGCGGGTTCCTCTTTGGTTCGTGAATCAGATTTTGCATTCATGACTCGCGCTGGTGTTGAAATCGGTGTGGCTTCAACTAAAGCGTTCACGACTCAACTTTCTGCACTACTTATGTTGGTAACGGCACTGGGTAAAGAGCAAGGTCGCATCAGCAAAGAGAAAGAAAAAGAGATTGTTGAAGCGCTACACGCACTTCCTAAGCAAATCAACGCGGCACTTTCTTTCGAGAAAGAAATTGAAGCACTAGCAACGGATTTTGCAGACAAGCACCACACATTGTTCCTAGGCCGTGGCGAGTTCTACCCAATCGCGATGGAAGCGTCTCTAAAACTGAAAGAGATCTCGTACATCCACGCAGAAGCGTACGCGGCGGGTGAACTGAAACACGGTCCTCTGGCTCTAATTGATGCTGACATGCCAGTTGTTGTGGTTGCACCAAGCAACGACCTACTTGAAAAGCTAAAATCAAACGTTGAAGAAGTGCGTGCGCGTGGCGGCCTTCTATACGTATTCGCAGATGCAGACGCAGGCTTCGAAGGCGATGAAACAATGAAGATCATCACAATGCCTCACGTTAGTGAAATCACGGCGGCGATCTACTACACCATCCCAATGCAGTTACTGTCTTACTACGTAGCACTGATCAAAGGTACGGACGTAGACCAACCACGTAACCTGGCGAAAGCGGTAACGGTTGAGTAATTACGCTTAACAGCAAAAATCCAAGCGGCACATGCGAGAGTATGTGCCGCTTTTTTATTTAAGCCCACTTTAAGGGGGTGAGTTATTGACCCAACTGGTGAGCGGTTAGAATTGCAGAGTAGACATTTTCTGCCGTCACTGGGAATGGCATATTGTGGATGGTTTCTCCCTCGGCCGTTGAAGCTTCGGCGACCTCGCGCAACTTAGCGTGATTAAGCTCTTTAACGCCCATATCAAATAAGTTGGTTGGTAGACCTACAGAGCGGCAGAAGGCGAGAACCGTATTAATCTCTTCCATCGCTGCGTTTTCTAGCACCAATTGAACAAGTGTGCCGAACGCGACTTTCTCACCATGATAGAGATGATGACACTCTTCAAGCTTAGTTAGGCCGTTATGAATAGCGTGAGCACCTGCCAGGCCACTGCTTTCAAAACCGATACCGCTTAGGTATGTATTGGCTTCAATAATATTTTCTACCGCTTTGGTGCTCACACCATTTTCTACCGCAGCTTTTGCTTTTAAACCATCTTCAAGCAAGGTTTCATAGCAAAGTTTCGCAAGAGCTTGCGCTGAACGTGTCGCTAAACCACCAGCCATTGTTGCCTTACCAGAGGTCATGTTGGCTCTGGCTTCAAAGTAGGTGGAAAGCGCGTCACCCATCCCCGATACCAGTAGGCGAACAGGGGCTTTGGCGATGACTGATGTATCCATGATGACCATGTCTGGGTTTTTAGGGATCATCAAGTATTCCGCAAATTCACCTTCTGGTGTGTATATCACCGCAAGAGCAGAGGTTGGCGCATCAGTCGAGGCAATCGTAGGAACCACCACGACAGGAATTTTGGTGTAAAACGCAACGGCCTTTGCTGTATCTAACGTTTTACCGCCACCAATACCGACAATGACATCATGTTTTTGAGTCGCACAAATGTCCGTGATGCGTTCAATCTCAACGCGCGAACATTCGCCACCAAAAATGTTCATAGTGAGTGGAAGCTTTTCGTCAGCAAAGCTTTGCTTGACGTCATCACCAACCAGGTTAGTCACGAACTCATCGGCAATTACTAACGGACGTTCACCCAATGTTTTCACATAGTGAGCGATAGATGTAAGTACTTGTTCACCTTGGACGTATTTGCTTGGGCTGATAATAATTTTGTCCATAATTCAAACCTTTAACCTTTTTTATGTGTGTTTTGGACTGCAATGAATATCCATTGTAGGGATAAGGTTTATATTAGGTTTGGTGTGGTAAGTGGTGAAGGATATCTCTGGTTTTGTTCCATGCTTTTATGACCTCTGTGTCAAACCGACTGTCAGAAGTAATAAGCATCAGCATGCTTTATGGCGACGATCACTATTCAGGACAATTTGTCGTTTTACGTTTCATATTGAAACAAAAATGCCGAAGTTTTTGTTTCAATATGAAACAGATTGATTTTTGTTGAGCACGCTTTTTCTCTGTTTAAGATGAATTCATACCCTACATAAAAATATAAATGGAATGAGATAGAACGATGAAAAAGTTAATTAACCAAGTTGATGATGTTGTATTGCAGCAAATGGAAGGTCTGGCATTGTCCCGCCCTGAGCTAAAAGCGAACTACGAACCTCGTTACATGTGGCATGAGGAAACTCCGGGGCAAGTGGCACTGGTTTCTGGTGGTGGCTGTGGTCATGAACCTTTGCACGCAGGTTTTATTGGTAAAGGCATGCTGACAGGCGCCTGCCCAGGAGAGGTATTTACTTCACCTACGCCTGATCAAATGTACGAATGTGGCAACCAAGTGAATACCGGTGAGGGCGTGCTGTTTATCATTAAAAACTACACCGGTGATGTGTTGAACTTTGAAACGGCTGTGGAGCTGCTTCATACCGATGGTATCAAAGTTGGGTCGGTGTTGGTGGATGACGATGTTGCAGTCAAAGACAGCCTATACACCGCTGGTCGCCGTGGCGTTGCTGGAACGGTATTGGTTGAAAAGTTAGTTGGGGCTGCCGCGAACAAAGGTTATTCGTTGGAGCAATGTGAAGCGCTGGCTCGTCGCGTTAATAACCACTGTCGTTCATTTGGCGTGGCGCTTAATGCTTGTGTTGTACCCGCAGCAGGTAAACCATCTTTTGTTCTGGAAGATGATGAAGTGGAGTTTGGTGTTGGTATCCATGGTGAACCAGGTATCAAGCGAGTGAAATACACCGATGTCGATACGTTAGTGGATGAAATGTTTGCTGAAGTTGCTGAAAACACACCTTATCAGCGCACATTGCGTATTTGGAATCGTGACGAAGGTGAATGGGATGAAGTGGAATCCAGCATTGAGCCTTTCGCCGCTGAACACGACTACATCGTGATGGTGAATGGTATGGGTGGTACGCCAACTTCAGAGCTTTACGGAGTGTACCGCCGTCTGGCTCATAACTGCGAGCAAGCAGGGTTCCATATCGTGCGTAATATGGTTGGTAACTTCTGTACGTCACTCGATATGGAAGGCGTTTCGATTACGTTGCTGAAGGCAGACAAAGAGATGTTGGAGCTGTTTGATGCTCCTGTCGATACGGCCGCGATCAAGTGGTAAGAGGGGGGAGCAAACATGCAAATTGAAAAACAACATATCGTTCACTGGTTAGAGTTATGTGCAAAAACGTATCAAGAGAATCAAGATTTTCTGACCGACCTTGATCGTGATATTGGTGACGCAGACCATGGTCTCAATATGAACCGTGGCTTTAAAAAAGTTGCTGAAAAACTGCCGCAATTTGCGGACCAAAATATCGGCAGCATTCTCAAGAATACGGGCATGACCTTGCTTTCTAGTGTCGGTGGGGCAAGTGGCCCTCTGTATGGCACGCTGTTTATTCGCACGGCCGCCGCTGTCGGAACTCGAGAGCAATTAACGTTTGAAGAGTTGGTGGATGCACTAAAAAGCGGTGTGGATGGCGTGGTGTCTCGTGGTAAAGCGGAACTGGGTGATAAAACCATGTGTGATGTTTGGTTACCCGTTTTAGTTAGCGTGAAGGCGTTGTTAGAAAATGGTATGAGCGCCGATCACTTACTGAATGAAATGGTTGAGCTAGCAGAAACGAGCGCGGTTGCCACGATTGAAATGTTGGCGAAAAAAGGGCGAGCAAGCTATTTAGGTGAACGTAGTATTGGCCACCAAGACCCCGGTGCAACCTCTTCTTTGTTAATGATTAAAGCACTACAGCAGGCAATAGCAGGTAATTAAGATGGTGGGAATTGTAGTTGTATCTCATAGTCGTCGACTTGCAGAAGGGGTGGCAGAACTTGCCACCCAAATGACGCAAGGCAAAGCCAAGCTTGCGATTGCTGCTGGGATTGATGATCCAGAGAACCCGATCGGAACCGATGCCATTGCCGTGATGGAAGCGATTGAGCAGGTACAAGATCAACAAGGGGTTGTTGTGTTGATGGATCTTGGCAGCGCGTTGCTTAGCACGGAAATGGCTCTGGATCTGATTGATGATCATGTGAGGGAAAATGTCACCCTTATCTCGGCACCTATTGTTGAAGGGACCATGGCGGCGTCGGTCGCAGCTGCTGCCGGGCTACCTTTATCGACGGTAGTCGAAGAGGCACAGAATGCGTTAAGCGTAAAACGAGAGCATCTTGGTGATCAGCCACTAACATCCGCTGAGATAGCGCCAGTATCAGAAAACTTTGAGCAAGAACGGACATTTGATTGGGTAGTGCAAAATCCGCATGGATTACATGCTCGTCCCGCTGCGGCCATTGTTGGTGCACTCGCGCCTTTCGACTGCCAATTATGGTTGAAAAAAGGCGAGCGCCGTGTGAACGCGAAAAGCTTGAACAGCATTGCGAAACTTGGCGTTCGTAGTCAAGAGACGATCACCTTATGCGCACTTGGACCTCAATCCAGTGAAGCAATCAAGGCATTTGAAGCCTTAGCTAGTGAGCACTTCGGAGAAAAAGAGGCGGTTGAGCAAGGCATTGTCGAACCTGAAGAAAGCTCGGATACTTTACTCGATGGCATGGCCTCAAATCAGATTGAAGGTGCTGTTGTTGGTATTCGAGTCAATGACGGTATCGCTACTGCTCCAGTTGTCTTTTTTACTCATGAAATGCCAGCAGTGCCTGAACGTGATTTCCAAAGTGAACAAGATGAAATTGAACGGGTTAAGCGTGCGATAGGCGTGGTTGTTCAACATTTGCAGGAGCAAGCGAAGCAGCCGAAAGGGGAAATATTTTCTGCTCATAGCATGATGCTCTGTGACCCAGAATTATGGGCATCGGTCGAGTCGCGAATTCAAACGGGCATGATAGCCGAGCAAGCTTGGATAGAATCACTGCAAACGTTAGCCGACGAGTTTCGCCAGGCTGAAAGCCAGTACATGCGGGAGCGCGAAGCTGATGTGCATGATATCGCACGGCAAGTTATGGTTGAAATGACAGGCGTAACGCCTAATGCCATCGACATTCAGGAACCGAGTATTTTGTTGGCCCGTGACCTTATGCCTTCTGATGTGGCTGGGCTTGATAAATCGAAAGTGCTTGGTATCTGTTTGAGTGAAGGAGGGAAAACCTCTCACAGTGCGATTCTTGCTCGTGCGATGGGGATTCCTGCCATGGTTAAAGCTCAGGGTTGTCTTGATACTGTGCGTGCTGGGCAAGTGGTGACTATTGATGGCTTTCGAGGGCATTTATGGTTCTCTCCTTCAGATGCCATACAACAGGAATTAGAAGCGCAACAAATTGAGTGGCAAAGCACCCGACAAAGTGCACTAGCGAGTGCTCAGCAAGCCGCAGTCACCTGTGATGGTGTCCATATTCCAGTATTCGCCAATATTGGTGGACCGAAAGATATTGATGATGCACTAACATCAGGAGCTGAGGGCGTTGGTCTATTTCGGACTGAGTTTCTATTTCAAAACAGTGATGAGTTGCCGACTGAGGAAGCGCAGTACCAAGTGTATCGTGATATTGCCGCCGCACTTGGTGATAAGCCACTTACGATTCGTAGTCTAGATGTTGGCGGTGATAAGCCTTTAGCCGCTTATCCTATGCCAGCGGAAGATAATCCATTTTTAGGTCTGAGAGGGGTACGGTTGTGCCTTCAACATGAGTCATTGTTTACCGCCCAACTTCGAGCCATTCTGAGAGCTTTTCACGAGCAACCGAATATTCAATTGATGATACCGATGGTGGCTCAGGTTGAAGAAGTGAGAAAAGTAAAAGCGCTGTTGGCACATCAAGCAAACCAACTTGGCTTGGATGCGACTCATTTGCCTGTCGGTATTATGATTGAAGTACCCGCCGCGGTATTAAATGCTGATGCGTTAGCCCAAGAAGTCGACTTTTTCTCTATTGGCACCAATGATTTGACTCAATATGTTATGGCTGCCGATCGAGGTAACGCCGCTGTTGCTGAATTGGTGAACTACTTTGAACCATCGGTACTAAAAGCCATTGAGCTCACGTGTGCAGCAGGCGATCGCGCGGGCATACCGGTTAGTATGTGTGGTGAGATGGCTGGCGATCCAAATGCCACAGAAACATTGCTTCGCGTGGGGTTGCGAAAATTCAGCGCCAGTTCGAGTATGCTCCCGGGACTAAAAGCGCAGATTCGTCAGCTGTCTGTCGATGTTTAGTCGATATCTTATCGTTAGTACATCTGTACCGGCGTGCTTACGCCGGTTTTACTTTTTGTAGGAACGCCACTTCTTGGCTTAATACAGCTTCCTTTGCTCCTGCAGCCCAAACTTATTAATTTTTCTCCATAAGGTCGTGCGGCCAATTTGCAATGCTTTCGCCATATCATGCATTTTGCCATCACACTGATTCCAAGCCTGAACAATCGCTCTTCTCTCGGCTTCTTCTAACGTGATTACTGGCGTATTTTCTGCGGTATGGCGAGAATTCAGTTTAATGTCTTCAGGAATATCGTTCAGCTTGATTAAGTTGGAACTGCGGTTCAGCAAAATTCGCTCAGTTCGGTTTCTTAATTCAGAGTTGTTGCCTGACCAACGAAAATTCATCAACGCTTCCAGTGCGACTGGCTCTATCGAGATCGTCACATTGTGGCGGCGTTCATAATGGCTGATAAGCTGCTGGACGAGAAATTCAATGTCTTCTTTACGCTTTCGTAGTGGCGGAATATGCAGCTCGTTCGAGGAGATTTCATAATAAAGTTGCCGACCAAATGAGCGCTGAGTGACATACTCGCTGATCTCTGAAGCGGTGCTCGTAATAAGTTGAAAGTCTACGGGGATCAATCGCAAACTGTCGCTGCGGCTGACGAGCCCAGTTTTTAACAACTTAAGTAACACGGCTTGTAAATCGGGCGACAGATATTCCACCTTCTCTAAAAAGAGCGTACCGCCATGGGCGAGTTCAAACTTAGAAGGCATGCCTTGTCCTTCGTCGTAGCCTAGGGTTTCTTTGACCAGTTGCTCTGTATTGATAGAGCGACAGTTGAGCGTAATGAATGGCCCTTCTTTGTAGGTGCTTTCGTTATGAATCGCCATGGCGAGAGTGGCTTTTCCTACACCTTCTTCACCTGTAATTAGAATCGGTGATTTGGACTTTATGGCCCGTTTTGCCACGGTAATGACATGCTTCATTTTTCGTGAAATGACAGGCAAAGTGCTGAACGTATAGCGCGCACTGCCACCTATTTGTTGTTGAGCAAGTTCGCGAATTTTATCGATAGGGTGCAAGAACAATAAGTGTGTGCCGTCGTTGAGTGGACGCAAGGTGATGATCGCTTCAACAAACTCGCCACGAACCTCTACCGTTGTGAGTTTACGGTTTATGCTCGCACCTGACTCAATACTAGTAAGGACATTCGGTGGGAAGCGCAAAACAGAAAAGACTTCTTTATCCAAGACCTGACTGGCTTCAATGTTTAACAAGCGCTCGGACTGGTGATTTACCATGGTTATACGGCTCTCTTCATCCCAGGCCAGAAGGCCGTCATCCATGCACTCTAACGTTGCGTTATGCGCACAAGTGAGGCGGTTCATGTTTTCTTGTTCCGACTGAATGTGGATTTGCAAGCTGACTTCTTTCGCGCTCGACGCGATGATGACTAAGTCTTCTTTCTTATAGCTTTCCGCTTTTCTGAAAAGGCATGTTGTACCGCGTAATTTGCCAAATTGGTCGAAAACAGGCGCCGCTACAGAGGCATAAGAGTGCAAGCGGCGATTGAAATGTTCGGCAGCAAAAACTTCACACGGGATATGAGTATTGATACAGAGATTGACTGCATTTGTGCCTATCTTTCCTTCGGAGAGAAAGCAGCCTTGTTTTATGCCGAGTGCTTGCATCTCTTGTCGCATAGAGTCGTGCCCGACGGTGGAGAGAATACAGCCGTTGCCATCGGTTACCATCAATACCAGGTCTTCGTCACCAAGCATATCGTACGTATCTTCAAGTACGGTCGTGGCGCATTCGATGAGATGTTCATTGCGCTTCATTAGAGATGAGAAGGTAAATCCAGAGGCAATATGTGGTTTTGACCAGGTGTAAGGGCTGCATTGCTTTATGCAACGCTCCCACGACTCGAGGACGGGAGTGCGGGAAAATTCTGGAGATACCCAGTGGTGTTTCTGGAAAAACTCCCACTTAGTTTTAGTGTCTTCGATTGAAAGCATGCGATACCGTTTCAATACTAGCGATAGATTGGTCTGATGTTACAGAGACATCGGAATATGGACTGTGATGGCTTTCACGCACGTTGTATAGAAGAATGTGCAAAAAGAGGGGCGAGTTGAGGAGGCTTCCGTGCCAGTTTTTCGATTAAAAAGGGCTGTCTTTGCCGAGCTCATTGCAAATCTCGACAATGGCAAGTGAGAGCCCTGACTTAATGATTTGTTGTTGACGTTGCAGTTGTAGCTGATAAAACTCAAGGTCGATGTCGTCATCTGGTTCGCTGACTTCCAGTTGTACCATGCCCATTTTCTTCACCAAGTGCAGTTTCTTAATTGGTTCTAGAATATTCGGGTCAGTGAATTCGTAATCTGAAGCGTCACTATTGAGTTGGTTTTTGAGTTTGATGATGTCTTCGATGTCGTGGTAAATGTCATCGGGGAGCACTCCCAAGCCAAACAATAACTTCAAACGAACAGACAGATCGCCCAGCGGTCCAGAGTCTTGTAGCAGCGGACCGACAACTGATTGAACAGCGAAGTTATCTTTACGAAAGATTCTTTGCACCAACCCGTCGATCGAATCGTTAAAAACGTCGACTGCTGCAATGAAAAAGCCTCGTACCGATGGTGCGCTGTTTAATCGCTCAATGATCTCGGTTTCGTTGATGTTATCTGCCATATACTGAATACATTTCTAATTATTAGCTATCCCAACTCTTCAAGCAGAGAAGGACATAGAAGGGGAGCCGAGCTCCCCTAGGTAAATCAAAGTTGGTTGTAAAGTGTCTCGATTTGAGCCACTTCATCGCTGTCTTCTGCAAGACCTGTGTATGTCGCTAGCGTCTTCTTCACTCCCACTTCTTTTAATGAGTTTTGTAGCTCTACGGCTTGTGGGTCAGTGTCGTTAGTGTACTTCAACGTAGCGGCAATGCCTTTCAAAAGTGTTTGATTTTCAGTGCCATACTCAATTGTACCGAGTAAAGGCTTCACTAATCTATCGTTTGCACCCAATTTTCGAATTGGTTGACGACCTACGCGATCCACCTCATCCACTAAGTATGGGTTGGCAAAGCGTCCTAAAATCTTCTCGATGTAGGCGTTGTGCATGTCACGGTCGAAGCCGTAGCGTTTGATCAGCACTTCACCACTCTCTTGCATCGCCTGTTTTACTTCAGCGTGAATGCTAGGGTCTTCAATTGCTTCACGAATGGTGCGATGGCCTTTCAAGCAACCTAGGTAAGCGGTAATGCAGTGGCCTGTATTGAGAGTGAATAGCTTGCGTTCTACGAATGCCATTAGGTTGTTGGTTCTTTCCATGCCAGCTATGTCAGGGATTTCGCCCTTGAATTGCTGCTCATCCACAATCCATTCGCTAAAGCTCTCTACCGTCACTTCTAGTGGGTCATCGTTCGCTGCTTCTGCTGGTGGCACGATGCGGTCTACCGCTGAATCGACAAAGCCAACCAATTCGTCTGCTTTCGCGTGCAATGATTCATCCAAGTGTTTGTACACTTCACCTTTTAGGTGTGTGGTGCCACGAACCATGTTTTCACACGCGATGATGTTCAATGGCTTATCGTTACCTACTGCAAAGCGCTTAGCAATGCCGGTAGCGATGGTTTTTGCAATGATGTCCAGTACGTTAGGGCCAACCGCTGTTGTGACCAAGTCGGTTTTTACAATGCGGTCAATGACATCTTTACTGGCTGAGTTTACCGCGGTGACGTGAGTTACTGTGTCGATTTGGCACTCAGTACCGACCACTTTTACTTTGTATTCTTGCTTGTGACTCAGTTGGTCGACGAGTGGAGCGTCAACGTCTGCAAATGTGACCTCGACTTCTGCATCTGCTAAGAGTTTTCCGATGAAGCCACGACCAATGTTACCTGCGCCAAAATGAACTGCGTTTTTCATAATTCTTACCTACCAATGTCTAAAATGTTGACTTACGAAACTAGGGGGAGGCCAACCGCATAGGGGGTGACAGCTGACCTCATTTGCCTCAGGAGCAAATTAAAGGGGTAATTAAGCCGCTTGTTGACCGCCAAGGATGTTTAGAATCTCTTCCACATCGTTGGTGCTGGTTAGCTTCTCAATTGCCTCCGGCTCATCGAGCGCGTTCGTAATGGTGGTGATCACCTGGATGTGCTCATCGTTCTTAGCGGCAATGCCGATAACCAGTTTCGCTACATCATCGTCGTCTTCAGTAAATTGGATACCCGATGGGTATTGGCAGATTACAATGCCGGTTTTCTTCACGCGGTCTTTCGCTTCTACCGTGCCGTGAGGCACTGCGATAGATTCGCCTAGGTAAGTTGGAACCAATGCTTCACGCTCAAACATCGCGTCTACGTATTCTGGTTCTGCGTAGCCAAGTTCGACCAACTTGTTGCCCGCGAAGCGAATCGCTTCTTCTTTGTTGGCAGCTTTCAAACCTAGGTGAATATTTTCACGCTGGATTTGGAACACCGACGTTTGCTGTGGTTCGAAGTTGTCGTCGTTTGCTGCCACGAGCGACACTTTTACCATTTGGTCGTCATTGGCTGCGGATTGGTTTTGTGCTGCTAGTAGTTTGGTGACTAGCTGGTTGTACATCTCGCTGTCTAGGAAGTTAGTCAATGAAATGTGGTGTGCGTTTGGAGCATGCTTACGTGCACGATCCGTTAAGTCTTTATGAGTAATCACGATATCTGCACTCTCTGGTAAGCTGTTAATGGCAAGGTTGGTTACGTGGATGTTCAGACCTGCGTCTTGAACCTTTTTGCGTAGCATGCTCGCGCCCATTGCACTCGAGCCCATGCCCGCATCACAAGCGACAATGATGCTTTGTACTGTCGCTAGGTCTACGTCACCTTTGCTTTGGTTGTTTACCACCGCATCGTTTTTAGATGCAGATTTCATGTCTTTCATTTGTGATGTTGCTTTTTCTAGTGCTGCTTCATCACCGTCTTCTTCTGTTGACGTTTGAGTCTTCATTAGCAGTGCTGCTACGGCGAATGACACGCCTGTTGCTGCTGCGATAGACGCTAGAACACCAACGATTGAGCCTTTCTGAGTCATCAACAAGATTGCAAAGATTGAACCTGGTGATGCTGGAGAAACGATACCTGCGTTAAACATTGTTAGAACGAATACGCCAGTCATACCACCTGCAATAGCTGCTAGGATTAGGCGAGGGTTCATTAGAATGTATGGGAAGTAAATTTCGTGGATACCGCCGAAGAAGTGGATGATTGATGCACCACCGGCAGTTTGACGAGCCGTTCCTTTACCAAACACCATGTAAGCCAGCAAGATACCTAGACCAGGACCTGGGTTCGCTTCGATTAGGAAGAAGATAGATTGACCTGTCTCAGACGCTTGTTGGATACCCAGTGGAGAGAAAATACCGTGGTTGATCGCATTGTTTAGGAACAGGATCTTCGCAGGTTCAACGAAGATTGAAGTCAGTGGTAGTAGGTGAGCAGAAACTAGGAAGTTAACGCCAGCCGCCAAGCCACCAGAAAGAATTTTTACGAATGGACCGATAAAGATGAAGGCAAGGATCGCACATAGCATGCCGATGATGCCCGCAGAGAAGTTGTTAACCAACATCTCGAAGCCACTTTTTACTTTACCATCGATGTAGTTATCGAATTTCTTGATAGCCCAGCCGCCCATTGGGCCGACCATCATTGCCCCCATAAACATTGGGATGTCTGTGCCGACAATCACACCCATTGTTGTGATTGCACCGACTACCGCACCACGATCGCCACCAACTAATTTACCACCGGTGTAACCGATAAGTAGTGGCAGCAAGTAGGTAATCATTGGGCCAACCATAGAGGCTAACGTTTCGTTTGGTAGCCATCCAGTTGGGATAAATAGAGCAGTGATAAAGCCCCACGCGATAAACGCGCCGATGTTTGGCATTACCATGTTTGACAGAAAACGACCAAAATTTTGTATCTTGATCTTGGCATCTGGTGATATCATAACAATTCCCCGTTCGATGTTCTGATGAATCTTGTTGTAGTAAACGGTTCGCCAAAACCGTTTGTTTGATTGCTTAGTACCCAATCAATTTACCACACATTTTCCAATTGGAACTGACAACGGGTTTTTTGTGATCTACGCCCGCATTTCTTAGGCTGAGAAACGGTTTTTAAGTGACCAAGTTCAACTTATTAACTTGTAACTTAATAACAAAAAACCACTTTCAAATCTGTCAATGAAAATCTTAGTGATCAATCCGATCTTCTGACAAATTTAAAATTAAAATACCTTGTGACTTTGATCGCTTTTAATTTTTTTTGAAATTCGAATTAAATACTTGTAATGATCAATGTCACGTTTTGTGTTGAGTTGTGGTGGATTTAAAGTGTGACTTGGATCTGTTTTTGTTTTTTGTGAAAGTTTGTGACGGAATTGGTGAGATAAATGCTATCTAGATCTTTCGATAGATTGTATCTATAAGATTCTTTTCGGCGCACTTCACGGAGTACGCCTAATTAGTTGATGAAAGAGTAAATAAAGAGAGTCGCCACACGGTTCTTCTTGTGATTCCCAACTCTCTACTTAATCACTGTTCTTAATCATCGTTGCTATTAGTATGATAGACGAGGTAGTCATGAGCTTGCTCGCGTCCCATATACCTTGCCAACGTCTTTTCTTGAACATCGCGCAAATCCACCATAATCAATCCATCTAGAGCGTTATTGAATGCAGGGTCGACGTTGAAGCATACCAGCTTGCCATTGAGGCTTAAGTACTGACGCAGCAAAACGGGCACTCCTTTCCCTTCATCGATTCTGGCAATGACACGTGACAATAGCTGTAAATCACCCAGAGCAGTGAGCATGCTGGTGTTCCAGTCACGGTGGTGCTCAGGAAGTGGGTTAGAAGGTGTGACGTACTCTGCGCAATTGTTGTCGTAGTGGTGCAGTGTCATTGATTGAGCCAGTAATTGACGTGCAGTATCGCTATAATCGTTGCTAATGCTTACCGGACCAAATAGGTGAGTGTAATCTGGGTTTTGATGAACGAACGTTGCGATGCCTTTCCACAGCAGCAGTAGCGCGCTCATGCTCTTTTGATATTGCTGTGCAATCACAGAGCGCCCCATCTCAATGGATTTACCCATTTGGTCGATAAAGCGTTGGTCATAGTTAAACAACGTTCGTGAATACAGACCTGCTACGCCGCGCTTTTGAATCAGTTGATCAACCAGACCTAAACGATACGCGCCCACCAAGCATTGGTTCTCTCTGTCCCACACAAACAGATGCAGGTAATCATGATCGAAATGGTCAATGTCTATTGCTAGTCCCGTCCCTTCGCCAACTTGTCGAAAATTGAGCTCACGTAGGCGACCAATTTCATGCAGTAGGGAAGGGATATTCTGCGACTCCGTGCAGTAGACATCGAACTCACCACTTGTTAGCAGCTTGGACTCTTTTGGTAAGCCGTTCAGCTCTTCAAGCAATTCGCCTACGGGTAACCCTGCCGCTATTGGAGAGAGCATTTCTGATGAAGAAGAAGGCTTCACTGAATGGGGTTCACGATTGAGCAAGTAAGTGTTGAGCCGCAAATAGTTCACCACTTGATCATCGTTAAGTGTGTTGAGCTCTTTGAATTTAATCGCTTGGCCAAAAGACAAGTTGATGGTTTGTGCATGTTTGTTCAGTAGCTCCCGCCCGAGCATTAGGGTACGCAAAAGTGGATGGATTTTCCCTGCCATATAGAAGCGTTTCGAGTTCTGACCACTGATGAATACTGGAACTGTCGTTGCTTTGTTTTTGCGGATTAGGCTACTTACGCTTCGACTCCACGCTTTATCTTCCAAGCGTTGCTGTTTGGCATCGACTAACTGGGAAACCTCACCGGCAGGAAAGACAAGCAATAAGCCGCCACTTGCTAGGTGTTTATTAGCCGCTCTGAGGGCCTTCATATTCGATTTGACGGCGTCTTTGCCTTCAAACACATCGACACCAATGAAGAGCTGATCTAACTCCGGCACGGTTTTCAGGTATTGATTGGCTAGAATTTGGATATCGTCTCGTACCATCAACAAGAGTTCGGCCAAGATGACGCCTTCCACACAACCAAGCGGATGGTTCGCCACAATGACGGTAGCACCTTGTTTAGGTACTGAGTCGAGTGAACCATGAGCAATGCGATAATCGATACCTAAGATATCCAGCGTGAAGCGGAGAAAAGTTTTGGTATCGGCATTAACGGGGCGTTGGGCGTAGAACTTATCAAGTTGGTTTAAACCGGTTGCCCATTCAGCAACGTTTTCACCAATGCCAAACGGCGTTTTACGAGGGAGACGAAAAGGGGTTGAACTATCCATATTTACCTCAGCGTACAAGTTGCTGATTGGATAGTAGAAATTACAGATGACAGTTAAGAGGCAAAAGCATGAGCCTTTGGTGACAAACCAATGAAGCTTTATTGACTAAAGAAAACGGTATATCACTGTGCTATGAATCAAAACTCGCGTTATGTCTCCCTCTTAAAACAATAGATAGGCTATCTTATCTAGAACAAAGATTAAGCTAAGTTGATATTTATCAGGGGGAAATAATGGAACGAGTTTCCAATAAAGCAGCACTTTGGATTGGGCTAAGTTTGATACTTGGTCTTGGCATCCTTGGCTATTTTATGCAGCAGACGGCGGTGAAATACCGAGCCTATGAAAGAGTCGTGACAGTAAAAGGTTTGTCGGAGCGTGAGTATCCTGCTGATACGGTGATTTGGCCGATTCAATTTACTCTAGCGAGTAATGATATGGGAGCCATGTTTGATGAAATTGACCAGCAAACCCGTTTGATTTTGGACTTTCTAAGTGCCAAAGGGCTTCCTGAAACCAGCGTTTCCCTTTCTTCCCCTGCGGTCATTGACAGAAAAGCACAGCAATATGGGAGCGAGCAAGACATTGAGTATCGTTATTTGGCCTCGCGAACCGTTACGGTTTACAGCCAGAGTGTTGATGTTGTTCGAGCGGCAATCAATGAAATAGGTGAGCTAGGAAAACAAGGCGTTTTGCTTAACCAAGATCCTTATGAAAATCGTGTTGAGTACAGCTTTACTAAGCTGAATGATGTGAAGCCAGACATGATCGAAGAAGCGACTAAGAATGCGCGTGAAGTGGCTGAGAAATTTGCGAAAGACTCACAGAGTTCACTGGGTAAGATCAAACGTGCAACTCAAGGGCAGTTCTCGATTTATGACCGAGACAGCAACACGCCTTACATTAAAAAAGTCCGAGTGGTATCGACGGTTCAATATTACTTATCTGATTAAAGTTGCGCTCATATAGCCAATAGTTGGTCGTTCCATCACCCTCTGTTTGTAGAGGTATCTATGCTCTGTGATAGGGAAGTCAGTCTTCGCTGACGCTATATACAAGTACTTTTTTATAAAACTAAGTTCTTAACAGTGATGAGGTGAGTTTGATAATAATCAAGCTCACTTGTTTCTTATGAGCGTAAGTTAGTATGACTTATTGCTAGAAGGAATTAGTATCATGGCATACAAGCACTTTGTTAGAGAACTACTGGGTTTAGCGATTGTTGTCTCTGTCGTCTTTGGCGTATTAGGCGTGATGTTAGAGCTCTTCGCACTGACGGCACTTTGGGAGCATCAGCAAACGATAGCCGATGTTTTCTTCCATGAATCTCTCTACTTCATCGTATTTTTAATCCCACCATACTTCCTCTGGAAGTTGATTAACCGTCCTGAATTGGTTTCTGCTGACCAAGCTTATTTGGCAATGAAGTTAGAGGCTGAAAGTCGACAATGAGTCGATTTAGTGAGTAATGAAAAGAAGAGGCTATGAGAAAACATTAGCCTCTTTTCTATCTGATTCGTGGAGCAAAATATTCGCTGCTTTATTGATTAAAAAGCTGCTTCGATTGTGCCTTTGAAAGTGCGATCGAGATAATCACGAATCGCTTGAGATTGATAAATAGAAACGAACTTTTTATACGCTTCATTATTTTTGTCTGCGTCACGAGTGGCGATGACCATGACTGCTAATGGGGCGTCTTTTGCTTCAAGATAGATACTTTGTTTCTTCGGATCTAAACCAGAAGACATTACGTAGTTCATTGTAATCGCAGCCGCGTCCACATCATCTAATGTTCTTGGTAGCTGAGCGGCATCTACCTCGACAAATTCAAATGATTTTGCGTTTTTTGTGATATCAGTTAGGGCGGCTTTATGGCCAACACCCTGTTTCAGCTCAATTAAACCTGCATCGGCGAGTAGCAACAGACCACGACCACCGTTGGTAGGGTCATTTGGAAGCGCTATACGTGCATTGTTTGGAAGCTCTTGCAGTGAGCGATACTTATTGGAATAAAGCCCCATACGCATAAGAATGGACTGACCAATTGATACTAATTGGGCGTTATGGCTACTGTTGAAGTTGTCTAAAAATGGCTGGTGCTGATAGCTATTAATATCGATGCTACCATCGCTAAGAGCGGCATTAGGTGTCACGTAGTCAGAAAACTCAATGACTTCGACATTCAAACCTTGCTTCGCTGCCTCCTTCGCTACCGCCTCGACTACTTGTGCATGTGGCCCAACTGTCGCGCCCACTTTAATGACAGAGTCATCTTTTTCTCCACAAGCGCTTAAGCCGACTACTGCCGTGAGAATCAAAGCTAGTTTCTTTAAGTGACCAATACTTTTCATTGTAGCTCCATTTTTTGTTTTAGACGTCCATACGTTTGTATGTCCATCCTATCAGAAGTTGTCTGAGGGTCAATGGTTTAAATCACGAGCGGACATTTTGTTTCATTGCTACATATAGAAAGCCAGATAATAGTTAAAGAAAAGGGGAAGAGGAAAAGCTATTACGAGGTTAATGACGAGTTACCGCAACCGAAATTGTACCCAAAGATATAAGATACAAAAAAGGCGTAGTAGGTATTAACCTGCTACGCCTTTCGAAATATGGTGGCCCCTCGCAGACTTGAACTGCGGACCAATCGATTATGAGTCCTACCAGGTTCATTTTTATGAGTATGCAATGCTTGGTAATTTCTATTAAATTCAAATATTTATCTGTTTGTCTTTGTTGCGTTAGTTTGCATTGATTTTCATGTCACTTTTCTCTTGTCTGACCCATTACCTGACCTAGCTTTGCTTAGGCATGAAATCTGTCAATATTATTTTTGGCTGCTTTTAGGTTATGTCTATTGACCTAGAAAGTTAACTTCGCCAAAAAAGACAAGAGAAAATCAGAATGTTAACTGTTACTAAAATTCAATCCGCGACCAGTAGTAAAAATTCCTATTATCTCTGGGATCAATCAGGTCAACGCGGTACAGGGCGTTTGGGAGTAAAAATTTTCACTAGTGGGAAAAAGCAGTTCGTGTTTCGCTACTACCAGCACCAGAAAGAAAAATTTATCTCAATCGGTTTATTCAGTGCACGTGCTGGCAGCATGACTCTTACAGAAGCTCGCGAGAAAGCCCAAGTTTTCTCACAACTGTTGCTCGGCGGAAAAGATCCTAAATTGCACCTTGAACAACAAGAGAGCGAGCAGAAAAAAATTGATGCTGAGAGTAAAAGCTTAGGAACCATTGATGAGCTATTTCATAGCTACACGGAGCGCATGAAAATAGATGGAAAGAGAACGTATGAAGACGTGCGAAATGCGCTGGTACGAGAGTTCTATCCATATATAGACAAAAACACCAAAGCGTGTGATGTAACGACAGATGATATTAAATACGTTATTAGTATGATGATCCAGCGTGGAGCTATCACCCAAAGCAACCGAGTACGTAGCTATGTGATGGCGGCGTTTAACCATGGGATGCGCTTTGATAACGATCCTCGCTATTTCTCTTTAGAGTCGAAATTTGGCATAAAATACAATCCAGTAGCACCAATTCCAAAGCAAAAAGATGGAGAGCGCATTGGTGAAAGGTTCTTAGAATGGCGAGAGTTACGGCGTCTACTAAAAGATCTTCGTGAAAACTATGATCTTGTACCCATCGGACAAGATTTGAGGCACTTACTTCAACTGTGCATCTATCTAGGGGGACAACGACCATATGAGGTGATTACACTTGAATGGTGGAATGTTGATTGGGAAGAAAGGTTTGTCTGCATCACTAAAGAACGTTCCAAAAACAAAAAAGATCATATCGTACCGTTGAACGGATTGGCTTTTGAAATACTTCAGAAACAATATGAGCTTTCTGGTGGTGGACGATATGTTTTTCCAAATCCCAAAGATGCAGAAGAACCCATGAAAACTAGCTCAATTTGTCGTGCAGTGACTCGTTATCGCGATGCCGTAGGATTCGATAAGTTTGTGCCTAAAGATCTTCGCCGAACGTGTAAAACTTTGATGGGGGCATGCCGAATCAGCAAGGAAGTTCGAGATCGTATTCAAAATCACGCGTTACAAGATGTGAGTACACGTCACTATGATCGCTATGACTATTTTGACGATAAGTTAGTTGGGCTTGAAGCCTGGAGCAGTAAATTGAAAGAGTTGATTGGGTATGTTCCACCAGCGTTGTCAGTTGTACCCTCCGCTGAAACGTTACCTTTTCCAGACATTAAAAGTACTCAGTCGCTAAGAGCTAATCTTAAATAAAGATTGTTTTTGAAAGCCCCATTGGGGCTTTCTGTTAATTTTGTTACTACCTAGTTTTTGTCTAGATCATTCAGGTGATCAAGTAAGTATTCGGTGTAGTAAAGCGGCATCACGATGTGCTCCTTCTCTGTTGCTGGAGAGCCTTGAGTACCTGTAAGTTTGATTGTCTTGTGGGGTTTGCACTTCTCGATGTAGGATTGCAATGATTTCGCACGGGTTCGCTTACCACTCTTTACTTCTACAGGCACAATTCGACCTAGGTCATCAGCGATAATGAACTCTATCTCTGCTCTTGCGTCTCCCCAAGAGAAACTTGGTTCAATACCTAGCGCAGCGATTTCCTGTTGAACATAGTTTTCGGCGACATATCCCTTGTATTCATAGCCTTGCTGTTTGATTTCACGGTAACCAGTACCGAGCATATGGTTCAATAGCCCTACATCAAAGAGAAATAGTTTAACTGTATTGTCCTTCTGATAAGCAGCTAAAGGAGAACGAGGCTGTCCTTCAATAGGATGGTTTTTTAAAGCAAGCCGACACTTGTGAAGCCATGTAATCGCACTTTCATATTCAGCATAGCGAGACTTGCGTTCGTGAACTCCCTTGAACTTAAACCGTTTAACGGAGTCGTCGAATACCGAAGATAGTTGAGCGGGAATGCTTCGAAATACAGATTCGATTAGCTGTGCGTCCACTTTTCCAGAGTACTTTCCGAAATCACGCATGTAGCCCTCAATTAAGTTCCTATGGACTTCAGATACGGCTTCAATGCGTTCAATAATACTGAGTTCTGAGTTTTCGAACCATGAGTTTACGGCTTCAGGCATACCGCCAACAAAATAATAATCGGTCAGTAGTTCGATTAATTTTGTATGAGCAGCTGAAGAGTTCAGCTTTTGGTCAAATGCTTTGTGCAGTGCTTTTTCTCCAGATGCCCACAAGAATTCCCTGAAAGTCAGTGGCCTTAAGTTGTGCTGCTCAACTTTTCCAACGGGAAAGGACGTGAGCAATCCGATATTTGAACCACTGGCCGCAACATAAGCTTTGGGAGCCTTTTCTGCAAAGTACTTAAGAGAGGTGACCGCTCTTGGACATTCACCAATTTCATCTAAAATAAGGAGATCTGTCGATGGTTCGAAGATTTCTCCTGTTAAGAGTTCAATGTTGGTGATGATGTCATCAGGGTTTAGAGAGCCTGAAAAGGCTTCCATTAACTCAGGGCTTTCTAGAAAATCGATTCTTAGGACATTTTCGAATGTACTTCCTAATAGTTCCTGCAATAGGAATGTTTTACCAGTTTGTCTAGCACCGTCAATCAGCAAAGGCTTCCTTGTCGGCTTGTCTTTCCAGGTGAGTAGGTTTTCAAGTAGTGTTCGTTTCATCTAGCCACCTCAGTTAAAGTGCTTATCTGGTCGATTGTTTATTACATAAAAATGCGCAATAAAATGCAAGCGTTAACATTTAAGTGCGCATAAAAATGTATTAAATAACACTTTTATGCGCGTAAAAGTGTTATGTGTGTATTTGTGCGAATGATAGTGTTGGCATTGTGAAGGGAGGTGATGAATCTATGCATCATTTCTGATTGGTTGCTTCACAAGGCCAATGATCACAGTGAGAAAGCCCTAGCGGGCTTTCAGATGCCGAAGTCTATTGTTGGCTAGCTCTTATAGGTAATAAGCTTTATTAGTAAGTAATCCACTGCTTAAGCGGACAGAACCCTTGGGGTTACAAATAAATGTCGTCCTACCGTCAGCGATGACTTTCTCTACAGCATCATGTTGATGCCCTGCCACCCAATACCTAGCTCTTGAGATCAACTCATTACTCAACCCTGCATGATAATACGGAGCATAATCGCTGCTGGCATTTTGCTCGAAAGCAAAAGCTTCTTTAGATGGAAGGTGGTGAGATATTGCTATATCAACTTTCTCTGGAAAGTTGTTAATGAATGCTTTGTGCTGCTCTTCAATCATTTGATGGCTGATGTACTTTGTATCATTCATCAGTTCTGAGTACACATCAATCAGCGCAGACGAGTATGTGTGGATAGGAAACCAAAGAGTTCCTCCATAAATACTACATCCATCTAAATTTATTGACTCATTATTCAAAAAGAACAGGTTTTCAGTTGTATCACTATGAGCCTTAAGCTTGGCTAGTACGGAACTCCTAGAATCTTTGAGAACGTCAGAGTTAGCACTAGATTTGCACCCAACGGACGTACTTCTATGGCGGTAGGATTTACTCTTATTGCTATACCATTCATGGTTTCCTGCAATCATTATCACAGTCTTAAAGTGGCGGCAAAGTACATTCTTCACATACGCCATGCCTAAGAGGCCGTTCGCTGTGTCACCTGCAACGACTAAAGTGGCTTCGTTATCGAAGCTATACCAGAAATCACGGCGTATTCCGTGAATGTCGAGATGCAGATCGGAAACAACGTAAAACTTCAAACTATCATGACCTTAGAGTTGATTGACTTCTCCATGGTACAGGGGTTTTTTAGATTAGAGAAGTGAGCACATACGCTAAGTGCTTTAACATCAGTAGCTTAAAGTGAAACCTCCATGGAAGACAATGATTGGACGCTTTGTTTGATTTTTCGGCACTAAGATTTAGACACTAACTTTTAGTGTCTAAATCTTGGTGGTTTATAACTGTCTGAAATTAATCGTTTTTATTGTAAACAGTTAAGGTTTTTTGCTGAGGAAACTTCTCAGAGGCTGGCGAGAGTGTAATTGTGCTACAGCCGTGTGTACGGCAGGCATTTTTATGAGCGAGGCTGATATGAAGAACGAGGCTAAGGCTACAAGAAGTGATAACGAGCAAGCCGAATCAAAGGATAGTAAGGTTACGCTAAATGGACTTCTTGACTTGCTTGATCACGCTATCTTTACCAATACTGATAAGCTAGTTGAAGTAACTGAAGCCCTCAAAATAGAACTGGAAGAGATCATCTATGGCTATCAAGTTGGCCTAGACGGAAAGTATCAAGAACAATCACCATTCGAGTCTGCACAGCATGAAGCTGTGCTACCCAAGCGGCATGCGCCGCAGTAACGAGTGTTCGGTATCATGAAAGATAGCCTTCTTGCAGTGTATTCTCTAATTCTTTGCCGAGAATAATCTCAAAGTCAGTAAATACAGCAATAGGGCGGCAAGCGTTGCCTTTTTCCTCTAACTGGATGAATCCTTTTGATGATAAGTCGTCGAGAGTTCGTGAGAGTTCGCGGATATGATGACCGCTAATCTCCGCAAGCTCAGCTAGACTTTCAGGCTTTTCTCTATTGATCAGCAGCATTAGTTCGATATTCTCATTACACAGTAGCTTTGAGGCTTCATTTAGTGACGTGAACCAAAGCGTCGGTAGATGCTTGTTATGGCTAATGTTGCCTGCGGCCACACTAATCATGTGCCTACGAATGAGATCTTCCGATGCAACCCCAATGCGAGCTTTCATGAGTATCCTTCTCAGAACGAAGTAATAGAATCCTAGTGTATACGACGCTGTTCTGAAAGAAAAAGTGGATAGTTATATTCGCTATGCTAATTGACGCCCCTTTCACGAGTAAAAGGTCAAGAGACTATTCTCATCGAACCCCTTTCGATTCAGTTGATTGTTAGCTCTTGTTTGGCTGCTAGCAAAGATACTCTCTCTGAATCAAAGTCCTGGGGATAATATGACACTAATTTTGATATTGTAAATGGTCCTAATTGGGTCATTTCATATAAGCACTCTGTCGATTGGTTTCAGTCAGTACTACTAGAAACTGCAATAATCAAAGAGTTCACTGAAGGGTATATTAACGAGGGTAAGTTGAACTCTAAACAAGACATTATCACTTGCTTCCATAATGCTCTTTTCCCATTTGATTTGAATATCCCTTTAGCCAATGGTGACGATGGAAGTCCCCAAACTCTTGGTGAATCAATACGTTTTTGGGTAAGACCACAAGGGAGCAGTCATCCTGTAGACGTCACAAAAGAGTTACTTACTGGCTTGATGACTTGAGTATCGGGCAAAATCGTGAGATTTCTTTCTTAGTTTTAGGTATAAGCGAGTTTAGCTAGTTGTTAGCACATACTACTTTATTAAACAACAGGATGAAACTAACTATGCCTATTAAAAGAAGAGTTAAAAATAATCATATCAATTATGAGCATGTGGCGAAGCTGATTCTTTTGTGTTCTCAAAAACACTGTTCAGATGCTGAAGCAGGTCAAAATAGGTTCAAAGTTCGTGAAGGTCTCATCCAGAAGATAACGGGCATACCTTTATCTCATGATGACCGCTTTTCCATTATCAGAGAGTTTAATTATCTAGGCTGGCAGGTAGCCATTAACCCTGATTATTGGCTTGTATTTGCGGTGGATGAAGATCAACTATTTAAATGGGATGAGGCTAGTTACCTGTATGGGCTGGAGCAAAGCATCAAAGCAATACAGCAGGGATATGAGCCGCAACTGGGAGAGATTTACGATTACTATCCACTTAGATCAAACCTAACTGCAAAGTTCTTAGGTTGGTCGGACGAAGATATTCAAGAACAGCTTGTGGAAGAGGCTTTAAGGGAAGCAACAGATGAAGTTGAAGAAGAGTATGAAGAAACAGGTGATAAATCTCTTCTAGGTATCGGACAGAATGATGAAATCTGCTTAACAAACTTCACTTTTTGGGAGTATCTAGACTTCGAACTGGCTAGAAATGGACTAGTTTTCAAATCTAAATAAGACTGGCGCAGGTGTGTGGTTACTCGATAGTAGCCACTTATCCTCCAAGGAGGTTTGTGTTGTTAACCCCTCAAATACCTACCGTGATCAATACCAGTAATCTTCACAAATGCCTAGAAGATGCGAAGTTCATATCGGAAAATGTTGGAGAGCAGAACATTCTCTTAGAGCTTCAAATTTATCTATTAAGGATAGATTTATTAATAGCCAATAGCCGTTTCCAGAGTGATTGGCGAACCAATACATTAACCCTCGATAAAATTCTTCGTAAACTTTTAGGACTCTCCAAGCAGATCGAGTCATTGACAGATAACCATGTTTTTTCAACTCGATATTGCCTTGATAGTGCTTTGGAACAAGTGAAGGTATTGATTACCGTAACCTGTAAAGCTATAGACGGTCGGTAATATTCTTGGTGTAATTTGGTGCTTGATATGATGGTTATGTTCTAAGACAGACTGAGTGATTATATGTCACCCCGACAATTACAAAGGACTATTTACAGTCTCTCCAGAAATGATTTGTGCAGTTTTTGGGAGTGCCCGCATCTGCTTAATCCTGATTCGTCACAATTCAGTGTGTGTTTCTTCCAACTCTTTTTAGATCACGAATTGATGTCTCTTTATTAGCAATTCGCAGGGGCCGATCTGAAGTTATGGTATTGTTGATAATGTCAATATTATCACGTTTCGTGTGTGTGAACTCGATAACGCCATATGAGGTCCTAAACTCCCCCCTTGCGTCCAGTCGTCATGATCGTAATTCGGTCAATCATCACTTGGGAAATGACACTGTATGGCAATCTGGTTAATAACTTAAAAGTGAACGGCCTACCTAGCGATTTTGGTATTATAATATTGATAATTAGGAAAAAACTCTTCAATATTGACGCTGCGAATAGCTAAGAAGCTCAAAGCCTATTTTTCAAGCTTTGAGCTTACCTTACGATTTGCTCAGATGATGGCTGCAAATTTAACTTTAATGAATACCAAAATTTTTTAAAAGGAACTAAAGATGGCAAGACATAGTGCCAATCGGGGAATACTGGTGCTGGAAAGTCCATGGGAATTGGATGATAGTGACTCTAACCGTTCAAGTGTTGTGCCTTTTATTGAAGGTGTTGCAAAATTGGCAGGGGATACAGAAGTTTACCATGCTGATTTTTATGACAAAAAGAGCTTTGAATATGCCTTAGAATGTCTTTGTAAAGTCAGGTTTTCTAACACTATTGTCTATATTGCAGCTCATGGGTACAAGAAGAAAATAGGTAATATGAAGTTAGAGGATATTCTTTTCGCTATTGGCATGAAATCAAAACAGTACAACATAACAGGGGTTATGTTCGGTTCATGTTTCGTCGGGGGGAATACTGAGTTAATCGAAGTCTTCACCACTGCCAATAATTTACGTTGGTGTGCAGGTTATGCTTCGACATCTAACTGGCTAAGTGGCACTTTCATCGATAGTGCAATCATTGCGCAGATGATCAATTTAGAAGAAAGTGAGTTCTCTAATCGAGATACACTTGTCGAACATCTTGCTTATGCAATATCCCCTTTCTCAGACCAAATGTACATTGGTGACGATTATGAAGAGAATCCTGTAGCTTTGTCGGACTCATTGCAGTTTATCGTGCAACCTAAGGGACAGGGTTATCATCCAAAAACGGTTTCGTCGGAAGTCTTCATAGCTAAGAAACAGTACGACGTATAAGATCTCCGCCACATGACGGATTAACTCGAACTGTAGTGGATGAGTTGATTTGGCCAATAGATAAGAGGTATTTGCAATACCTCAGATTATCCGCTAAATGCTAATTTAGGGAAAGCACTGCAAACTTTTGTCCAAAAGTGAGTTGTGTGGTTTTTGGGAGTACCCAAATCAGCCTTAATCATGATTCATCACTATCAAGTGTGTGTTTCTGCCAACCCTTTTCAAATCTCGAATTGCAGCTTCTTTCTTCGCAATCCGCAAGGGACGGCCTGAAGTTATGGTATTGCTGATAATGTCAATATCATCACGTTTCGTATGTGTGAATTCGATAACGCCGTAAGGTGTCTTAAACTCTCCCTTGCGTCCAGTCGTCATGATCGTAATTCGATCAAGCATTACTTGGGAAATAACACTGTATTCTGAAAGCGCCGATTCTAGAGAGATGTAGTTGTACTCTCCTCGTCGCAAGCATTTGGCAATGTATTCAATAGTATAACCGCCCTTATGACGACTGTATGAGAATACATAAACACCGTTGCATACCCGCTCTAGTACTCCAGCTTTCACCAAACGAGGTAAACTTTGCTGGAATGCTGTAAGTGAATCATCAAAAAATAATCTCCTGAGATCACTCTTTCGATAAACGTGTATACCTCGCCCGTCAAATTTATGCAGGCGCTCCAATGCAACCTCAATCTTCACGTCAATGCTCATAAGTAGCCATAAAAAGTAAGTATGACATATATTTTTGTACACTTATGGTTGAAGATAGCAACTGGTGATCGCTAATACCCTTCCTGATCCCTGATTGGTTTTTCCGAGTTAGGATCCTAACTCGGAATTATGATGAATATGGTTCTTTGAGGAGGGGGAATAGCGTCACCAATAGTCAGAATCTGTTCTTTATTCTCGGTTAGGATCCTAACTCGGAATTTATGGGGATGATTATGGTTGTTTTGAGGTAAGGAAATGGCAGCACCAATAGTCAGAAGCTGGTTCCCTATTCTCGGTTAGGATCCTAACTCGGAATCTATGATGATAAATATGATTCTTTGAGGAGGATAATCGCAACACTAATAGCCCAGAGTCCGATCTTTTTCATTTGGGTAGGAGTTTAACTAATTATTGCTTCTCTAATTTAATAATTAAAAAATCAAACGATTTTTATTTAATAATCAAATGTTAATGTTATTTTTAAAATAGTGGTTAAAGGTCCTTTACAAAGAGAATATTACTTGATAAATATAATAGTCATTGAATTTATCTATATATATTAAGAGGGTTGTCGATATGTCTCAAGTTTTGGTTTATTCTAAACGTAATCGTGAAATGAGTTATCTCTCTGCAAGAGAAGAACGTGAAACTAAGCCAAATAGATTTCAAGTCGTTTATAACGATATTTCGGATGAAGAAGCATTACGTAGAGCAAACTTTATTAATTTAGATGAAAAGAACAATGTTCCTCAAGTTCGTTTAAAAAGACAACCTATTAAGGAAGATAAAGAATGCCGAGTGCCTGGCTTATATGGTTGTAACCGTTATAAGTCAAGGAAAAATGAGACATTCAACGTGTTCTAACGTTGTTCTTTTTTTGCACAACGTTAAAGCCTGTGAGCTTGTGTCAGGCAAATGATGAAAGCCTTAAAAATTCCGTCATCAAAGCTCGTGGCAAGAGAATTTGCCAAGACTGGCAAGCAATGTGCCACTACTGGCATTGAAAGTGCCAGTAGTGGCAGAAGAATTTCTGCAATAATTTAGACTTATTTGGGTTTAACCTTCATTTTTGTAAAAGCTAACCTTATATTAGAATTATAACTTTATAATAGTTATAACAGTTATAATAGTTATAACATAAAAAATTAAATAAATAAAATTTAATTTTTTATGTTGGATTTTAATGTCAAGGTTTTTTAACTGAGTTTGTTTTTTATTATATATAAATAACTTTAGAGTAATGATTTTTATCTATGCGTAATAATTTATTTACTCGATTTTTATTAAGGCAAAGGTGGTTTGCCTTAATTATCGACTTAACTAGTCAACTTTAGCGAGATGTAAACACCCCTGTAGTATCAACAAACATCCGTTTTCTGATACTAGTTGTGATGCCAAAAAGGGGGCTATTGTGGGGAGTATGGGACGGACATTCGCTTATTGTCGTGTATCGACTAGTGAGCAAACAGTTTCAAATCAGATTTTAGCCATTCGGAATGCTGGCTACGATATTCAGGAGCACCGAATTGTTCATGAGACGGTTTCGGGGAGTGTACCTGCAACTGAACGACGTGAGTTCAAAATGTTGATTGAGCATAAACTTGAACCAGGGGACAAACTGGTGGTACTAAAGCTTGATCGACTTGGAAGAGATAACATCGATGTTCAGCATACGATCAGTATGCTGTTAGAAAAAGGTGTTACGCCAATTTCTCTGGATCTGCCGACCGCTGATCTAAGCTCAGCAGAGGGACGATTGATGCTACAAATGTTCTCAGCATTTGCTGAGTTTGAGCGAAACCGTATTCGGGAACGGACGTTGGAAGGGCAAGCTAGGGCTAAATCTGAGGGTAAGCGGATTGGCCGACCAGAAGCTATCAGTACAACTCAAAAAGTTCAAGAATGTAGGGTAAGAGGACTGAGTCAATCCAAAACAGCAAATGCTCTTGGTATCTCCATTCCGACGGTCAAGCGGCATTGGAACAAGCGGCTAACTGAAAGAGTTCAATGAGAACAATGTTCCATGATACTGTTAGGTTGAGTTGAGTTCTGCCAGAAGTAATTACTCGTTAAGAGGTTAACGATATTGCAAGAACCTTGTTCTTGCTTAGAGCAAGGCTACTAAGATATCACGCTGATATTTGATACAAGAACATTGTTCTGACTGGAAAATCGGATAACCTTTTTGCTAGGAAACGGCGCTGACAGAAAGGGATGCTTGTGGGCTTATTCATCAATACTCAAAAACTAACGGTAGCAAAAGAGGATCATTTAACTGAGTTCTTCGCTGCGGCGTTAAGGTCTTCAGAACGTTTCAGTCGTGCATTTGTCAGGTTGATTTTTGGAGACGAAGATAGCAGGTTGATCAGCAAGGTCGAGACACAAGTTATCTATCCTGGATGCCGACCAGACATGCGTTTGATATTAAGTGATGGTTCAATTGTTCTTTGTGAAAATAAACTCGATGCTGCCGAAACGATCGGTAATGTTGAGAGTGGCAACCTTTTACAATTGGAGCGATATCTGCAATTGCCTGTGGATCATGTGATTTATATTCGCTCTGAGTTACTGTCGCCTTCATACCAAGTTACGAGCCATCCTAAGTATCTATCGCCGATAGAAAGGCCTCATTATTTGTGGCGTGATATTTACCCTTTGTTATGCGAAGACTCCAATCCAATCGTCAAAGAATTACGAGATGGTTTTAAGAGCATGGGATTTGTTCCTGCTCACCCAGTGATTGGCGATCTGACACGTAATGTGCCAAGAGAACAGAGAGAGAATTTCTCTAAGTTTTGGATGCCGACAACGACTGCGGCCATTCAACAAGGTTGGAAGGTAGCAATTGGAGATGTAGTAGAACGATACTTTTACCACGAAACAGCAGAACTTGCTCGGGAAGTGTTCGTAAGCCCAATAAACCCTACCCGATTTTTGATTCGTTACACACCGCAAATATCTCAATGTGACGCTCTATTAAGTGCACTAGATACCGTTGAAAGTGAAGCCGAAGCACTAGTAGTGGTAACGAAAAAAACGGTACCACGAGCGAGTGGAATGGTCACTGTTATAGATGTTGAAACTCCTATGAACAATGTTCTACCAGCTCAACTAAAAACAGTGGAACAGATAGAGTCTAAGCTCAAAGCGTATGTATTGCCTTATCTGACGCTAGCTTTTAAGTAACACCTGTTTTGATTTTATGTGAATAACTATCTCGACAGTGAGATGATGTTTACTTGGAACAATGTTCTTATCGCAATCTTAAAATAGTAAAGATTGGGTATTTAATTAATCAATAAAAACTGTGGAAGAACAATGTTCCGAATGATAAGTCAGAGAACCTTTCTTTTAATAAGAGAGGCTTTCAGAGAGTAGTGTTTGTGGAGTTAATAATTAATACTCAACAACTAGCCTTCTAAAAATATAATTAATTAAAAGTCCTGAAGAGTAGTTTTGCAATTAATAATAAAAAGGCCGAGATAAACTCGACCTTTTTATCCAACGCTTAACCGCCAGTTGGCGCGGAAGTGTAACCATCTATTAGTGGATAAAATAGTGATACATTTAATTGTATTAAAACTAAATTTTCTTTAAGCCACCAGTGAGGTGGAAGAAATTATTTTTACTTTTAAAGGTTAAGTAATATTAGTTTAAATATATCTTTAAGCCACTTTCTAGATAGAAGCTCTGCTTCTTGCTACGGGATTTAATATATTAGAATGTTTTTTCTTAATCAAGTGTTTTTTCAACTTGACTAAAAAGTTTTTTATGTATAATAAAAACTATATTTTTGACTTTTTAAGTGGATGGATCTTAATTAATATGACTATGCTATGAGCTTATTTAGCAAAAGGTCGTATTGACCCAAGGCTTTGCTCATCCATGATTTTATAGATCTTATAGTAGGGATATTCTAAATATTGGAACAATGTTCCCTGAGTCGCGAGTGTTGCAAACGGTATTGGTGAGCTGGTGATTGATACTGCGAGAACACTGTTCTCGCTCAAATCATCAAAACCTAAAGATTGAGTATTTGATTAACAAATAAAAAATGCTTCGAGGAGAACGATGTTCTACTCAAAGCTTGTTACTTGAGACTTTGGGTAGCTGAATCAGTCTGCTTTTTCTACAACCATGCCACTTTGCTCTGCAAAGTGAATCAATCGAGTGATATTGCTTAGGCTCCATTGGTTGGTGATGGCTATCACCTCGTCGTTAGGCAGGGTAATCAGCGCGTCCTCATCGCTGTGGAAGCGGCGAATTCTACCTTGAGGGATATCATCTGCTAGGATGGCAATGCGTCGTCTTACTGGCTCGTTAAATGCGTTGAGTACATCATTCAGGCTTTGTGGCTGATGCTTCTCGATCCAGTCCGTGACTAACGCTAGCGCGAGGTGACGCTTTTTATAGGTATGACCGCTATAGCGGTACTCCGAGTAATCTTTTTCGCCTTTTTGAACGCTTGTGCGCTGCTCGGCACGCTTCTCGCGGAACTTCACTTGGTACTCTTCCACTTCTGGAACAGGGATGATCTGCTCAGCATTGATCAGTACATCTTCTTTGTAGCGATAGGGCGTGAGGCGCACACAACTGATATCGACGCCTTTATCACGCAGCCATAACACAGAAGTGGTGAGTTCTTTACCGAAGTCTGCTGAGGCTAGAACGATTCGCACATCGTTACCAAAGTCATCCAAGCTGTTCTCATCAAGATCGACAAACTCTAGGATGGCTTCGCGGGCCTCGATCTCTAGACCTTCTTTCTTCAAGTACTGGGCATAGTAGTCACATGCTTTGTCGAACGTCATGGTAGAGATCATTGCGGCATAGCGTAGCGCTTGAAGTTCCATATGCGCCCCGATTTCATCCCGCTTAAGCTCGATGACGACTAAGTTGGCATTTTTGTCGATGGCTAACAGGTCGATACGGCGGCGGCTGTCTTCCCAGTCTGAAAACTCCTCTGATATCACCAAACAGTCAGGAGCGATGGCATCAATACAGCCTTTCAGCGCTTCTTGTAAATCGTGCCGCTCTTGCAGCCCTTCGGCTGCAAAAGTGGTCGGTGTCAGTGCGGTGAGGTTTTTATTGGCGATATTGTATAGGCTCATGGTTATACCGCCTGTTCGACAATAGCATCAGTCAGATGTAGTTGAGTGATTTGGGACTCTTTTAATCGACTTTTAAGTTGATCGCAGACATCCATAAAATGATTAACCATAGCAACAACAAGTTTTTGTTCTCTCACTGGAGGAATAGGAATAACAAACTTAGATATATTACTCATACTCAAGTTTGGCCTAGCATTATCTACTTGTTTATCATACATATAAGAGATGCAGATTCGGCTATTGAAGAAAATCAGGAAAAATTCGGGTATCAGTTCATGAGCAAGTATGCGAATAAGGCATACTGCTTGATTAATATTAGCTACACGATCGCTATCAAATAATGCTGTTCTTCCAATCGATGCCCCTACAATATTCATTAAAAAATCATCTTGCTTTAGAATTGAACGAGGCTCTATGTCATTGAATTTTTTTTCTACGTACTTTTCATTATCCAATAAAAGCTTAAATGCACCTACATTTTCACTTGTAACAAAAAGGACATCTTCAGGATTTTCTGTATAACTGACACCTTGCCATTTAGGAGACGATCCTTTAGTTATTAATTCACTTAAGCTTTCGAGCCTTGAAAAACTCCATCCATTCGGCAGTTCAAACGGCTTTTCATCTTCAGCAATCGGCGGTAGGGCTTTTTGCTTTTTGATTTTCTTCTCTTTAACTAACTGTGCTTTTTCTTCCGCAATTCTTTTCAGTAACTCAGCAGCAGGTTCATCACTTGGATCTTGCGGAACCAACTTACCCATCACAGCCAGTTGTAGGATGGTTTGTTTAAGCTGGTCGATACACTCTTCAGTGGTGAACAAAGTATCGAAATGCTCACTGATTCGCGCCCAGTTTTGCATTAACTCGTTAGCATCGGCAGAGTTGGTGAGTGTGTCCAACAGAGTCGTTACCAGCACTTGATGCGCTTCAATACTGCTTTCGGTTTGTTGCTCAAGCTTGTCGCAAAGCGCCATTAATTCATCGACCTTGGCGACGATGCGGTGTTGTTCTTTTTCAGGTGGAAGTAATACCAAGATCGAGTTCATTTTCGCTTGGTTCATTTTGGGCTGGGCAATACCAGTTATATATGGAATAAGTGAAATCGAGTTAATATACAAGCTAAGGTAGATTAAAAAGTCTTCACTAATACCATCTATAACGTGTGCATGATTATTAACCCAGTATTTTCCGCGAGCCATAAATGCTATAGGGGTGCTCCTATTTACTAAGTTTGCACCATCTTCCCCTATCAAGAGAAGCGGTTTATCAAATAGATACGCATCAATCGAGTCTATTACTCCCGAAGCACCATAGTAGTCATAGATCCCTTGACGTCCTTTTCGTTCACTTACTGATAGCGGTATTCTTTGTGCGTCAAGGTTGAAAGTTATGTCTCCAAAATCAGCAGCAACCCATCCTAGAGGTAATTCCTCGGCGGAAATTATTGCATCGTGAACTTTGCTTTTCTTTGTTTTTTTTAAGGTGCCATCTGCTAGAAGTTCTTTCTTCTTAGCCATGATTCTTTGAACCAATATATCTGCTGGCTCATCATTGGGGTCTTGTGGAACTAATTTCCCGTGAACCGCTAGTTCAAGAATAAGCTTGCGCAGCTTCTTAATCCCATAAAGCTCTAGTTTCTTGCTGCTACCGCGACCAGAGGTCGATTTGGTCTTTACTGCCGAAGTCCAAATATCAATATGCTCGGTGATCAGGTTTTCTACAGCCATTATTGTTCTCCACCTTGCTTTTTACCTTGAATGGTAGAGCTAAGCGCATCACCGAGAATGCCTTTCAGTTGGTCACGCAGTGCTTTAATGTCTTGTTGTTGCTGCTGATAGTTCGCCAGTAACTCTTCAGGATCATGGCTGACGACTTCGTCCTGATACGGGTTTTTAATATCAAGGTTAAAGTTGCGCTCGATAATATCCTCAATCGACACTTTCCAAGCTTGCTTGGTCTCGATGCGGCTAGAGAATCCATCGGCCTCGTTACCCCACCAATCGATCTCTTGCTGGAACTCCTCAAACTTCATCGGTTTGGTTTTGCTGTAGTTCTTCACGCCTTCTGGGTAAGGGTGCTCATAGAACCACACTTCTTTGGTCGGTTGGCCTTTGGTGAAAAATAGAATGTTGGTCTTAATGCCCGTGTATGGGTTGAACACGCCATTAGGTAAGCGAATAATCGTGTGCAGGTTACACTCTTCCGTCAGCATCTTTTTAATTTTGGTTTTTACACCTTCACCAAATAAGGTGCCATCAGGCAACACCACACCAGCGCGACCATCTTTATCCAATACTTCGACAATAAGCTGCAAGAACAGATCGGCGGTTTCACGAGTTTGCATTTCGGCAGGGAAGTTCTTTTCAATCCCGTCCTCTTCTGTACCGCCAAACGGTGGGTTAGTCGCAATCACATTGATATTGCTATCCCAGTTTGAAAGCGGCTTGTTAAGCGTGTTGCCGTGCTTGATCTGCACAGGGACTTCGATGCCGTGGAGCATCATATTGGTGATACACAGCAAGTGTGGCAGTTGTTTCTTCTCTACACCATGGATTTGCTTTTGCAGTGTTTGGTGGTCGGCTGCGCTTGTCACGTAGTTCTCTTTGACGTGATCGAACGAGCAAGCCAGAAATCCGCCCGTGCCGCAGGCAGGATCCATAATTTGTTCACCTAGCTTTGGATCCAGTCTGTTGACGATAAAACGAGTCACCGCGCGAGGGGTATAGAACTCACCCGCATTACCTGCGCTTTGAAGATCGCGTAGGATTTGTTCATAGATATCACCAAACAGGTGGCGTTCTTTAGAGTCAGTAAAGTCGATTTCATTGAGCTTGTTAATCACTTGGCGAAGCAGTGTGCCATTTTTCATGTAGTTGAAGGCATCACTAAAGGCTTCTTTCACCACAAAACCGCGTGGGTTGGTGTCTTTCGGTGCGGTTAGATTTTTTAACGTCGGGAATAGGTCATCATTGATGAATTCCAGCAGCTCATCACCTGTAATGCCTTGGTTATCTGCCGCCCAGTTACGCCATAGGTATTTCGTTGGGATGGGTTCGCGGTAATCATCTAACTCGAACTCTAGCTCTTCCTCTTGAGCATCAAACACTTTAAGGAATAAAAGCCACGACATTTGACCTAGACGCTGCGCGTCACCATCAACACCCGCATCTTTACGCATGATGTCTTGAATAGACTTGATAACTGAACTGATTGACATGGAGTTCTACTACTAAATGACTGAAAAAAATTGGGGCAGATTATAGCATTTCTACGTCAATGTGAGTACTGAAAAGGGGGAGATGTGATGCCCAATAACGGTGGAGGTTAGTGGGCATTTATATCTGTGGTAAATATATAAATTAATGGCTTTCTGGTTGTTGATTCATGCTCTCTTTGCTCCGTAAGGCAAGGTACAACACCCAAGTGATTAGCGCATCAGCAGTAATGCCCAAGCCGAACATTATGGCGATTCGTTCAAGCGTAGGTACAAAGATACCGATTTGATAGAGCACAAAAGCACAACCGTAAAACAAGGTGTTTACGATAAGTGATTGATACAGCATTAAATCCGTGCGTCCAATACCATAAAAGTAACTGTCTATGACATTGTTTAAACTGAAAATCACATAGAACCCAACCATTAGCCAAACTAGACTGGTGATTGATTCTGGGTTTTCTATCCCCATGACATTGGCTATAAAGCTGTTCCAAAGCGGTGCGGTGAGTATCCAAACAGCAATAATTCCTAACGTTATCCAAAGGTAGCCATTGACTCGCTCAGATGTTAATCCATTGTTTGTCGCAGCATCTTGCTTAACCAGTTGCCCTAATGTCAAAACGGGAAGTAGTAGCCAGCCCCAAATAAATTGATTAGCAACCCAGAATGTTCCCGCTTGTTGTACTTGGTTAATAAGCTGAAGAATCATGACGATAAAGGCAGTATTTCGCACGAGTGACTCAAGCCCTGACTTCCATCCAATCTTTGCCCATTCTTTGAGCCATTGCGATTGATCTCCTTTAGAAAACTTGAAGCTCAGAGTGATCCCTGATTTCGATAAATAAATCAGGGCAAATAGTGCGAGAAGACTATTGACTACGATATTACTCAGAGCAATGCCATTCACTCCTAACTGAAGGGAGTAAGGTAGTTGACTGACGAAGACGCTGTCACAAAGGACAGTCATGAGCATTTGTACTATTAGGAGACCATACAGCGCCTTTCGTTCATTTCTTAGGACGAGAACTAAAGACAAAAAAGCATAGAAGCTGGAGAGCAGAATAGCGGCAGATTCCAATCGAATGTATTGGATCGTTTGGGCCAATAATTCAGCCTGTTGCTGCATAGCATCTACAAAGTTCGGGGCTAGCCACAATACCATTAAGGTCACCACAAAGTAGCAAATTAAGGTAACCAAAAGAGATAGACTGGCTCGTTCGCGAAAAGCTTCATTACTATGAATCACTCTGCCTAGAATAAATGCTAGAGGGATAAGTAATGCTTCGCTGAGGACTTCATATCCTACATTTAGCCATGCAACTTGTGCTGCAATACTAAAAGTCCATGGGCTAGGGATGCTGCCCAAGAAATGGATTCGTGTAGTTGAGTAGATTAATGGTATTAAGCTTGTCAGAATCAGCACTAGCCACAGTTGGTAGTTGATTGTTTTTATTTGATGATTTTTCAATTTTTAAGCCTTGTTATCTTCACTAGAGATCTCGTGGAGAAAGCGACTCTCCACAGAGAAATAGCCATTACTTTTAATCAGTTGTTTCTTTCTAAGCCGTTCGAACAGTGAGATTAGGTACTGATAAAGTTCAGTATATTGCACTGTATTGATATGAGTTGCTGAGCAGTTAAATACTTGCCATGGGAAATCAATCAATGTTGTAGCGGCATGTTTGGGAAGGTAGTTGTGTTTAAACTCACTTAGCAATAAATGTTCTAGCTGAACACAATAGTGCTGGATGATAGAGCAGTGAAAGTGGTACTTGTAACTGTCGTTGTTAGCGATAAGGTTCGGTAAGGAGCAAAACAAAAAGTAAACCTGAGCGGCCAACTCTTTGGCTTGCTTTCGCTCGCTTGTATGTGTTTTGGTAACTGCGTCTAATTGTTCTGCAAGGCCAAGCTCACCCTTTAAAATAGTGAAGTGAACGTTGTAGATTTGTGACTCGCGATAATAAAGAGAAATGTCAGACAGCGATTGGCCTATAACGATTTCTATAAGCAAACGCTCTTGTGTTCTAAGAGTGATTTTCGACCCTAAAATATCGGTATGAGCCAATTGTGCACCGAACAATCTGAGGAGTCTTTCATGCCAACTCTGAACCGAAATCGATGACTGAATAAATAAATCGATATCGGAGCGCTTTGTTAACTGATTAGCGCCCAAACTTCCGTAAAGTAGAGCTGTAGATACACTTGTATCTGTGCTCAATACTTTATAAAGTTTTCTGACCCAAGTGTGTTGAGATAATGGGAAGTCCGCCCAGAAGGCATCAAAGTTCTCAGAGAAGTCAAAGCAGTAAGACTGCCAAATTTGTCTTTGCCAGCGAGTTTCTAGTTCCGTCGGTATGATTTTATCTTTCAAAAATCTAATCGTTTCATCAACAGCTTGCAGTTTTTTGTAGCACGATGGGTAAGGGATTTCTGAGTATTTCTCGTCATCAATTGCATTGATGCTCTGCTCAATATCTCTAGTACAACAGATTAGTATGCCTGTTTTCCTATCTAATTGACTGGTAAGAAGGCTAGCTGTTTGACCGTATCCTGTAAGTTCAACAATCGCGTTTTCCTGTTGTTTAACCGCAGCGAGGAAATGCTCACAAGCAAGTTGCTCACCTTGCTCGGTTCCATCGCCAAAGCGAATTCGATACTCATCTAACGATAAATAAATGAACTCAGGCAAACGTCCTTGTATTTGTTTGCTTAACGTTGTTTTACCTGAATTTAGGTTACCAAAAATATAGATATGCATGATGACTTGAGGTCACTAACCAAGCTAAAGAAGCTCTAGCTTGGTTTAAATGGTGATTAAGCAGATTGATAAATCTCAGCTTCCAGTTCAGAAATCGCTTCTAAGTACTGCTCTTTTCCGCCAAAGCACTTTTTGACGATTTCAGCAGGGCGTCCCATCTCGTCAAAAGGCTTAACTTTGAGTACATGAATATTCTCAATCTCTTGAACGCCTTCGTCTGCGTACTTGTCCAGTAGGTTATTCAACACCTGCTGAGCCGTTTCACCGTACTTAGTGAAGTAGTTGCGCTTTTTGACGTTGTCAGCGCGTTCTTTTCTGGTGAGTGCTGGTTGGTCATACACGACATGACAAATCATGTCGAATGGATCGAGATCTTTGCCGACTTCCAGCTCTAACGCTTCCCAGATGATGCCTTCCTCTGCCAGTTCATCAATGATTGCTTGCTTTTTATCGGCATCTTGCCAGCGCTTAACAAAGTCATCCATTGAGGTGAACTGTTTTGCCATCGTCTTGCGGGTATAGTCTTTGAACGATTCGGTTACGAGTTTACCGTCGGAATCGTAGTATTGAACACGTTCGGCAATGGCTTTCACCGTTACACCGTTGACATGGAACTTTCTAACTCGGTTTTCATCCTGCCAATCATCATCGGGATTGCTAGCACCTGAAGGAGATGAACTATAGTCGTATGGAGCTTCTGGTTCTTGTATGCTTTCAGGGTCGATATCTTCCCCTTCAAATGGATCATCTTGTTCAAGCTCATCCTCACCATCGATAATCTCATCGAGTCCTTCATCGGTTTCGAAGTCTTCTGGTTTTGTCTCTTTAACTCGCTCAGGGACACCATCAAAGCGCTCATCCGCGAACAGTTCTGTCGCCTTTTTAAAGTCGAGAATGGTAAACCATAGCTTTCCGTAACGATCATCAATACGAGTACCACGACCGATGATCTGCTTAAACTTGGTCATCGACTGAATGCCCTGGTCAAGAACAACCAGTTTACAAGTTTTTGCATCGACACCTGTTGTCATAAGTTCTGAGGTGGTCGCGATTACAGGGTAAGCCTTTTTGGGGTTGATGAAGTTATCGAGCTGAGCTTTGCCTATTTCATCATCACCAGTGATTTTCATTACGTATTTATCATTCTTTGCAACTTGCTCAGGGTTGCAGTTGATTAGTGCCCGACGCATACGCTCTGCATGGTCAATGTCATTACAGAACACAATGGTCTTCGCCATGGGGTCGGTGCGCTTGAGATAGCTGGTGATGGTCTGTGCAACCAGTTCTGTTCGTTCATCAATGACCATAGTTCTGTCGAAGTCTTTCTGGTTATAGATCCTGTCTTCGATGACTTCACCATGTTTATCGACTTGTCCTTTTGTTGGTCGCCAACCTTGTAAATCTACATCGATATCTACACGCACAACTTTGTAAGGGGCTAAGAAACCGTCTTCAATACCTTGCTTTAGCGAGTAGGTATAAATGGCATCGCCAAAGTACTCGGTGTTAGACACGATATCGGTTTCTTTCGGTGTCGCGGTTAGCCCTATTTGAGTCGCTGAACCGAAATACTCAAGAATCTCGCGCCATGCGCTGTCTTCAGCGGCACTGCCACGATGGCACTCGTCAACGACAATAAGGTCAAAGAAATCAGGATCGACCTGTTTGTATGCTTTTTGGTGCTCTTCTGGGCCTGTCAGAGCTTGATACAGAGCTAGATGAATTTCGTAAGCAGGATCGACGCTTCTCCCTGTGACTTTGGTCATAGCGGTGCCAAACGGCTGGAAGTCGTTGGTCTTAGTTTGATCGACCAGAATGTTTCTGTCCGCCAAAAATAGGATGCGTTTTTTGGCTCGGGACTTCCATAGTCGCCAAATAATCTGGAATGCAGTGTAAGTTTTGCCCGTACCCGTTGCCATAACCAAGAGTACTCGGTCTTGTCCTGCTGCGACCGCTTCCACGGTTTTGTTTATCGCTTGTAGCTGATAGTAGCGCGGAGACTTACCGCTACCATCATCATGGTAATCTTGAGTAATAACTGGAAGGTGCTCGGTTTTGTAGCCTTTCCAAACGCAGTACTTGTCCCATAGTTGCTGAGGTGTCGGGAAGTCTTCAAGTCGAATTTCAGTTTCGAGTTGAGCTGGGTTGGTTTTGTCGTGGAAGATAAAACCGTCGCCATTTGAGGCAAAGACAAAAGGGACTTCAAGTAAGCTGGCGTAATCTAGACCTTGTTGCATACCTTTGCCGATTTCATGCTTATTCGCTTTTGCTTCGACAACGGCTAGAGGCATGCTCGGTTTATGGTAAAGGACGATGTCCGCAGACTTAACCTTTTTCCTCGCCGCTGCCTGACCACGAACAATGACCTTACCGTCACGCAGTTTAACTTCTTGACGGATTTGAGACATATCATCCCATCCTGCATCTTTGATAGCAGGAAGAATGAATTTCGTGATGATGTCGGTTTCAGATAGCTTTGATTTATTGATTGTCGATTCCATGCGATTAGCCAGCTCAGTACAAATGCATTTCATGACTATACCAAAGGATGCATAAAAGCAGAAAAGATACTGACTTATCAGTGAAGTGTGTAACGGTATGTATGAGTCTCTAAGGCGAAGGCTCTGAATATGCTGCCATCAATAGGTTTATGTGTGCAGTGAGAGTTTTGTAATGAGGCTAATCAGTAGAAGGTGTTGCCGAACAGTGGCAGCCTTTGTTCGATTAGAAGAACTTTCTGAAAATTCCCCAATACCACTGATATATTATCAAAAATATACTCTTGATCTGGGATGTGGTTTAAATTAAATGTTTTCTTTACTTTGAATCTAATATATAGAAAATAATAAACACAAAATTTTGCTTTTTATTTATTAAAATAATGCACTGTATGTTTGCCTAAGTTTTTTAAACCAAAATTGCGTGGCACATTTTTTTGCCAAGATTGGCAACGAGACTGCCAGTAGTGGCAGAGGAAGTGTCAGGATTGGCAGCGAATGTGCCAATGGTGGCACTAAAATTTAGACCTAAAAATTAGAACATTCCGTTTAAGAATCCAAATTTTAATAGATTAACGTTATATTAGAATTATAAATTTATAATAATTATAACAGTTATAATAGTTATAACATGAAAAAGTCAACAAGTAAAAACTATTTTATTGCCATAATTATCTTGGCTAAATTTAATAATTAAATTATTCGTAATTATATTTATGATTTTTATTTGATTTAATAATTAAAAATGTAAAATAAATTTGATTGTTTTTTGAACAGTTACTTTGCTGCTTAGGAGAGCAATTGATGTTTTTTAATGATCTGGTGTATGCGTTGTCTGCTAAGCCCAAGCGTTCTGGCGATATCACTTAAGTTAGTTTTGCTATTCGTTGCTAGTTGTTGTTTTAACAGCTCTTTGATCAACTGGTGTTGTTCTAGATTGGCTCCATATCCAACGTCTGGGCCACGCTTAGTTTCAATGCTATTGATTCGTTCTACACATTCGAAGCGATGCAAGATCCCAATCAGTGTGGTCCAAGTATTCAACTCATTGAAAAGCGTTAGGCACTCTTTATCACTCCACGCGTTTGGTTCTTTAGAATCTAAACATCTCACTATCGCGATACACCATGATGACCATTGACCAAAATCATCTGACTTGATCTGATTTATTTTTTTATAGCTCGCTGGGTAGTTTACTTTACATGTCTGAACAATGTTCTTTGATAGTGTGATCCAGTCCCCTGACATAGCGCTATCTTTACAGTGACGTAGAAATACTCGTGGATGCGGCGCATAGCCGCTGACCAGATCATACAGTTGTCGTCCTAACTTTTTCTGTTTGTTAGGCTGTGCAAGATACTTTTCGTAAGCAGTGCTGTTCTGGTTGGGCAGGTGTTTCAATGCAGTGATAACTGCGTATTTTTGCTGTTTATAAAGTTTAGTGGACTTAATGGGATGGTGTTTTTCGCAGTAGTAGTGAGATCGGCTGCGTAGACGCCAGCATAGTGCGCAGTAAGGTAGAACACTGTTCCAGCGTATCGCTTCTTCTTGGTGCTGTGGCGTGAGTGAACGTAAATCTTTTAACCCCCACAGTACTTGATCCATATAATCGATACGTTGTTGAGTATGAAGACCGAATCCACGTAAAGCTAGCACCGTTTCAATAAGTTTAATTGTTTTATTTAATCCACCATAACTTTCGATGATCTCGGCAAGATGGATAGCATTAGAACTGCTGTACTTTTTGAGTATGGTTCCATGTTGTCTGAGTAACTTGGTAAACCACGTTTCCAGAACAATGTTCCGAGCGGCATCAACAGCGTATAAATACCCAGAACGACGTCGCTGAGCAATTTTACAACCTCGATATTCGGCCTGTTTTTTTAAGTCATTAATTGCTGTTTCTAGCTGTACTCTCAATGCATTGCGCTTTTGATCTAAGTCCATTCGTTATCATGTCAACATGGTTTGTTGCTTATTCTATATTATGAGTTGGGCGATGAGAATCTAAGATGCGACTAAATAATAGAGAAATAAAGGTAATAAAATGTTTGTAAGACAAGAGCAGTTAGCGAAAGAGATCGGGGTAAGCGTAAGTACTTTGTGGCGCTGGCGTCGAGATGGAAAAATACCACCCGTTGTTACGCTTAGTTCTAGAGTTGTTGGGTGGCAGAGAAAAGATATTGAGCGATGGCTAGAAGAACAAAAATAGATGCACTTGTTACTGCGAGAACAGTGTTCTCGCTTAACCTTCGTAAATATAAAGTAAGTCATTGTTTACATGATTAATAACACGAATAAAAATGCTCTTGCTAGAACAATGTTCTAGCTGTTTGTTCTCCCACTAAATACATGATTTAACTCTATGTATTAGGTCTGGCAATTGTGCTTTAATGCATTTTGATGCTTATTGGGAGGAGTTATGGCTCGGAAAAATGATGGAATTATTTGGCATTTGATGGATGCGCCGTGGTGGGTGAGTATCTTGTTCTCAGCAGGCATTTATGTTGGTTTATCTTTCCTATTGCCAGGTTTAGCGGCTCGCAGTGATAACTTCATCTTCAATGCCATTGGGCCGAATCTTCCGCAAATGGCACCGTATTTTGCTTTTTTGTTTTTAATTCCTGCTCCCATTGCATTCTTTAAGCAGTATCAGCGAAAGCATAATTATCTTGCGACGACGTCTCAAATCAGAGCACACAAAAACACGACTCCGCTTAATTCCCTCAGTTGGATTGAATTTGAAAGCTACATTGGCGAGTACTTTAAGCAGCAAGGCTACGACGTTAAACAATCTTTCTCAAAGCAGGCCGATGGTGGGGTAGATATTTGGTTAACTAAAGACGGTGAGTTGAGTCTTGTACAATGTAAGCACTGGAAAGCTAGAAAAGTCGGAGTTCAAGTCTTAAGAGAAATGTATGGTGTGATGATCGACAATCGTGCTAGCAAAATGATCATCGTAACATCGGGAGATTTTACTTCTGAAGCCATCGCCTTTGCTCAAGAGAAGCGCATGTGGTTGGTTAATGGTAGCGAGCTAGTCCACATGATTGAAGATGGACGCAGCTTTATGAATAAGCCAGTCATTGGTGAGCCTGCACCCGAGCCTCATTCCAAGGTTTGCCCAAACTGCCAGTCTAACCTTGTGATTCGTGTTGCTAAAAAAGGTCGTAATGCGGGTAAAAGTTTCTATGGTTGCTCTGCGTATCCTAAGTGTCGCTACACTTGCGACTGTTGAATATGAGTGAGGGTTCAAGCAGTTTAACCGTATAGAAGGGTGTTCTCATAACATAAAAGTTAACCTATTGAGTCTGGCTGGCAGAGAAGAATGCTACTGTGAGAACACTGTTCTCGCTCAAATCATCAAAAAAACTAAAGTTTGCTCATTTCATTGATAGATAAAAAAGCTCTCTTAGTTCTGAACCCTCTGATGGTAAATATATTAATAACAATTCTATTCTGAAACGCCTACCCCTTTATTGGTTTCTAGTAAAATAGAATGCTTAGATAAATATAGTTCGCCTAAATACCGCTTACTTTATGTGGCAATAGGATGTTTTTATGTCCGTAAGTGGCTTTGGGGGGAAATCGATCTAGCGGCTAAAAACCAGTGCAGTTAGCACTGGTTTGGCTTAGTTATTTAGTGAACTGTACGGTAGGAAGGACAACTCTTGGTAATCTCATGCGCTCACATTGGGAACTTAAATATTCTCGCCAGTATGGCCAAACATGGTAGCTAGCGTTTTTCAATGAAAACTCATCGATACATTCTTGTTCTAAAGGAGATTTTATTCTGTATTCTGCTATAAAATCACTTTCAATAGCAGCTTTTATATCTGGTTTCTCAGCATCTTCTGATGGAACGATCCATCGTGTGCCAAGTCGCACGAATACACGAAGTAATTCACCATCATCTTCAATCTGAATCGTTTCGCTCTTGTGTACAACGTGCATCTGTTGGATGTGAAGGTGTTCAATTTCACTATATGATTTAGTATCAAAATCGTCTGCACAGAATGCTCTTGTACTTTTCTGATACACATCTTCAATAACCAGATTTTCAATGGCTTTCTGTAAGTGGTTACTATTTTTAGTAGCCATAATTTGCCTCTAAACCAAACTCATGTTGACGCACTACATGAGTTCGCTTGATATTTAATTTATCGTGGAAATTTACTATTGCTACAGTCGTCCAGTCGGTAGCTATTTGACGCTTAACGCCTGCATTTGCCATCAGCTTATCGAGAGAGGCTGGAACATCGCGAGCTACCCTGATGAGCCTATCCATAGCTTCGGACTGTATTACATCATCAGACTCGTATTTTGAAAATGCCACAGGGCCGCCACCAAATATTTTTGCAGCATCCTCTTGGCTGAGACCCCAACCCTTACGAAGTTCGCGCACTTCAACGCCTGTCAAAAGGCCTTGAACTTGCTTTTTGAAAGCAATCATTGCACGTTTATTAAAACGAGCATTTGCAGGGGTTGCTTGTTCACTTCCACATACATCACAAGTTGAAAATTGACTAGAAATTGAACCATGCTGTCCCATATGTTCAACATGGATAATTTCTTCTTGGGTACTCAAGTGGCCTTGTTCGCAGATCGGACAAATTTTAGTTGTCATTGCTCAATCCTTATTGCGAGACGTGGCATGACACAAGTAATAGAATTTTACCTGTCTTACCAATCGCAAATTTTACATAATAATTACAGCTCATATACTTATATGCATGCTCTCGCCATTCCTCTCTTTGTAAGCGGTAGCTATCACATGCTGCCCAAGGTCCAGTTGGCTTTTGAACGCACCACTCAGAATTCACGTATTGGCCTTGGGTTATGGCTTGTCTTAATAAATTTTGGATATCGTCAGTATCAAGTGCAAGTGATTCTATATTGTGTATACACTTGCGTGTCCAAGGGATAGTCGTATTTCCCTCAGATTCGAGAATTTTTAGAACGTCGTCTACCATATACAATGGTCCATCGATATGGATACGTTTATCTGTTGTGGCAGTAGGTGGTTCCTGTTCAAAAGCACTAACGTTGAGTTGATTATTTACCATTATGGTAAGTTTTTCCAGTTGTTTTTTATGATGTTCGCATTTCAGAATCCAAAAATGCGTTGATTTGTGCTCTATATTACATGGTGTGAAGCGCATATGGCAATGAACAGAACCTTACAATACTGGTCGATTAACCTTGTTCCTCAAGTCTCACTATCCTTTAAATTTTCAGTACATCTTCAATTTTTACACCAAGGTCTCCAATCGTGGCTTCGAGCAGATACTCACTCTCTGTTTAGAATCCAATCATCTTCACACGTAAATTAGAATTCATTATCTTCATTGCAGGAAGAATCAAACGACCAATTTTGGTATTCGTACCGATAAACACGTCTAACTGTTGTAACTTACTCATACCAACCGTCCTCATTGCTTCTCACGCTGTTTTCAGCTTGGGAGGTTATCTGGCTGTGTGGACGAACAAATATGTTTAAATCGATAAGGCGTAGCGATAGTCCTAAGATGTCCATGAGGACGAGTACATTGGCAAAGGTGACACTGGTATCGCCTTTTTCTACCTTCATGACGGTTCTACGAGATAAGTTGGCTTTTGAAGCGAGATCATCAATACGCCAGCCTCTATCGGTGCGCTTTGAGCGAATGGCGCTCCCCAGTGTTTCCATACTGAACTCGGTATTCAAATCAGGCATAGGTTGTGCCTTTACCATCTTACCTTTTTTCATAAGTGCCTTTTAATGTACTTTTGTCACTATTGGGTTCGTCTTAATATATAAGTTCACTATAAGTTACTTTTGTAGTGACTGTATAAGAAATTATCTATAAGTGCAATTTAAGTCACTCATGGTTGGTTTGCGAGTTTAATACCTCTCTTTGTTCTCTATGAAAGATATTCATCAGCCAGAAGGGATATTTGGCAACAGCGTAGTATTCAGATTAGTATTGGAAGAAGACAGAGAAGAGTGCGTGATCGGGGCTTACCTGACCCATTACCTGACCCAAAATCGTCAGGTACAAAAAAAGGTTAGTAAACACTACGCTTACTAACCTTCTGGAATTTGGTGGCCCCTCCCAGACTTGAACTGGGGACCAATCGATTATGAGTCGACTGCTCTAACCACTGAGCTAAGGGGCCTTAATAGGACAACGATTATAGGGGAAGCGTTGCAAGGTGTCTAGATACCAACTAGGGCAATTGCGCTTAGTTTTTATCCACTTAGAACAGTAGATAATAAAAAAGGTGACCTAAAGTCACCTTTTTTGATTTCTAAAAGCTTGTATGCGCTGCGATTATTCGTCTAGGAAGCTGCGCAGAGTCTCTGAGCGGCTTGGGTGACGAAGTTTACGTAGTGCTTTTGCTTCGATCTGACGGATACGCTCACGAGTAACGTCGAACTGCTTACCAACTTCTTCTAGAGTATGGTCAGTGTTCATGTCGATACCAAAGCGCATACGAAGTACTTTCGCTTCACGTGGCGTTAGACCTGCAAGCACGTCTTTTGTTGCCACCTTAAGGCTAGTTGCAGTTGCAGAATCTAGCGGAAGTTCTAGCGTTGTATCTTCGATAAAATCACCTAGATGCGAATCTTCGTCGTCACCGATTGGTGTCTCCATTGAGATAGGCTCTTTAGCGATTTTTAGAACTTTACGAATCTTGTCTTCTGGCATTTGCATGCGCTCTGCCAGTTCTTCCGGTAGTGGCTCGCGACCCATCTCTTGCAACATTTGACGAGAAATACGGTTTAGCTTGTTGATCGTTTCGATCATGTGTACCGGGATACGGATCGTACGTGCTTGGTCCGCGATTGAACGAGTGATTGCCTGACGGATCCACCACGTTGCGTAAGTCGAGAACTTGTAACCACGACGATATTCGAACTTATCTACCGCTTTCATCAGACCGATGTTACCTTCCTGGATCAGATCCAAGAACTGTAGGCCACGGTTGGTGTATTTCTTCGCGATAGAAATTACAAGACGCAAGTTCGCTTCAACCATCTCTTTCTTCGCACGGCGAGCTTTTGCTTCACCGATAGACATACGACGGCTGATGTCTTTAATGTTCTGTACGTTTAGAGAAGTCTCTTCTTCAATCATTTTTAGCTTAGCGATTGAACGACGGATTTCTTCTTCGTTACGTTTGATCTTTTCAGCGTATGGCTTGTCTGAAGCAAGAACTTCATCCAGCCAAGCTTCACTTGATTCATTACCAGTGAACAGCGCGATGAATGATTTCTTCGGCATTTTGCCGTATTCAACCACTGACTTCATGATCAGACGCTCTTGAGTACGAACGCGATCCATAGCAGTACGCAGTTCATTCACTAGGTGATCAAACTGTTTAGGCGTTAGACGAAACTCGCGGAATACGTCTAGCATCATTTCATTAGCAACGGTTGCTTTCGGGCTGTTATAGCCGTACTCGTTGATTGCTAATTGAAGATTTTGATAGGTGCTGCGTAGTTGGTTGAATTTCTCTAGCGCTAATTCTGGATCGATACCTACATCTTCTTCAGAATCATCTGAATCGTCATCGCTATCTTCGTCGTCATCAACGTCTTCATCGTCTTCTTCTTCTAACTGAGATTCAGTCAGTTCAGAACCGATGTGTGTTGCCGTTGGTGCAGCGGTGTCGTCAGCATCTGGATCTACAAAACCTGAAATTAGGTCTGTAAGACGTAGTTCTTCAGCTTGAACTTTGTCAAATTGCTCAAGAATGTACGGAATTGTGCCTGGGTATTCAGCAACAGACGATTGAACTTGGTTAATACCTTCTTCAATACGTTTTGCGATGTCGATTTCGCCTTCGCGAGTTAGAAGTTCGACAGTACCCATCTCACGCATGTACATACGTACTGGGTCTGTTGTACGACCAATCTCACTCTCTACGCTAGAAAGTGCAGCGGCTGCAGCTTCGGCTGCATCTTCATCGGTAATATTTGTGTCATCGTTCAGTGCTAAATCATCAGCATCAGGAGCAGTTTCTACTACCTTAATGCCCATGTCGTTGATCATCTGAATGATGTCTTCTACCTGTTCTGAATCTACGATTTCAGCAGGTAGGTGGTCATTTACTTCGGCGTAGGTCAGATAGCCTTGTTCCTTGCCTTTAATAACAAGTGACTTTAGCTGTGACTGCGGATTGTGATCCATAGACGGTATCCAACTTCGTAATCTGGTGAAGGAATCAGTATGCGAAATGCAAACCACTTACTATAACAAATTAAATCGTTGCTGACTAATTAAACAGGGTTACGCTTTTAAATCTAGCATAAGTGCTAGCAGCTCCCTTTTCTCTTCGGCTGATAAACCGACACTTCTTGCTTTGGCCTGCAGGTTTTCAATTTGTTTTTCTACGCACTGGGCAATAATTTTATCCAGTGAGTCTAAAAAGATTTCTTCTTGGTTGTCCTCATCGAGTGGAATGTCCCAACTCGCGAGACGAGACAGAAGGGTCTCATTTTGGCTGTTTCGCCAATGCTCTAATAATTGGCCTGTGTTGATATGGGGATGCGCTTGGCATTTATCAAGTACATCAACAAATAAACTTAGACCAGGAATGGGCAAATCTCTAACGCTAGTTAGATCTGGCACCATACTTACGTATTGTGGGTTTTGAATCAGTAACGCGATCACTTCTCGCATCGGCGTTCGCTTGATTTCTTTATGAGGTTGAGGCCTTTTATCCTCTTTACCTTGTTTTGAAATTAGCTGCTGTAGTTGGCGTTCATCAACCAAACCCAAACGGCGGCCAAGCAATTCTCTCAAGTATAGTCTTAAAGTGCCGCCAGGGACTTTATCAATGAGAGGAACCGCAAGAGTACTCAGTTTTGCCATGCCTTCTTTCGTGCTCATATCGACTTGCTGAGTCAATGAGCTGAACATGAATTCAGACAAGGGCATCGCATTAGACACTTGCTGCTCAAATGCTTGTTTTCCGTTTTGTCGGATATAAGAGTCGGGATCTTCTCCATCCGGCAAAAACATGAATTTTAACTGGCGACCATCCGTTAGGTAAGGCAATGCATTTTCCATGGCACGCCACGCGGCTTCACGGCCTGCGCGGTCACCGTCATAACAACACACGACGGTGCTTGTTTGCCTGAATAACACTTGCAAGTGATCGCCCGTTGTCGAGGTTCCCAATGAGGCAACGGAATAATCTACGCCATATTGAGCAAGCGCGACAACATCCATATAGCCTTCAACCACTAAAATTTGTGGTGGCTCACGGTACGCTTGTAGTACTTCATAAAGGCCATACAACTCTTTACCTTTATGAAATATCGGGGTTTCGGGTGAGTTGAGATATTTTGGTGTCCCATCACCTAATACTCTACCACCAAAGCCTATTACTCGGCCGCGTCTGTCTCGAATAGGAAACATCACTCGACCACGGAATCGGTCGTAGCGATTGCCTTTATCGTTTTCAATCAACATGCCGCCAGTGACGAGCATGTCTTGGTTTTCTTTATTCTGGCCAAAGTTCTTACGAACTAAATCCCATTCATCAGCCACATAGCCGATGCCAAACTTCTGGACGATTTCACCAGACAGGCCGCGATCTTTTAGATACTCAATCGCCACCTTACTTGCTGGCTGTTTGAGTTGGTTACGATAAAATTGAGCAATGCTGCCCATTAAGTCGTATAGGTTACGTTTTTCACTGCTGCTTGCTTGTGGGCCTGACTGAAACGAACCATTACCGCCGCTACGTTGTTCGCGAGGAACATCTAAACCCAAGTATGAAGCGAGTTCTTCAATAGCTTCGACGAATTCTAGTCGGTCGAATTCCATCAAAAAATCGATGGCATTTCCATGCGCGCCACAACCAAAACAATGGTAGAACTGCTTTTCTTGACTGACACTGAATGAGGGTGTCTTTTCGTTGTGGAAAGGGCAGCATGCGCCGTAGTTTTTGCCTTTTTTCTTAAGTTTCACACGTGCGTCGATGATATCGACAATATCAAGTCGAGCTAGAAGGTCATCGATAAAACTGCGAGGGATGTGTCCAGCCATAAAACCTAACAAAAAAAGAAGATGATGAGTGGAGTGAATGCCTTAAAAGAATGAGCGTATTGCCCATTGATTTCATTCCATCCATCCAGATACAAACAAGCCGTGCGCTCCAAAGGATAGCACGGCTTGCTGCAATTGGGTGGGGTACCTTAAGCCAATTTAGCGCGAACTAAACCGCTTACTTTACCCATATCTGCACGCCCTTGAATTTGCGGTTTCAGAACGCCCATTACTTTGCCCATGTCTTGCATGCCAGCTGCGCCAGATTCAGCAATCGCGTTCTCGATGAGAGCCGCTACTTCTTCGTCTGTCAGTGGTTGAGGCATAAAGTCCTCAAGAACGGTAATTTCTGCTTGTTCCGCATCAGCAAGATCTTGACGACCCGCTGCTTCAAACTGCGCTACAGAGTCGCGACGTTGTTTAACCATCTTGGTCAATACTGCAAGAATGTCGTCATCGTTCAGAGTAATCTGTTCGTCAACTTCACGTTGCTTGATTGCTGATAGGGCTAAACGAATAGTACCAAGGCGTAATTTGTCCTTGGCTTTCATCGCTAATTTTTGCTCTTCTTTGAGTTGATCAATCAGAGCCATAACTAAATTCCTTTTGGAGCTCAGTTATTAGTACAGGCGAACGCGACGAGCGTTTTCGCGAGCTAGCTTCTTAGCGTGACGCTTTTGAGCTGCTGCTTTAGCGCGTTTGCGAACTGTAGTTGGTTTTTCGTAGTGCTCACGACGACGCACTTCAGAAAGGATACCTGCTTTTTCGCAAGAGCGCTTAAAACGACGTAGAGCAACGTCGAACGGTTCGTTTTCACGTACTTTAACTACTGGCATATGCCTTTCACCTCAGGGGTTATTCGTTAACGCTGGTATTCAACAGACCAAATCACAATTGTTAGGTCTCTTACCAGCTTGATCAAAAATGGTGCGGAATTTTAATCCGATCACAACTACTTTGTAAAGCCTTTTGTCGATTATTGTCTGTACAAAATTTGTTTGCAGCACCAAGGCAAGGTAATATGACGCCCAAATTTCCTCTATACAGAAAGCATACTGAGAAAACCATGCGCATTATTGGTATTGAAACCTCTTGTGACGAGACTGGCATCGCAATTTATGACGATGAAAACGGTCTCTTGTCACACAAGCTATACAGCCAAGTAAAACTGCACGCAGATTACGGCGGTGTGGTGCCTGAGTTGGCTTCACGTGACCACGTAAAGAAAACCATTCCTCTTATTAAAGAGGCACTAAAAGAAGCGAACTTAACTTCAAAAGACATCGATGGTGTCGCGTATACCGCGGGGCCTGGTCTTGTTGGGGCGCTATTAGTGGGTGCGACTATCGGTCGCAGTATTGCTTATGCTTGGGGAGTGCCAGCGGTACTTGTTCATCATATGGAAGGTCACCTATTGGCCCCAATGTTGGAAGATAACCCTCCACCGTTCCCGTTTGTGGCGGTATTAGTATCGGGCGGCCACTCTATGATGGTGGAAGTGAGAGGCATCGGTGAGTACAAAATTCTAGGTGAGTCGATTGATGATGCGGCGGGCGAAGCGTTTGATAAAACAGCGAAGCTAATGGGTTTGGATTACCCAGGCGGTCCACTATTATCTAAACTTGCGGAAAAAGGTACACCGGGCCGCTTTAAGTTCCCACGCCCAATGACGAATGTGCCAGGTTTGGACATGAGTTTCTCTGGTCTAAAAACCTTTACGGCTAACACGATTGCTGCAAACGGTGATGACGAGCAAACCCGCGCGGACATCGCATTGGCATTTGAAGAGGCTGTGTGTGCTACGTTGGCTATTAAATGTAAGCGCGCGCTTGAGCAAACAGGCATGAAACGCATTGTTATTGCTGGTGGTGTGAGTGCTAACCGTCGTTTGCGAGCTGAGTTAGAGAAGTTAGCGAAGAAAGTTGGCGGCGAAGTTTACTACCCACGTACTGAGTTCTGTACAGATAACGGTGCGATGATCGCTTACGCAGGCATGCAGCGCTTGAAGAATGGCGAAGTGGCTGATATGTCAGTAGAGGCTCGTCCACGTTGGCCAATTGATCAACTAACACCTGTCGCTTAATCAAATTTATGCGGTAAGTTTGAAACCGGTTCTGTGTAATAAAGGTCTCTGCTCCTCAGAGGCCTTTATTTTTAATTATTCAATGAACCGCCTCGTTTTACATTCTGACTGATGCGATCAGTTCGCTATTGTTTCAGTGCTAGGATGACGTGGAAGAATAAGAAATGGATATAACAATGAATAAGTTTGAAATTGAAGGTCAGCAACTTGCTTATCTAGATAAAGGTGAGGGCCCTGTGCTTCTATTTGGTCATAGTTACCTTTGGGATCGCCAAATGTGGGCGCCACAAGTTGAGGTTTTAAGCCAGTCATTCCGTTGTATTGTGCCAGATCTTTGGGCACATGGTGAATCGGACGCTGCACCTGCATCGACACAGTCATTGGCCGACTATGCACAACATATGTTGGCATTGATGGATCATTTAGATATCGAAGAGTTCTCGATAGTGGGCTTATCTGTTGGCGGCATGTGGGGAGCAGAGCTAACGGCTCAAGCGCCGCAACGTGTTAAGTCACTGGTATTGATGGATACCTTCATTGGCTGGGAGCCAGAAGTTACGTATAAGAAGTATTTTGCAATGCTTGATACCATCAGCCAAGTCCAAGCAGTGCCTGCGCCAATTATTGAAGCCGTTGTGCCATTGTTTTTTGCTGATAACGCTGAGCAGGTGAATCCTGAGTTGGTCGCTGCATTCAAACGCAGTTTAGAAGAGCTGAACGGTGAGCGTGCGGTGGAAGTAGCTCGCATAGGGCGCATGGTGTTTGGTCGCCGTGATGTGATTGAGGATTCGGAAAAATTTGCTCTGCCGACGTTAATTGCAGTGGGCTGTGAAGATAAACCCCGTCCAGTTTTTGAATCTTATTTAATGAAAGACTGTATCACAGGCAGTGAGTTGGTAGAAATTCCGCAAGCGGGACACATCAGTTGTTTAGAACAGCCGGAGTTCGTCAACCAGATGTTGTTGAACTTCCTGAATCGAGTTCATGCGTAACCAATACATCCTTCTTTAAACGAAAAACTCGGCATTAAGCCGAGTTTTTTTGTGTCAGTTTTTTCTCGCCGATTTTTGGCTCGTCGCCAGACAAAAGCCGACGAATATTTTGATGATGCTTAAATACGATTAAGCAGCACAGCATAGCAACAGGTAACGTGTATTGCGGTTTAAACATCCAAGTATAAAACGGAGTGACCAAAACCGTGACGAGAGCCGCTAAGGATGAATAGCGGAATAGCGCGGCTACTGACAGCCAAGTTAACATTACCAATCCTGTTAAGTCCAAACCAATCGGAGCGATAGCGCCAAGCGCGGTTGCGACACCTTTTCCGCCTTTAAAGTGGAAAAAGATGGGGTACATGTGGCCAAGACAGGCAGCAATGGCGATGACACCAAGAATGATAGGGTCGATACCAAGAAAGTATCCGCCCCACACGGGGATAGTGCCTTTGAGCATATCGCACAACAAGACTGAAACAGCGGCTCCTCGTCCGCCAATACGCAATACGTTCGTTGCTCCAGGATTGTTAGATCCCACACTGCGTGGGTCTGGCAGTTTTAAGAGTCGACAGATCAAAACCGCACTGGAAACCGAACCTAATAAATAGGCGGCCATTGTCATTATCAGTGCCAGTGCGTCCATAGAAGTCCTTGATGGATTGGAATTTAATGCTCGGTTCCCGCGTAGTTGCTATCATACCCCGAATTTACATAATGCAGAAATCCTCACTGTGATAGAGCTTGCATTATGTGATTTCTTGTATATAAAGATGCTTTCGCAGTTTATACCTAAGTAACATTGTGATGACCAAAGTAAATGTTACTTAGGTATAGAATACTACGATCAAATTACCCCTCACGGGTATCCGACCTCTGTAACAGAAGGACATAAGATGGCTCTGGATAAAGTTTTTATTGAACAGTTAGAAGTAATCACCACAATTGGCGTGTACGACTGGGAACAACAAATCAAACAAAAGTTGGTTCTAGATATTGAAATGGCACACGATAATAAACCTGCGGGCAAAAGTGATGATGTGCAAGATGCACTGGATTATTCGCAGGTGAGTGAGGCGGTACTTAACCACATTGAAAATGGTCGTTTCTTACTGGTCGAGCGCGTGGCTGAAGAAGTAGCAGAGCTTATCATGCAGCGTTTCTCTGTGCCTTGGGTGAAAATCCGCCTAGCGAAGCCTGGCGCCGTACCGCAAGCACGTGCTGTTGGTGTGGTGATTGAGCGAGGCCGAGCATGATCACCACTTATATCGGTGTTGGGACGAACGTAGAAAGAGAGCAACATGTGCTTGCTGCGTATCAGGAGCTGCAACGGCTTGGAGAAAATCTCCTCGTATCACCGATATATGAATGCGAACCTATTGGTTTTAGCAGCAAGAATTTCTACAACTTTGTCGTTGCAATGCGTACCGAGTTGTCATTAGAAGAGTTGAGCCATCAACTACGCGAGATTGAATTTAAGTGGGGACGCGAAGAAAACGCGCAAAAGTATCAGGATCGAACACTGGATCTCGATATAGTGTTGTTCGGTGAGCGCGTCTCCAAGAAAAAACCTGAGCTACCTCGCAGTGATATCTACAAATATCCTTTTGTCACAAAGCCGCTGTATGATCTCGAACCGCAATTAGTGATCCCAGGCGATGGACGCACAGTCGCAGACATTTGGCATGCTATGCAGCCAGTCGATTCGCTCAAACCCGTTTCCTTTCATTTTTAATTTGAGTTGTTTACATGAGTTATTTTGAAGCCTTTATTTTGGCTCTGATTCAGGGGCTGACAGAGTTTTTGCCTATCTCAAGCTCTGCCCATTTGATCCTGCCTTCCGCTATTTTAGGATGGGAAGACCAAGGTCTAGCCTTTGATGTTGCTGTTCACGTCGGTACATTAATGGCTGTCGTGATCTATTTTCGTCATGAAGTAATCACTTTGTTTCAAGCGTTATTTGCTTCGATCTTTAAAGGAGATCGCAGTAAAGAAGCTAAATTGGCTTGGATGATCGTGATTGCGACGATTCCAGCTTGTGTGTTCGGCCTATTGATGAAAGACATCATTGAAGTGTATCTACGTAGCGCTTACGTCATCGCGACTACCACGATCGTATTTGGCTTGTTGCTATGGTGGGTAGACAAAAACGCTGAACTCGTTGCCGATGAATACCAAACGGGTTGGAAGAAAGCTGTATTTATCGGTATTGCCCAAGCCTTAGCGATGATTCCTGGAACTTCACGTTCAGGGGCGACCATTACAGCAGCGCTTTACCTTGGCTTTACTCGAGAAGCGGCTGCCCGCTTTTCATTTTTAATGTCGATCCCAATCATTACATTAGCTGGTAGCTACTTAGGTATGAAGTTAGTGACCAGTGGTGAACCTGTCCATGTTGGTTTCTTACTGACTGGCATTATCACATCGTTTATCAGTGCGTACATCTGTATACACTTCTTCTTGAAGATGATTTCACGCATGGGCATGACACCGTTTGTGATTTACCGTCTGATTTTGGGCATCGGTTTGTTCGCTTTTCTATTAAGTTCATAATTGATGCTAACGAAAAACGCCCGCGAAATCCGCGGGCGTTTTTGTTTGTTCGTTACTTCTTAAGTGCTGCTTTCACTGCTTCAATACGTCGTTTTTCTTGCTCGTCACGAATCGCAGGGCCTTTAAAGCCCTCTTTGATTATGATTTGAACGTCAACTGCCGCTGCTGCTTGGTAGGCTTGCCTAAAAATATCCGCCTGTGGATATGGTTGCGTTTCCAGTCCTTTACGACCAGCATGATCCGCTTGACAGCAAAGCAAGATATCTTGCAGACGTTCGGACTTACGCCACACATCAAGCTTATTGAGTATTTTAATTATGGTTTGTGGTTTAAGTTCAGCCGCGCGATGAATATTGGAATGCTGTTCGCACACCATCAAGGCTAAATCACGAAACTCATTTGGTACCCGGACACGTTCGCACAGCTTTTTGATCAGTTTTAATCCTGTATGGCAATGCATTTTGTGGCTTGGCCATTCGCTCTCTGGCGTCACGCCTTTACCCAAGTCATGCACTTGGGCGGCAAACCTGACGGGGAGTGAGTTACTCAATTTTGCGGCTTGCTCTGCCACCATCAAAGTATGGATGCCAGTATCGATTTCTGGATGCCACTTCTCAGGTTGAGGTACGCCAAATAGTGCATCAATTTCAGGTAACACCACGGTTAATGCACCACAGTCTCGTAGAACCGATAAGAAAATATCAGGGCGAGGAGTAGAGAGAGATTTATGCCATTCTTGCCAAACACGCTCGGGAGTCAGTGTGCTCAGCTCTCCGGACTCTGCCATGTGACGCATTAACCGCATAGTTTCGTCGGCAACCGTAAAGTTTAGATCAGCAAGCTTTGCAGCGAAGCGAGCGACACGTAAAACGCGTAGAGGGTCTTCAATAAAGGCGTCTGATACATGGCGTAGCAGTTTATCGTTGAGATCTTGCTGGCCACCATATGGGTCATGGATCGTGCCATCACTCTCCATTGCCATCGCGTTAATGGTTAAATCACGACGTATCAAATCTTCTTCTAAGGTGACGTTTTGATCGAAGAAACATTCAAAACCAGTGTAACCAGAACCTGACTTTCTCTCTGTTCGTGCAAGGGCATGTTCTTCTTTACTTTTGGGATGCAGAAATACAGGAAAGTCTTTACCAACGGCGGTGTACCCTTGGGACAACATCATCTCAGGCGTCGCGCCTACGACCACCCAATCATTGTCATAATTATCAATTCCGAGCAATTTATCTCGAACTGCGCCACCTACTAAATAAACTTGCACGAATTACCTCTTAATTTATGGATATGCCGTTGGACATTGTAGCAAGCAATGGTACTTTTCTTTACTCCCGAGAGTAGATGCGGCTATGTTTATATTATATCTGACTATTCTCAGGTGGTTTTTTAGCTGGAGAGCCTAATGTATAAGGACTTTTTTGGGTTTGTCGAACAACCATTTTCGATTGTTCCAAACTCACGTTATTTGTATTTAAGCCAACGTCACAAAGAGGCAATCACACATCTCCAAGCTGGGCTAGGCGATGGCGGTGGCTTTGCTATGCTTACTGGCGAAGTAGGTACAGGCAAAACGACCGTCGCAAAAGCGATGCTGGCGAATTTGGGTGATAACACCAAAGCGGGTCTTATTCTCAATCCCACGTTTTCGAGTAGAGACTTGCTCGAAGCCATTTGTGATGAGTTCAAAATCACCTATCCGCCAGACGCAAACCTCAAACAGCTAAACCAGGTTATCCATCAATATTTGCTGCGTAATTATCGTTCAGGCTGGCAGACATTGCTGGTCATTGATGAGGCTCAACACCTTGCTGCCGACGTTTTAGAGCAGTTGCGCTTGTTGACTAACTTGGAAACCGATACCAGAAAACTGCTCAAAGTGTTGTTGGTCGGGCAGCCTGAATTGCAGCGGTTATTACAAACAACACAACTACGCCAACTTGCCCAGCGTATTACCGGGCGTTATCACCTGTTGCCGTTGGATGAAAAAGAGACAGAAGATTACATCGCATTTCGACTACATACAGCTGGTGGCGACCAGCAACTGTTTAATCGTGCTTCTTGTAAACTTATAGCCAAATACAGTCACGGTATACCGCGGCTCATCAACCTTATCTGTGACAAATCCCTCAACATCAGTTATCACCAGGGTAATGTGGTTGTGGATAAGCAAACCGTTCAGCAGGCCTGTGAAGAGGTGATGCAGTTTCAGGCAGATATTTATCAGCAAGATAAAAAAGAGCGCCGGACTTTCCGTTGGCCTGCTTGGGGCTCTGTCACGGTAGGCCTTATTGCTGCATTAAGTACGGGGTGGGCGATCGTGAATTATATGCCAGCTCAAGCGACGTCAGTGTTGACACAAGTGACGGAGCCAAGAGTAGAGCCAACACCAACCGTCGTCAGCCAACAGTTAACGGATGAGCAGCGTGCTTTATTGTTAACACAAAAACAGTCGAACCTCGCTGTAAATGATTTGTATCGTTTGTGGGGGTATCAAGCATCGGTTCGCGATAACCTTTGTTTGTCAGAACCGCAGTCGACTATGCGTTGTGAGCGTAAAATGGCGACTTGGCCGCTGTTGATGCAACAAAATCGCCCTGTGATCTTGGAGTTGAATTATCAAGGTGATGTTGGGTATGTCATTCTATATGCCGTCGGTAATGACCAAGCTGAAGTGCTCAATGGTAAGCAGCGTCTCCGTCTGCCAATTTCATGGTTAAAGCCGTTGTGGCAGGGCAATATTATCGAACTGTGGCATGCTCCGCTGAATGAAACATTACGTTTAGACATGGAAGGCCCTGCGATTGAAGTATTAGACCGATTATTAGCAGAAGCGGTGAGTGAGCCACTGCTTGAAACGTCTATTTTTGATGGTGCGATGAAAGAGCGAGTCGAGTTATTTCAACGCTGGCAAGGAATTGGTGTCGATGGTATTGCAGGTAAGCGAACGCTAGACCGACTTCAGCAAAATGTTCAGCCAGATGCGCCTCAACTGGCGAGAATAGAGAAGGAGGACGCATAATGTCAGCTGTGAAACATATAGGTCTGTTCTTGCTGCCAATCACTGCTTCTGCTATTGGAGTCGCTTGGTACTTAGATCTCTTTGCACCGAGTGTTGAAGTAGATACAACGTCCCCGATAGAAAAGGTCGAAGTGGTATCACCTTTCAAAGTATTAGACTATCCAGAGAACACCCAGTTGGCCCAATTGCCAAGAGAGTGGCCAAGTGCAGAGCTATCGCGTGATTTTGGTACATTTACCACCCCCGATGAATACACGAGCCATACACCAAGCAGAGATGAAACACGCAACTCAGCATCAACCCAAACGACTTCTGCTGCTGAAGAGGACCTCGGGTTGTCTTTGGATGATCTGGATTTATCCTCATTATCTCCTGATTTAGCTAGGAAGGTCGAAAATGCCTTATCCCGAGATGATGACAACTCTTCATCACAAACGGCACGCGTGAACGATTTAGAGCGCAACGCTCACCAGTGGCAAGGGCGTCTACCTGCGCTTAATTTGCAAACCCATATGTACGCTAGTGATGAAAATCGCCGTTGGGTGAAAATTAACAATGTTGAGTATCATCAAGGGGATGTCGTTGATGATCAGGTCACTCTAAGAGAAATACAACCGCAAGCTGTGATTGTTGAGTTCCAAGGTGAGCAAATTCGTATACCAGCGTTGTATGAGTGGAAAGGCTAACTCTTGTAGAAACACATCAAGCCAGCGAAATCATATCGCTGGCTTTTTATTTTTCAGAGCATCTTTTGCATCTATTCTGGTGATGATTTTTAGATACTCAAACAAGCAAAATATAGCTTTTCTCAGTCGTTTAAATAGCACCAATATCATTCATCTATTGATAGCGCGATTCCAGTCAGCGTTGTGTAAAAAGACACCATTTTCACGAACTTCGGAGTAATGACTTGGTCCACGTTAGACCCCATCACATAATAGGAGTCTAAACAGAGACACATGCGTATTCTGATTTTTTCTTTAAGCATTGTTGCATCGACAAGCTATGCAGCAAAGCCAGACCCATTCCCAGTTACACCAGATAGTCGCGGGCAAGATTTCATGGTCAGTGCGACGAATCCTTACGTGAGCAGTACCGGTTACTCAATATTGAAAGAAGGCGGTAACGCTGTTGATGCTATGGTCGCGATGCAGATGGTGATGTCTGTCGTTGAGCCAGATATGACCGGAATTGGCGGCGGGACTTTCGCGCTGTTTTATCAACATGACGAGAACAAATTTCTGGCCCTTGATGGTCGAGATGAAGCGCCCTCTAGCGCGAACCCTGAAATGTTTGTTGAGAATGGGGAAGTACTCAGTCGCAACGAAATATTAGGCCCTCGTTCTGTTGCGGTTCCAGGCACGTTGCGGTTGCTTTACACCACTCATGAACAATACGGCAAGTTGCCATGGGCAGAGCTGATTAAGCCGGCGATTACATTGGCGAGCAATGGGTACGCGATGAACAGCTACACCTACGACATCGTAGTAAGAGAGCAAAGCCGACTTGAGCAAGATCCGGAAGTGAAAGCCTTGTATTGGCAAGGGGACGATATTAAGCCGACGGGAACCTTGATGAAGAACCCTAAGATGGCTGAGACGCTGAGGAAGATCGCGCAACAAGGCGATAGTTACCTTTATGGTGGTGAGCTTGGTCAGCACATCGTAGAGACGGTTAATAGTCGTATTGACGACCAACACGAGAAGTTGTCTTTAGAAGATTTTAAACATTACCAAGTGAAGCAGCGTGACATCATTGAGAGCGACTACCGTGGGAATAAAATCGTCTCTTTTGGTTACCCAGCTTCGGGCGGTGTGATGGTCGCTCAGAGTCTTGAACTGCTTGCACCCTATGACATTGCCCATATGGCGAAAACGGATGTGGAACCTTGGCGTCTCATGACTGAAGCGATGCGAATTGCAAAAGCCGATCGTATTGCGTATGCCGGAGATCCGGATTATGTGGAAGCGCCAGTTGAACAGTTGTTGTCTAAAGCCTATCTAGATCAGAGACGTGATTTAATCCCCGATAATGGCACTTCAAAAGAGGATCCAAAAGCAGGACAGATAACGCAAACTCAGTATGCGCAATATCAAGGCTTCGAGAGCAAAGATACAGGGCATATTTCTATCGTCGATAGAGATGGAAATGCAATAGCAATGACTAGTACGGTAGGAACAGGTATGGGCTCGGGTGTGATGGTCGATGGCGTTATCTTGAACGCGCAGATGGCTAACTTCTCACCTCTGCCAACGGTTAACGGCAAACCTACGCAAAACTCAATTGAAGCGGGCAAGCGTCCACGTTCGGCTATTACGCCATTAATGGTGATGGACAGTGATGATAATTTGCGTTTGGTGGTTGGGTCACCAGGTAGTTCACAAATCCCGGGGTATGTACTCAAAACCGTGGTTGGGGTGCTGGATTGGAACTTATCAGCGCAAGAGGCTATTGACTTACCAAACATCCAGTATGGCACTAAGATAGACCGCACCAAGTCTTATGACCCGACTGGTTTGCTGGTGGAAAAGAAAACGTTCGCAGAAATGTTGGTGCCTGAGTTTATGGAGCTTGGCTACCCAGTGCACGTTATTCCAGTGGTAAGCGGTTTGAATGCAATTGAGCTAAAAAATGGCAAGCTTTATGGCGCAACGGATCGTCGTCGAGCCTCTAGTTCAATGGGGGAGTAGTACTCACTTCTATCAAACGAAGCAAACTAAAAAGCCAGTCAATATCGACTGGCTTTTGCGTTCTTTTTAAAGATAAAAGCGTAAGGGTTTATGCCCAACCCGCAGGAGAGCGCTTTCTACGAGGCATGACATGCGGAAGAATCAAACCAAATAGTAAACCTAAACCTGCGACACCGCCGCCATAAGTGAAGTACTTAAGCAGCATGTCATCTTTTTGTGTATCCAGTTTTGCGCGTAGCTCGCGGTTTTCTGTTTCAACAGAAGTAAGCTGATCACTGATCTCAGAGTATTTATTTTCTAGATCTGAAATTTGTTGGTTACGTGTTTCGAGAGAGGTAACAAGACCGGCTTTCTCTGCATCAGAAGTTTGACGAGCATTAGCAAGCTGCTCTTTTACTTCGGCTAGCTCTTTCTCAATGCGAGGAAGGCGAATTGCCATGCTCTCTTGGTTTGTCACAAACTTGCTTTGTACCCAACCAGTGCGACCACGGTCATCACGAACTTGCGTGTAGCCAGTATCTCGGTTGGTTTTAATCAGTTGTACTTTAGAACCGGCGTTAACACTACCAATAATACGGTAGGTGTTATTTGGACCTGAGTGCATAAAAGTGAAGAGGTCATCAGAAATATAACGGTCTGCTGCTAGGGCCGCTGGCGCTGCTAGCAAAGTAAACAAAACCGTGATGATTAGTTTTTTCACAGTAAATCCCTTAACGATTTTTCTTGGAGACAGCGTTGGCACCGAATGATTGGAGCCGGAAATAGACGAATAGTATGCAGTTTCAAACCTCGGTGCAACAAAGAAGGGAGGCAAAGCCTCCCTTTCTGTGCGTTTGAGTCAATAATGACAAAGCGCTTACATTCTATTGACGAGTGTCTTAAGCGAACATCGCTTGAAGTCCGTAGAAGAATACTACGGCTAATAACGCACCCGCTGGTAGTGTAACGATCCATGATGCCACGATGTTACGAACTACGCCTAGGTTCAGTGCTGCGATACCACGAGCAAAGCCAACACCGAGAACCGCACCAACCAATGTTTGAGTGGTTGAAATTGGCAGGCCTGTACCAGACGCTAGAACTACCGTACATGCTGTTGCTAGCTGTGCTGCAAAACCGCGGCTAGGCGTTAGCTCAGTGATGCCTGTACCAACGGTTGCCATTACTTTGTGACCCAGTGTTGCAAGACCGACCACGATACCAATACCACCAAGAGGTAGAATCCACCAAGCGATGGTGCTTTTCGTGCTGATTTCGCCCATGTGTTCAACAGTCGATACGACAGCAGACAGTGGACCAATGGCGTTTGCAACGTCGTTTGAACCGTGTGCAAATGCCATCGCACAAGCGGTGATAACCATCAGAACGCTGAAGATACCTTCCACGCCAGAAAAGCTGCGGTCTTCTTCGCGATTAGCGAATTTTTTCTGGATGTATACGTAGCCGCCAATCATCACAAGTGCTGAAACTGCTGCTGCCCACATCCAGGCTTCACCATTGGTCAGGTGAAGACCAACGTGTTTTAGACCTTTTTTGATGGTTACAAGTGCAATCACCATTGTTGTGATGAACATGTAAACAGGTACAAAACGTTTCGCATTAAACAGAGGGTTCTCTGTATCAAAAATCAGGCGTTGTGCGCTGACAAAGATAACGTAAGCAAAGAAACCTGAAATCACTGGCGTAATAATCCAGCTACCAACAATGCCTTGAACGCTGCCCCAGTCAACCGCTTCAGTACCTACTGATACGCATGCAAAACCAATGATTGCACCGATGATTGAGTGAGTCGTTGATACTGGCCAGCCCATGTAAGAAGCAAGAAGCAGCCATGTACCTGCTGCTAAAAGCGCAGACATCATGCCGTAGACAAGAACATCTGGTTGACTAGCAAATAAAGAAGTTTCGATTACACCTTTACGGATAGTGTCGGTTACTTCACCGCCTGCAAGGTAAGCACCTGCAAATTCGAAGATCATCGCAATGATGATAGCTTGTTTTACAGTTAGCGCTTTTGAACCTACAGATGTACCCATCGCATTAGCAACGTCGTTCGCGCCAATACCAATCGCCATCATGAAACCAAAAATCGCTGCAACAATAATCAGGACAGTGCCGTAGTTCGCAAGGATATCCATCGTAATACCTAGTTGTTTTATAACAAGCGGAACAAAATTTTACGCGCGCCAAACCATAAGACGATGAAAATAGTCATCGTCCCTATGACACGTGTTAATTATGCTCTTCGTTATGTCGTTAACTTTATGTTTTAAGATCGAGATAGCATGACTTCCAAACGAGCACCTACGCGCTGCGCTTGGTCGGCAATACCACCTACCCATTCAAGAATCTTGTACAGGAACATGACATCGATAGGGTTCATGTCAGCTTCAATCACCATCAACTGTTGGCGAAGTTCAATCTGCATGGCATCGGTATCATCTTCGATAACGTCTAATTGATGAATCATTTCAGCGACGAGCGTCACTTCACGGCCTTTGAAGCCGGTTTCTAGCAATTCATCAAGTTCATTGATTACCTTTTGCGCCTGATCGGCAGCATCAAGACAACGTTGAACGTAAGCGAGGAAGTTTGGTTGGAGAGCCTCAGGGATGACAAGTTGACGACCATATACACGGCCAGCAATGTCTTTTGCCAGGTTTGCAAGTTTGTCCTGTTGAGTCAAAAGCTCAAGCATGTCAGTACGGTCGACTGGCATGAACAAACCGCGAGGCAGTTTTAGACGGATTTCACGTTTCAGCACATCCGCTTCTTTCTCTAAGTGAGAAATTTGTGCACGGATTTCTGCTGCTTTTTCCCAATCACCCTTTGAAGATACTTCAAAGAATTTCACCAAGTGTGAACAACATTCGTTGACACACACAACGTGGCGTTGCAAAGGCTTAATTGGGGACTTTGCAAATAACCCCATAATTGTATTTACTGGCATGGTCATTCAACCTAATAACTATAACCTTAAAAAAACATACACCATTTCTGAGTGCTTGGCGAAATGTTGAACGATGGCTATAAAGGCGCGCATGGTAACGCATTAAATCGCTCATTAAAACTGTTTTAGATCATCATTCCGGCGATATTTCTCTCTTGCCGTGTGAGAAATTACGCAATATCCTGTTTCTATCTGCTTTGAAAGGTATAGCTATGGAAACCGAAATAGAACTGAAGTTTTTTGTTTCTCCTGAATTTTCAGAAACTTTAAAAGAAAAAATTTCTGAGACAAAAGTACTTCAGCATAGTTGTCGTGACTTGGGTAACACCTATTTTGATACTGCCGATAAATGGCTTAGAAAGCACGACATTGGTTTAAGAATTCGCCGTTTTGATGATGTATTCGTCCAAACCGTAAAGACAGCAGGACGCGTCGTCGCAGGCTTACATCAAAGACCAGAATACAATGCTGAGCACACTAGCGACGAGCCTAATCTGTCGCTTCATCCTCTAGATATTTGGCCTCCAGGTAAAGATGCAGAAACGCTGCAATCCGAGCTTATGCCATTATTCTCGACCAACTTCACACGTGAACAATGGCTGATTGGCATGCCCGATGGCAGTCAGATTGAAGTTGCCTTTGACCAAGGCTTAGTTGTAGCCAAAGGTGAAGACGAAGAAGAGAAGCAAGAGCCGATTTGCGAAGTTGAACTGGAACTTAAGTCTGGCCAAACCGAAGCTTTATTCACGCTGGCACGCAGCTTTTGCGAGCAAGGCGGTATGCGTTTGGGTAACTTGAGCAAAGCGGCGAAAGGTTATCGACTTGCAAGCGGTTATGCGGGTGATGAAGTAAAATCATTGGCACTTGTGGACAGTAGTCCGACGGATACCGTTGAATTTTGCTTGATCAACTCTTTAGAGCACGCTTTGTCTCATTGGCATTATCACGAGCAAATTTATGCTGAGCGTGACAGCGTGGAAGCACTGCGTGAAATCAGTAATGCCATTCGTTTCATTCGTCAAACATTGACTATTTTTGGCGGGATTGTCCCTCGTCGCGCGAGTGCGATTCTGCGCCAAGAGCTTAAATGGTTGGAAGAAGAACTGAGTTGGTTAGATGAGCATGCACACCTTGAAGAGCTCTTAGATGACAAAGGCAATGTGCTGCGTAAGTTGGATGCGCGTAAGTTCTTAGTATCTGAGCTGACTCAGCAGTTACAAGAGTTGCCAAGCCGTGAAGAAGTGCTAGGGTTGCTCAATTCCGCGCGTTACACAGGGTTACTGCTGGATCTAAGCCGCTGGATCTTGGCGCGCGGTTGGCAGCCATTTCTTGATGAAAAAGCACGTGAAAAAATGGCAAGTAACATCATGCCGTTTTCAGTTACTCAGCTCGATCGCACTTGGGCTGAGCTAATGGAAGCTTTCCCAGCAGAGCGCGATTTGACGGCGCAAGAGTACGTTGATCAGCGTTATCGCTTATTGCGTAATCTCTATACCGGCATTGGTTTCGCGAGTTTGTATAACTCGGATGAGCGTAACAGCTTCCGTTTACCATGGGCGGATCTGGTGCATGGTATCGATGATCTGCTAATGCTGAACCACTTGCTCCCGTTGGTTGATATGCTGGAAGACGCAGAAAAAGAGCAGTTAGAACGCTGGTTGCACCGTCAAGAGCGCTCAATTTTGCATGCAATGGATCAAACCCGAGCGATCAGTGTGGAAGTACAGCCTTATTGGCGTGAATGATCGTTCTGGTGGTAACGACAAAAAAATAGGACCGCATGGTCCTATTTTTTTGTCTCTGTTTTACGTTGTTGTAGCTCTTTTTCCATGAAATCGAGTCGTTCTAGTATTTGCGCTTGTTGGGTTAGGAGCTGCTCGAGCATACGTTCTTTATTGATTGAACTGTGCGTCTGTTGTTTCGTTGGGGCAGTAAGGATAGAGGTGATAAGACCCGAGATCATACCAAAGATACCCACCCCGCAAACAATGATGATGACAGCCAAAAACTTTCCTATGGAGGTCACTGGATAATGATCGCCGTAACCAACCGTTGAGATCGTTACAAATACCCACCACAAAGCATCGGCGCCAGTGCGAATATTCGCTTCTGGGTTTTTCGCTTCGATAAACAGCATTGCACTAGAACCGAGCGTTATGAGGATAACCATCAATAGCAGTATAGAGGCGACCGTAGTTTCGCGGCGGTTTTCTTTGAGCTGATGCAAAATGAACTTTGACGAACGCAGTACTAATACCACTCGCATAATATGAAAAATACGCGCAAAGCGCAGGGGCTCTATCAATGGGATGCTCGCCACGAAATCTATCCAATGACGTTTAAGGAATAACCAGCGATCTGTGGACCGGATCAAATCAATGGTGAGCTGTAGTAGAAAAATACTACAGATTATGAAATCCAGACCGATAAGAACTTGACGGGTTTCGTGATCGATCGGGAAAAACAACAAGCCAGAGATCACAAATAGTGCCATAAAAGACAATATTAGTGACAACAGGCCCATCGGTCGTGTGCTGTCTTTGATATCATTGTTTTTCATACGAAGCTCAAAATAAATCGCGTAACCACGCAAAGCGCGAACATAACTATAAGTAATATAAAGATTATAGATAAAGACTATATAAGACTCGGTGGAGAACTGACAATGGAAAAGCTGGCATTTAAGCCATGGGAAAGGGTCATATCCGACATTCGACTGGTGCCTAAAATGGTCATGTTGATGGTCTTCAGTACTGTCCTGATCGTGGCAAAACAACTGTGGGACGCAAACACTTTTTACGACTCACTTTTAGCGGCGACACAAAACGCGCAAGTTGCCCAACAGCATTATGAAGCATACTTAACGCAAGTTGCTTGGCAAACCGCCTTATTGATAGTGGTTTTTGTCGTGCTCTTATTAGCGGCGGCTAGAGTGATGTTGCGTCAAACACAGTATCTGAGCGACGCGATCAAACTGATGGCGAGCAAGAACCTCTCTGTTCCATTTGGTATGGATTGTAAAGATGAATACGGAGACGTGGCACGTGAATTAGAAAAGACACGTCGACAATTGCACGATGTGATTCAAATGCAAATTAATGCGTCTGATGAATTATCAACGCTCACCGAAGTCATGACACTGAGCATGTCGGAAACGAAGGAATCGGCGCAAGAAGAGTTTAACGAAATTGATCAACTTGCTACGGCGATGAGTGAAATGTCGTCGACGGTCCAAACGGTTGCGGAACATGCCCAGACGGCATCTTCTCTAACAGAGCAAGCTTCCGCGCAAGCAATTTCTGGTCAGCAGTTCTTGCAAAGTACAATGGCGAAAATGAGTGAACTTTCGTCGGATATCGCTTCATCGGCACAAGCGGTTAACCAAGTTGAAGAACGTGTTGAAGCTATTGGTAGCGTTGTGGGGACGATTCAAGGCATTTCTGAACAAACCAACCTGCTTGCACTGAATGCGGCGATTGAAGCGGCGCGAGCTGGCGAGGCTGGGCGGGGTTTTGCTGTGGTTGCAGATGAAGTTCGTAACCTTGCCCAACGTACACAACAAGCGACGGTAGAAATTCAAGAGATGATCGCACAGCTGCAAACCAGTGCTGAATCTGCGGTAGAACTCATGGAAAAAAGCGTTGTAGAAGCGGCAGATGGAAACGAGCTGGTTTCTAATGCTGGATCTGAGCTCGATGGTATTGTTGGGCAAGTGACGCAAATCAATGACATGAACTTCCAGATCGCGACGGCGTCTGGTCAGCAAAGCAGTGTTGCAGAAGAGATGAGCCAAAACCTCACCAATGTACGTGAGTTGGTGGAAGCCTCAGTTGTTGTTGTTACCGAGCTGCTAGAAACCTCTGAAATGATGCAAAATAATGCAGGTGAGCTAGACAAGAAGATCAAATCTTTCCAAGTTTAATATTCGATCCCGAACTTTTGATAAAACGCCCACAAACCTTTTGTGGGCGTTTTTATTTGCTTTCAGTCTGGTATAAAGAATGAGTTACCGTGCTTTTCAAACAAGGAAGAAAAATGCAGCTGCCTTCGCCACTGATTTCTATCGCTGAATCTGCCGTACAAAACGCCCAAGACGCAGGTTATTTTCCCTTTTGGCCCGATGAGGTTGCGCAGCAATTTCGTTATGTGGCGGGCTTAAGCCAATTTATAACCGAAGCCATTCATCGCGATGAAGTCCTAGCCCGTGAGTTGCCAAGTATGTTAGCGCAGCCAAGTCGTCAGGAGTCTTACCGCTCACGTCTTGCTGAACTGTTGGAACAATGTCCTGATGAGATGTCTGGTCATCGCGTGTTGCGTCAGTTTCGCAACCGAGAAATGGTGTACATTGCGTGGAAGGATTTCACGCATGCATGGTCGCTAGAGACGTCTTTAAGCCACTTATCTGAGTTGGCAGAAGCGATGATTTTTGAAACCTATCAATGGCAATATCAAGTGTGTTGTCAGGAGTGGGGCACGCCAACAAGTGAGGACGGTGAAGTGCAGCCGATGTTAATTATCGGCATGGGGAAACTAGGTGGTGGCGAGTTAAACTTTTCTTCCGATATTGATCTAATTTTCACGTATCCAGAGAATGGCGAAACCCAAGGCGCACGCCGCAGCATTGCCAATGCCCAGTTCTTTACTCGTCTTGGTCAACGCATCATCAAAGCGCTCGACCAACAAACCTTCGATGGTTTTTGCTACCGCGTCGACATGCGACTTCGCCCATTTGGAGAAAGTGGCCCTTTGGTAATGAGCTATGCCGCACTTGAAGATTATTACCAAGAACAGGGGCGAGATTGGGAACGTTACGCGATGATCAAAGCTCGGGTGATGGGATGTGAGATGTACCCGCAGTATCAAGAGCTACGCCAAATGCTGCGCCCTTTTGTTTTTCGTCGTTATATTGATTTCAGTGCGATTCAATCTTTGCGACGAATGAAGTCGATGATCAGTAGCGAGGTTCGCCGCCGAGGGTTGAATAACAACATTAAGCTAGGTGCGGGTGGCATCCGAGAAATTGAATTTATCGCTCAAGTTTTTCAATTGATTCGAGGTGGTCGAGAACCTTCTTTGCGTAATCGAGGGCTGTTGGAAACGCTGCAAGGCATTGAAGAACTGGCATTGCTTACTCCACAAGAAGTCAGCGATCTAGAAGCCGCATACAAGTACTTGCGTCAATTAGAAAACTTGTTGCAAGCAATGGCGGATAAGCAAACCCAGACGCTGCCTGATTGCGAAACCGAACGCTTAAAGCTCGCCACCGCGATGAAAATGAGCTGTTGGGAGCAATTGATTGAGCAAACCCAGCAGCATATGGCAAATGTTCACCAAGTTTTTGAATCACTAATTGGTGATGATGAAGAAGACGAGGGGACTACCGTTGCTCGTCATTTTCATGAGCTATGGGATATGGCCGACAAACAAGATGTTCTTGAGCATATCTTGCAGCAGGATATTCAGATTGAAGACTTTGCTTCATGCGCGAAAACCATCATCAACTTTAAAACCGATCTGGCCAAAAAAACGTTAGGCCCACGTGGACGCGAAGTGCTCAATCGTTTGATGCCGAAAGTGTTTGATGCGGTCTTTGCCCATCCTGATGCACAGTTTGGTTTATCTCGTGTACTTCACTTGCTACACAATATCTGCACTCGCACGACTTACTTGGAATTATTGGATGAGCATCCAGCGGCTCTGGTGCAGCTCGTACGTTTGTGTACCGCAAGCCCAATGATTTCAGAGCAGCTGTCTCGTTATCCTATCTTGCTTGATGAGTTGATCGACCCTGCGCAGCTGTACAATCCCATTCCATTAGACAGTTACCGTACAGAGCTGCGTGATTATTTGGCGCGTATTCCTGAAGATGATATGGAACAGCAAATGGAAGCGTTGCGTCAGTTTAAGCAAATTTGTATTTTGCGTATTGCAGCGGCAGATATTGCTGGCGCATTGCCAGTGATGAAAGTGAGTGACCATTTAACTTATTTAGCGGAAGCTATCGTGGATGCGGTGATCAGTCAGGCTTGGTTGCAAGTATCTGAAAAGTATGGCGAGCCAACGCATGTGAAAGATCGTGAAGGCAAAGGCTTTGCTGTAATTGGTTATGGTAAAGTCGGAGGGTGGGAGCTCGGCTATAACTCCGATTTGGATATTGTCTTCATGCATGACTGCCCAGTCAATGTCTACACTGACGGCAAAAAAGAGATTGATGGTCGTCAGTTCTACCTTCGTTTAGCACAGCGTATCATTCATATTTTCTCCACTCGCACCGCTTCCGGTATTTTATACGAGGTCGATACCCGATTGCGTCCGTCCGGTGCATCGGGTTTGTTGGTTAGCCCAACGGACGCGTTCGACGACTATCAACATCAAGACGCGTGGACATGGGAGCATCAAGCACTTGTCCGCGCGCGCATGATTTATGGTGATGAACCACTGGCGATCGCATTTCACAATACGCGGCATGATGTGCTGTGCAAAGCACGCGATCAAGCTGAACTGAAAAAAGACGTTGTCGAAATGAGAGAAAAAATGCGCGGTCATCTTGGGGGGAAAAAGCCAGGCCGCTTTATGCTCAAGCAAGATGTGGGTGGGATTACCGATATCGAATTTCTCGCTCAGTACCTAGTGCTCAACTATAGTCACGATAAGCCGAAATTGACGCGTTGGTGTGATAATGTGCGCATCTTTGAAACGCTCATTGCGCAAAATGTCATGGACGAAGACCAAGCAATGCAGTTGATACGTGCTTACACGACAATGCGCAACGAAATACACCGACGAAATCTACTCAATTTAGACGCTGATGTGGTGGAAGACAAGTTTGTTGCCGAAAGGGAGTGGGTAAAACAGGCTTGGAATCAGTGGTTCAGTTAAGACCATATATTTAGCCTCGATAAGGGCTGTGATAAACTCACTTCGATTTAATTTTTGGAGACCAACAATGAAACCAATTCTACCTGATTACAACAGCGCTGGTGTGCTCATCATCGGTGATGTCATGCTAGATCGTTACTGGTATGGCCCAACCGGGCGCATTTCTCCTGAAGCGCCGGTTCCTGTTGTAAAAGTAGAAAACAATGAAGAGCGTCCTGGTGGTGCTGCGAACGTTGCGATGAACATCGCATCACTAGGTGGCCATGCTCACATTGTTGGTCTAACTGGGGAAGATGAGCCTGCAAAAGTGCTGACGGAGACGCTGAGCTCACTCAATGTGAAGTGCGATTTCGTTGCACTGCCTGATTACCCAACGATTACGAAGCTTCGCGTAATGAGCCGTGGACAACAGCTTATTCGTCTCGACTTCGAAGACAAGTTTGAAAACACAGATTCTGCACCTGTGCTATCACGTATGGATGCCGCACTGCCAAACGTTAAAGCCGTGATTATGTCTGACTACGCAAAAGGTTCGTTAGAGCATGTTCAGGCATACATTCAAAAAGCGCGCGCAGCAAATATTCCGGTTTTCATTGACCCGAAAGGTGCGGATTTTGAACGCTACCGTGGCGCAACACTTCTTACGCCAAACATGAAAGAGTTCGAAGACGTTGTAGGTAAAGTGAAATCTGACCAAGAGCTAGTAGAGAAAGCACTGGCTTTGGTTGAAGAGTTTGAATTTGAAGCGCTTTTAGTGACACGCAGCGAAAACGGAATGACCTTGATTCGTCGTGGCCAGGAACCGTTCCACCTTCCAACTCAAGCGAAAGAAGTGTACGACGTGACAGGTGCGGGCGACACGGTTATCTCTGTATTGGCAGCGTCTGTTGCCGCAGGCAAATCATTTGAAGAAGCGTGTGCACTAGCAAACGCAGCGGCAGGTGTTGTGGTTGGTAAACTAGGCACGTCAACGCTTTCTGAGATTGAATTAGCAGAAGCGGTACATGGCAGCCAAGACACGGATTACGGTGTGATTTCAGAAAAAGCACTGATCGAAGCGGTGAAAAAAGCACGTGCTCGTGGCGAGAAAGTCGTTATGACAAACGGCTGCTTTGATATTCTACACGCTGGGCATGTGTCTTACTTAAACCATGCTGCTGAACTGGGCGATCGCCTAATCGTTGCGGTTAATACCGATGAGTCAGTAAAACGCCTTAAAGGCCCTGGTCGTCCGGTAAACCCAACCGATCGCCGCATGGCGGTGTTGGCAGGTTTGGGCGCTGTGGATTGGGTTGTACCATTTAGTGAAGATACGCCGCAGCGTTTGATCTCAGAAGTTCTACCAAGCTTGCTAGTAAAAGGCGGTGACTACAAACCAGAAGAGATTGCTGGTGGTAAAGAAGTCATTGCGGCGGGTGGTGAAGTTCGTGTATTGAACTTTGAAGATGGCTGCTCGACCAGTGAAATCATTAATGCAATCAAAGGCGGTAAGGGCTAAGGCTGCTGTTTGTTAGCATTGAAATGCTATTTGCTCATAAAGGTCGCTAAGTGCGGCCTTTTTGATACTTGTAGTTCAGAGGCACTTTTAAGCTCTGAACTACAAGTAATAAAAAACGCCAGCTGATAACTCAACTGGCGTTTTTTATTTATTAAGACCTGAAGTATTCAGTTCGCGGTTATTTTGCCGCTTTCAAACCTGCATCAACGTCCAAGATGTCTTGTTCGCTTAGCGTACCAACTGCTTGGCGTAGCTGAAGAACACTTAAAATGTAGTCGTAACGAGCGTTCGATAGGTTTTTGTTCGCATCGTATAGACGACGAGTCGCGTCCAGTACATCAACGATAGTACGAGTACCTACATCAAAGCCAGCTTCTGTTGCTTCTAGTGCAGAGCGTGCAGAAATAACCGCTTGCTCATACGCACGTAATGCGCCGATAGAGGCGTTAATGTTGTTGTTTTGTGCGCGAACATCTTTGACTACGCTACGGTACTGTGCTTCAAGATCTTCGCTTGCTGCCACGTATGCGTATTCAGCTTGTTTGGTTTGAGAGGTTACGTTACCACCTGTGTATAGCGGTACTGCAAGGTTCACACCAATATTGAAGTTGTCTGTCGTGTTGTCACGAGAGCTATGAGAAGTATCACCGTAGTTGTAACCACCGTCTAGAGAGAGCGTTGGTAGGTGGCCAGAGCTTGCTAGTGAAATATTGTCACGCGCAATGTCTTGAAGAATACGTGAAGATAGCAAGGTCAGGTTTTTGGTTTTTGCTTCATCAATGAGCGATTCAGCAGGTACGGTCGATGGGCTAGCAGTGAAGCGGCCAGTGTCCAAAATGTTGAGATCTTTGTGCTCTTGGCCTGTAATTTCACGCAGTGACTCGTAGCTATTAGTGAGCGCGTTTTCTGCCAACACTTCGTCCGCTAGCACTTGGTCGTACTGAGCTTGTGCGTCATGCACGTCAGTGATTGCAGACAAACCTACTTCAAAACGCTGTTTAGTTTGCTCAAGTTGACGGCCAACCGCGGCTTTTTCTGCACGTACGAAAACAAGATTATCTTGTGCGCGTAGAACTTCAAAATACGCTTGTGACACGCGAAGAATCAGTGCCTGTTGCGTCGCTGCGTAAGTTGCGTCTGCTTGGCGAGCACTTTTCTCAGCAGTATCTAGAGAGATCCAAGATGCGCGGTTGTAAAGTGCTTGTGAAAAGCTAACGCCAGCGGTTAGTGCGTTGCCATCGTTTGATACGTCGCTAATTAGATTTGAATCGTATTCAGTATCACCACGAGTTAAATTGTAACCCGCAGTAAGGTTAATTTGTGGTAATAGAGCACTACGGCTTGAGGTGATTGCTTCGAAAGCTTGGTCACGTTGTGCTGCTACACTGAGCAATTGTGGATCATTTTGTTTTGCCAAGTCGTAGATTTCAGCCAAAGAGTCTGCGAACGCAGACGTACTCATGCTACCTAGCGCTGCACTGATAAATAGTGGAAGCAATTTTTTCATTTTCTATTCCCGCGGTCCATAGATTGGTTAATTCTCAGTAGTTTAACTCAATTTGCACGATATTTACTCTAAAGTTTGCACTTTTTTACACGTAATTATCCACTTGTGCAATAAATTTTTAGCAAAGACTTAAATTAATTTGTAACTATTATACAAAAAGTTGAGCCAAGTCCTTTGAGCAAGCGAATAACAATGAGTAAACTACAGGATTCACTCAGAGAGGTGTTGAATGCAACAGCGTGACAAACAACAACAAGATTTTACTTCGCGAGATGTAAAAGTCATCTCGAAAGAAACCTTATTTGAAGGTTTTTTCAAAATGGTGAAATACCGCTTTCAGCATAGGCTATTTGCTGGTGGTTGGAGTGGAGTTGTCGAACGAGAAATGTTCGAGCGTGGTCACGCAGCAGCGATGCTTCCTTATGATCCAAAGACGGACCAGGTCGTAATCATTGAACAGATTCGTATTGGCGCGTTGGAACATGAACACCCTTGGCAGCTAGAAATTGTCGCCGGTATGATTGACCGCGATGAATCTGCTGAAGCCGTAATTCGTCGAGAGGCTGTCGAAGAAGCGGGGATTCAGGTGGGGCGCGTTGTACCTGTTACTTCCTATTATCCTTCGGCTGGTGGTTGCTCGGAAAAGCTAGACGTCTTTGTTGGTGAAGTGGATGCGTCTAAAGCGCACGGCATTCATGGTTTAGACTATGAGAATGAAGATATCCGGGTTCATGTCATGAGTCGTGAAACGGCGTATCAATGGGTGAAGGACGGGAAATTTGAAAATGGTGCGTCGATTATTGCGTTGCAATGGCTGCAATTACACCATCAAGAGTTAAAGTCAGAATGGGGACAATCCCAAACGGTGGAGAGTGAGTAATGGCACAATTGGCTGAAAAACAACAATATCATGTTGATTTAGCTGGTCTTATGAGAACCTATGAGACCAACTACGCTAAATTGAATGCCTTATTGCCTGCTTCTGCTGAAGTTGGGGATGTACGTTGCTACCAAGCGGCGAACATGGTTTACCAATTGACCGTGAATGAAATCACAAAATACACCACAGTTGTTGAGATATGTCAGAGTGATGAAACGCCAGTGTTTCCTTTACCGACGATGTCTGTCAGGCTTTATCATGATGCGAGAGTAGCCGAAGTATGCTCAAGCGGAGAGTTCTCTCGCATAAAAGCTAAGTATGATTATCCCAATGACCAACTGATGCAGAAAGATGAAAAGCATCAATTAAACACATTCCTCGGTGAATGGCTGACGTTTTGTTTACGAAGTGGTATCAGTAGAACACCACTTGCCTTCAATTGATCGTCACGTCACTAAAGGAAAATAACAAATAACGATATAGTGGACGAATCAGGTTTTCATTTTGCAATCATCTAGTGACAGCATCAAACTTTTACAAATTACGGATACTCATCTGTTTGCTGCCGATGAGGGAAGTTTGCTAAGCGTAAAAACAGTCGATAGCTTCAATGCTGTTGTTGCTGATGTTTTACGCCGCAACGTGGCGTTTGATTACATCTTGGCGACGGGGGATATTTCCCAAGACCATAGTGCAGAATCTTATCAGCGCTTTGCCAACGGCATTGAACCGCTAGAGAAAGACTGTTTTTGGCTACCTGGTAATCATGATTACAAGCCTAATATGGGCAGTGTTTTGCCTTCGCCACAAATCAAAGCCGCAGAGCATGTATTGCTTGGCGAGCATTGGCAGTTAATTCTTTTAGACTCGCAAGTGGTTGGCGTTCCTCATGGGCGCTTGAGTGATCAGCAATTAACGCTACTCGAAGAAAAGCTAGCCGAACACCCAGAAAGACACACACTTGTTTTGTTGCATCATCACCCGTTACTGGTGGGAAGCGCGTGGCTTGATCAACATACTTTAAAAGATGCCGAAGCGTTTTGGCAGGTTGTCGAGCGTTTTGATAACGTGAAAGGCATTCTCTGTGGCCATGTTCATCAAGATATGAATGTGCTTCACAAGGGTATTCGAGTGATGGCAACACCCTCAACTTGTGTTCAGTTTAAGCCTAACTCGGATGATTTTGCCCTTGATACCACTTCGCCTGGTTGGCGGGAGCTGCAACTACACGCTTGTGGCGATATTACGACCCAAGTAGGTCGGCTTCCTGATGGCCAGTTCCAACCAGACTTCTCTTCTAACGGCTACTAACGCGCCCGAGCTCTCTGTTCGGGCTCGCTTTTTTGTGCGAGATATCTATGAGTAAACCTTCACTTCTTCTCTATATCCATGGCTTTAATAGCTCTCCACTCTCCATGAAAGCGAATGTGATGAGAGCCTACTGCGAGCAACATAGGCCTGATATTAAGGTGATTGTTCCCCAGTTACCTTGTTATCCTCAGCAAGCGGCGAAAATGTTGTTGTATATTATCGAGCAATATAAAGACGACTATAAAATTGGTCTAGTGGGCAGTTCATTAGGCGGTTTTATGTCAACGTGGCTAAATGACAAGTTTGGGTTTAAAGCGGTAGTGGTCAACCCCGCAGTCAAGCCTTATGAGTTGCTAGTAGATTATTTGGGTAAGCAAACTAACCCATATACGCATGAAACCTATACACTTGAAGCTTGTCATATTGACGAGTTAAAAGCTCTTGATGTACAAAGCATCGCGTCGCCACATTCTTTTTGGTTATTGCAACAAACAGAAGATGAGGTTTTAGACTATCGACAAGCGGTAGATAAGTTTGCAGACGCTAAGCAAACAGTAGAACAAGGCGGTGATCACAGTTTTGTAGGCTTTGAGCGTTATCCTGCACAGATTATCGAATTTCTAGAACTGTAATTCGAAAGCGATTGGAAAAGGCTCATAGTTTTTATTGATATATCCAACCGTTTCTTGACATGGGCGGTATGCTTTCCGACTATGTTTTGCCAAAAGATCTTAAGGGTCGAGGACCCTGGCTACTTTGTTATGCATCATGTTTACAAACTCTTAGTGATGTGAACAGGGTGGCTTTTTCGTTTCCTGAGTATGGGTACGCCCATTGGTGATACTCAGGCAACAAGTAAACTTTGAGAATAATTCCGTATTATGACTGAACAATATAATGCTGGTGCCATTGAAGTACTGAATGGCTTAGAGCCAGTACGTCGCCGACCAGGGATGTATACGGATACAGCGCGCCCAAACCATTTGGGCCAAGAAGTTATCGACAACAGTGTCGATGAAGCGCTAGCCGGACATGCCTCAAAAGTACAAGTCATCCTACATGCTGACCAATCACTCGAAGTGATCGATGATGGTCGAGGCATGCCTGTTGATATCCACCCAGAAGAGAAAGTATCAGGCGTAGAGCTAATTCTATGTAAGCTACATGCGGGTGGTAAGTTCTCTAACAAAAACTACCAATTCTCTGGTGGTTTGCACGGGGTAGGTATATCTGTAGTAAACGCGTTGTCAAAACGCGTTGAAGTAACAGTTCGTCGTGATGGTCAAGTGTATGAAATTGCATTTGAACACGGCGAGAAAGTGTCTGATCTGACCGTAACTGGCACATGTGGTCGTCGCAATCGCGGTACCAGCGTACATTTCTGGCCTGATGCGAAGTACTTCGATTCGGCTAACTTCTCTGTGACGCGCCTAGTCAACAACCTGCGCGCAAAAGCGGTTTTGTGTCCGGGCTTAGAAATCACATTAACCGACAAAGTTAATGGCAAAGACTATAAGTGGTACTACGAAGATGGTTTGAAAGACTATCTTGCGGAAGGTGTAAAAGGCTATCCAGTTATTCCTGAAGAACCATTTACTGGTGAGTTCTTGGCGGATACTGAAGCGGCAAACTGGGCGGTAATTTGGCAGCCAGAAGGCGGTGAGATGATCACCGAAAGCTACGTTAACCTAATCCCAACCGCTCAAGGTGGTACGCACGTTAATGGTTTACGCCAAGGCTTGTTGGAAGCGATGCGCGAATTCTGTGAGTTCCGTAATCTATTACCTCGTGGTGTGAAGCTAACGGGTGATGACGTTTTCGACCGCTGTTCTTACGTGCTGTCGGTTAAGATTCAAGACCCGCAATTTGCAGGCCAGACCAAAGAACGTCTGTCTTCTCGTCAAACCGCCGCATTTGTCTCTGGCGTTGTAAAAGATGCGTTCAGTCTTTGGTTGAACGAAAAGCCTCAGCTTGCAGAGCAATTGGCAGAAGTCTGTATCGCTAACGCACACCGTCGTATGCGTGCAGCGAAAAAAGTCGTACGTAAGAAAGTGGCGTCCGGCCCAGCACTGCCAGGTAAGTTGACCGACTGTTCAGCACAGGACTTAAGTCGCACTGAAATCTTCTTTGTGGAGGGTGACTCTGCGGGTGGCTCGGCAAAACAGGCACGTGACCGTGAATTCCAAGCCGTGATGCCACTACGTGGTAAGATCTTGAACACGTGGGAAGTCTCTGCCGATCAAGTTCTTGCGTCTCAAGAAGTACACGATATCTCCGTTGCTTTGGGTATTGACCCAGATAGCGACAACCTCGAGAGTCTTCGTTACGGTAAGATCTGTATCCTTGCCGATGCGGACTCGGATGGTCTTCACATCGCAACGCTGCTTTGTGCTCTATTTACTCGTCACTTCCGCGCACTAGTGGAAGCGGGTCATATCTATGTGGCGATGCCGCCTCTGTATCGAATCGACTGCGGGAAAGAAGTGTTCTACGCCCTCGATGATGATGAAAAAGATGGCATTTTAGAGCGCTTGTCGAAGAAGAAAGCCAAAATCAATGTGCAACGATTCAAAGGTCTGGGTGAGATGAACCCACTTCAGTTGCGTGAAACCACCATGGATCCGAACACGCGTCGCTTAGTGCAGTTAACCATTGACGACTCTACGGCGACCATGGAAATGATGGACATGCTGCTAGGTAAAAAGCGTGCAGATGACCGTCGTTCTTGGCTACAAAACAACGGCGACTTGGCAGAGGTGTAACGGATGTCTACAGAAATTACCTACGATGGCGTCGAACAATTGCCAATGCGCAAGTTCACTGAAGACGCTTATCTGAACTACTCGATGTACGTAATCATGGACCGCGCCTTGCCATACATTGGTGATGGCTTAAAGCCGGTTCAACGACGCATCATTTATGCGATGTCAGAGCTTGGTCTCTCTGCATCAGCAAAATACAAAAAATCTGCACGTACCGTTGGTGACGTGCTAGGTAAATACCATCCGCACGGTGATTTAGCGTGTTACGAAGCGATGGTATTGATGGCTCAGCCATTCTCTTACCGCTATCCATTAGTGGATGGTCAAGGTAACTGGGGTGCGCCAGATGATCCGAAATCATTTGCGGCAATGCGTTATACCGAAGCAAAACTGTCTAAGTTTGCTGAAGTATTGCTTGGCGAACTTGGTCAGGGCACGGTTGAATGGCAACCTAACTTTGATGGCACAATGAAAGAGCCACAAATGTTGCCAGCACGTCTGCCTCATATCCTGCTTAACGGTGTAACCGGCATTGCCGTTGGTATGGCAACAGACATCCCACCGCACAACGTTCGTGAAATCGCAGATGCGACTATTCATTTGATCGACAACCCGAAAGCAGAACTGCCGGACGTGATGCAGTATGTCAAAGGTCCGGATTACCCAACAGAAGCAGAAATTATCTCGCCGCAAGCGGATATCGAGAAGATTTACCGCAACGGTCGTGGCAGCATCAAAATGCGCGCGGTTTGGCATAAAGAAGGTTCTGATATTGTTATCACTTCTTTGCCTCACCAAGTATCGGGTGCCAAACTGCTTGAGCAAATCGCTAACCAGATGCGTGCGAAGAAGCTGCCAATGGTTGACGATCTTCGTGACGAATCGGATCACGAGAACCCAACGCGTATCGTTGTGGTGCCTAAGTCAAACCGTGTCGATTGTGACTTGTTGATGAACCACTTGTTCGCATCAACGGATCTTGAGCGCAGTTACCGCGTTAACTTGAACATGATTGGTTTGGATAACCGTCCTCAAGTTAAAGGTCTGGTGCAAATTCTATCTGAGTGGATCGAGTTCCGTCGTACGACTGTGCGTCGTCGTTTACAACACCGTCTAGACAAAGTAATGGCTCGTCTACACATCTTGGAAGGTTTGTTAGTTGCTTACCTCAACCTAGATGAAGTGATTGAGATCATCCGTACTGAAGACGATCCAAAAGCGGTGCTGATGGAACGCTTTGGTATTACCGATATCCAAGCGGATGCAATTTTAGATACCAAACTTCGTCATCTAGCGAAACTAGAAGAGATGAAGATCCGTGGTGAGCAAGACGAGCTAGAGAAAGAGCGTGAGAAGCTAGAACAGCTACTCGGTTCTGAGCGTCGTCTGAACACACTACTGAAAAAAGAAATCAAAGCAGACGCAGAGAAATACGGTGATGACCGTCGCTCTCCAATGGTTGAGCGTGCAGAAGCAAAAGCGCTGACTGAACGTGACCTCGTACCAAGTGAGCCAATCACGGTTGTGCTTTCTGAGAAAGGTTGGATTCGTCACGCGAAAGGCCATGACGTGGATGCCGAAGGCTTAAACTATAAGTCGGGTGATAAGTATTTAGCGCATGCTCGAGGTAAGAGTAATCAGCCTGCGGTATTCCTAGGTAGTGACGGTCGAAGTTACTCTCTGGAATCGCACTCACTGCCTTCTGCTCGTAGTCAAGGTGAGCCGATTACCGGTCGCTTGAATATTACGGCTGGTAGCAGTATTCGCCAAGTCATCATGAGTGAAGAAGATCAGCTGTGGCTGGTGGGTTCAGATGCAGGTTACGGCTTTGTATGTAAAGGCGCGGACTTGCTGTCTAAAAACCGCAGCGGTAAAGCGCTCGTCACTTTACCTGCCAACTCTGAGATCATGACGCCAAAAGAGATTGAAGATTTAGACTCTGATGAAATCTTAGCAATCACTAACCAAGGTCGCATGCTGCTGTTCCCAATCAAAGACTTGCCACAACTGGCGAAAGGTAAAGGGAATAAGATCATCAACATTCCTGCAGCTAAAGCAAAAGAGCGAGAAGAAGTACTATCTCACTTAATGTCTTTACCAAAAGGTGCATCGTTAACGCTGTACGCGGGTAAGCGAAAGTTGGGTCTTAAACCGTCTGACCTTGATAACTTCCGTGGCGAACGTGGTCGCCGAGGTGGGTTATTACCGAGAGGTTTGCAGCGAGTCACTCGCATTGAAGTTGAGCTAGATGATTCCGATACGACGGAAACACCGAGCGATAGCGAGTAACGCACAAATAAAAATCCCAGCCAATGGCTGGGATTTTTTATGCTTCTTGCTTGTCTTCGGCAATGGTGACTTTCAAGGTCATCTCTTTTCCTTTGCGAATGATACCGACGTCCACGGTGGTGCCAGGACGTAAATCGGTGACGATATCCATAACGCTCTGACGCCCTTGCACTTTATTGCCATCAATACTGATAATGATGTCCTGCTTTTGGAAGTCTGCCGCATTGGCTGGACCATTTGGATCAATACCAAGTACGACAATACCACCTATGTGTTCATTTCCAAGTAAGCGAGCAGTGACCGCATTAATGTCTTGGCCGTCGATTCCAATGTAACCACGAATCACGCGGCCATCAGCGATGATTTTCTGCATGATCTTACTGGCTAGCGGCGCAGGGATAGCAAAAGAAATACCGTAAGTTTCTAAGTCTGTCGCTTGCTGAAAAGAGGCGGTATTAATGCCGACGAGCTCGCCTTGTGTGTTCACTAGGGCTCCACCAGAGTTACCTTCATTGATGGCGGCATCGGTTTGAATGAATGCTTGACGACCATCGCTAATAGATGAACGACCTGTGGCAGAAATAATGCCGAACGTTGTGGTTTGTCCAAGGTTGTATGGGTTACCGATGGCTAGTACTACATCGCCCACTTGTGGTTTGTAATTAGAGTTCAGAGGGATTACGGGCAAATTCGAACCTTCGACACGCAGTACGGCTATATCAGTACGTTTATCTGTCCCTACGAGCTGAGCCGCTGCGGCTCTGCCGTCTTGTAATGCCACAACAATTTGATCAGCTTGAGCAACCACATGATAGTTAGTAATGATGTAGCCCTTCTCACTAACAATGACACCTGACCCCAGGCCTTGAGTCGAGAGTTTACTGCGATCGTTCTCAACATACTTACGGCTGTAGATGTTTACCACGGCAGGCGCTGCTCTTCGGACCGCTTGATTAAACGTCAACTCGACTGATGCGATATTAACAGGTTGAGGATCAAGCGCGGCAGGAATTACGTTGTTGCGCAAAGATGGAACCGCCAGTAATACCACTGCGGCAGTAGCCAAGCCTAAAAAGACAGAACGTAATAAAAAGCTGAGCATATCCTCTCCATGCGTGAGCGCCAAAATGGCATCGAAGATGAAGAATAGCATTACATTGAAAAATAACAAAAGGGCAGCACGTCATCGCGCTGCCCTTTTCATTAGTTATTGAGCGATAAGGAAAAGTGATCGAGTCTTATCACTCAGTACTATGCATCGAAAACCTTATTTCCTATCACTTTGAAAGTGGTTAACGAATGACAAGATAAATAGTACGCTCACCACGTTGAATATTAAGAGCCAGTACACCTTTGTGTTTCTCTACGATTGTACGAAGCTCGGCAAGGTTTTTCACTCGTTGACGGTTCACACCGATAATAATGTCACCTTGTTGTAATTGATATTGAGCCGCTGGAGAGTTATCTGTAACGCTCGATACTTTAACACCTTGGATTACATCACTTGGTGTTGTATTGCTTAACTCCGCACCTTTGAGTCCCTCATGTAATGTCTCCGCTTTAGCTTTCATATTCGTAGATTCGCCAAGCGTTACATCAAAGGTTTTATTCTTACCATCTCGAACCACACCTAATGTGATTTCTTTACCTGCGCCCAGTGTTGCCACTTTTGCGCGGAGCTCTGAGAAAGTATTAATCGCTTTGCCGTTCACCGATACAATTACGTCACCGGCTTTTAACCCTGCTTTATCGGCTGCGCTGTCCGGTACGACTTGACCAATAAAGGCCCCTTTACTCGACTCGTAACCCAATGCATCAGCTAGCTCAGAGGTTACTTCGCCACCTTGCACACCCAACATGCCGCGTTTGACTTCACCAAACTCTAGAATTTGATCAGTGAGGTTTTTCATCATGTTTGATGGAATCGCAAAGCCAATACCCACATTACCGCCGTTAGGGCCTAAAATTGCAGTATTAATACCGATCAGCTCACCATTAAGGTTGACCAATGCACCACCAGAGTTACCGCTGTTAATTGCGGCATCGGTTTGGATGAAGTTTTCGAAGTTTTCAACGTTTAAGCCACTACGACCAAGGGCTGAAACAATACCCGAAGTTACGGTTTGACCGAGCCCAAATGGGTTACCAATCGCAACCGTAAAGTCACCGACACGCAGTTTGTCGGAATCCGCGACTTTAATCTGCGTTAAGTTTTTCGCTTTCTCTAATTTAAGTAACGCAACATCGGCCATTTCATCACCGCCAACGAGCGTAGCGTCATACTCGCGCCCGTCAAAGAGGCGAACTCGAATCTCATCTGCGCCCTTGATCACATGGTAGTTAGTGACAATATGGCCTTTCTTCGCATCAATAATGACACCAGACCCTAAACCTCTGAACGGGCGCTCTCGCCTTTGTTCCATAGGAAAGTCTGGGCCAAAGAAAAATTGAAATTGCTCGGGAATGCGGCTGGTTTGTACTTGTTTACCTTCTACAGCAATACTCACAACAGCTGGGGTCACCTTCTCAAGCATTGGTGCCAAGCTAGGTAACTGTTGGCCATCCACATTCAAAGGTAATGCGGCAGTGGCTTGAACTGGGGCAATAATCGAACCCAAACTCAGAGATAGAACGGTGAGCGCAAGCAGTGGTTTTTTCATCCAATAACTCCTCTTGAAACATGTCTGCCAAAAAGAAATATCCGAACGGTTAGTTCACTTTGTTAATAACTAATATAGGGTCTAGTTCGGACAATCAAAAGGGGAGGCAGTGCACATCCAAGTTAGAGCGAAGGTGAGGTGAAAAAGTTCAAAAAAGGGCCGATACAAATGTATCGGCCCTAGATAGAAGTAAGAGAGGATTATGATGCTTTTGCGGTTACCGCTTCGGGAGCATTAATGATTTCTTTCTCTTGATCCTTCAAAAGACCGGTGGCGCCATTAGCGTAGTCTTTTGGTTGTTCGTTAAACTCTGGTTGATCTTCTGCAATAGTTTCAGACGACATTGCCGTTTTCTTATCAAACGGGTTGTCTTGTTCTGGTAAGTTTGGCAAAAGCTCAGAAGAGGTCTTGGCCATATGTTGGTATAGCTTGGTGTAATCTTTACCTAGGGTGTCCAACATTTCTGCGGTTTGTGCAAAATGATCGACGAGCTCTTGACGTTGTTGCTCTAATTCAAACTTGGCCGCTTCAAGTTCTTTCTGCACAGACTTTTGTTTCTTGTATTCAGGGGTGGTTAGTCTACTAATGACTACGCCTACGATTGTACCGACCAGCAAACCCACAATGGCATAAATCCAAGGCATAACTGCTCCTTATAGTTGTTTTAACAAGTCTTTTACTACTTAGTTACACGCGGTGCTCGTCCATGTTACTATGGCTTGAACAGCCGATAAAGAAAAATAGCAGTATGTCTTCGGGGACTGATAACTACTTCTCTCTATTCTCAAAGTTGACCCCGAGGTAACCCTTTTCTCTATACCTCTATACGACTTAATACGATGACACCACTACAACAATATCAAAAAGACATAGCAGAACACGGGTTTCAGCGTGATGAAGCTCAGTATCAAGCGGTCGTTGCATTAGACAAGCTTTACCATGCTATCGTTGAATTTCAGTCAGCGCCTGTGCCTCAGCTTTCCAAATGGCAAAAGCTAATAGGGAAAAAAATCGACAAGCCTGAACCACCAAAAGGCCTTTACTTTTGGGGGGGCGTAGGTCGCGGTAAAACCTACCTTATGGATGCATTTTTTGATGCTTTACCGACCCAAAGAAAAATGCGCGTCCACTTCCATCGATTTATGTATCGAGTACATGATGAGTTGAAGCTGTTAGGTGATGTCGAAAATCCTCTATCAAAAGTGGCGGATAAATTTAAAGAAGAAGCCGATGTGGTTTGCTTTGATGAATTTTTTGTTTCCGACATTACTGATGCGATGATCCTTGCAACGCTACTTCAAGAAATGTTCAAGCGGCAGATGATCCTAGTCGCGACTTCAAACATTGAGCCGCAGAACTTATATCGTAACGGTTTGCAAAGAGCGCGCTTTTTGCCCGCGATCGATATGATTTTGGCGCGTTGTGAAGTGTTGAATGTCGATAGTGGCGTTGATTATCGCTTAAGAACGTTAGAACAGGCTGAAATATACCATTACCCGCTTGATGAGCAGGCTAGCATAAACCTTAACAAATATTATCAGCAGCTGACTGGAGAGCGTAAGTTTGTTGCTCATCAAATCGAAGTTAACCACCGTCAACTGGTGGTGATTGAGGCAAGCGACGGGGTGCTGCATGCGTCGTTTGCTCAGTTGTGTCAAACTGCTCGCAGTCAAAATGACTACATTGAATTGTCTCGTATTTACCACACGGTATTACTGGCAGATGTTCAACAAATGAACCGAAAAATAGATGATGCGGCGAGACGCTTTATCGCGCTGGTCGATGAGTTTTACGAGCGCAATGTTAAGTTGATTATTTCTGCTGAAGTGCCAATGGCCGACTTATATACTGACGGGCAGTTAGAGTTCGAATTTAAGCGCTGTTTGTCTCGGCTTACTGAGATGCAAAGTCATGAGTATCTCGCGCGTGAACATTTGGCCTAGATCCAATGGATTCTTAAAAAAGTGAAGAAAAAATTAGTGATTTGGCGCAAAAAAAGGTGATTTTTTCTTCGCTCTTCTCTATAATCCTGCGACCCACCGTTACTGCAGACCTGATTATCGAAGTTATTTCGAAATTGAAGGTCGAGAGTACCAACGACTCGAAGGGGTGATGACTGGGCTCTTAGACAGTGTGGGAGCACTATTGGGTGTTCCTTTAAAGTTTAAAATTTAATTAACGGGTTATTGTTAGCATGAAAACTTTCGTTGCTAAACCAGAAACTGTAAAACGCGACTGGTACGTTGTAGACGCTGAAGGTAAAACTCTTGGCCGTCTAGCAAGTGAAATTGCATCTCGCCTACGTGGCAAACATAAAGCTGAATACACTCCTCACGTTGACACTGGTGATTACATCATCGTTATCAACGCTGAGAAAGTTGCTGTAACTGGTAACAAAGCTAAGAACAAAGTGTACTACCGTCACTCTGAATTCCCAGGTGGTCTAAAATCTATCACTTTTGAAAAGTTGATCGATCGTAAACCTGAGATGGCTCTTGAGCTTGCAGTTAAAGGCATGCTTCCACGTGGTCCTCTAGGCCGTGCTATGTACCGTAAGCTAAAAGTTTACGCGGGCGCTGAGCACAACCATGTTGCTCAACAACCACAAGTACTAGACATCTAATTGGGGATTTCGAAAATGGCAGAGAATCAATACTACGGCACTGGCCGTCGCAAAAGCTCAGCTGCACGTGTTTTCATTAAACCAGGCAGCGGTAACATTGTAGTAAACAAGCGTAACCTTGACGAATACTTCGGTCGTCCAACAGCACGTATGGTTGTACAACAACCTCTAGAGCTAGTTGAACTAACTGAAAAGCTAGACCTTTACGTAACAGTTAAAGGCGGCGGTATTTCTGGTCAAGCTGGTGCTATCCGTCACGGTATCACTCGCGCGCTTATGGAATACGATGAGTCTCTACGTCCTGCTCTACGCGCAGCTGGCTACGTTACTCGTGACGCTCGTTGCGTTGAACGTAAGAAAGTTGGTCTACGTAAAGCACGTCGTCGTCCACAGTTCTCTAAGCGTTAATTTCCTCTTATCGGGAATTATGCTTTTCAGAGTTACTCTGGAAACTGTGTACCAAAAGCTCGGCTCTATGCCGGGCTTTTTTGTATTTAAATACATCATACTTGTCTTCAAGCAACGAACAACCTTCACTTATCATCACATTCCGAGTAGGCCTTCTTGTTCGTCCTCTTCGTCGAAAGGTTGCCAGTGCCGTTTTATATGTGTGCCTTATTTAATCGCGACTCACCACGCTTTCTCTTGCGATGCAGCATAGATGTATTCATCAGCAAGAATGTCTTTGTATCTTATTCTTCCTGTAACATGTTTTAAAATGACTTACGCTCCTTTTTGAGCATTCTGCGTGCTACAAAATTGAAAATATAAACACAGTAAGCTGAACGCGTAATACGAAATATTTCTCTGTGTAATTAACTGAAAACTACCAAGATAAAAGGTTTTATCTGCTTTCAGCGGGGCTTCTATGTGGTGCTTTCTTGTTACAAATCACATCAATTTTTTATAATTCTGCCGCTTTTGTGACGACGCGAGCGATTTGCCTCACAAATGTTACAAAAAGGTAGCTTTATCTTGTCAAAAAGTAGGGTTTTCTTTATCATTTCCCTCCAATAAATAGAACTAAATTCATTATTTGTTAGCCATGCTCTTATAAGCGGAATAATAACGATCCAAAGGGAGCAAATGGGAGAATGTTTGGATGAGCAACGCGCCTTTAAATAACGGTCGCAGGCGTTTTCTAACCGCTACAACGGCAGTTGTTGGTGGGTTAGGGGCAGTCGCCGTCGCCGTGCCTTTTATCAAATCATGGAATCCGAGTGCTAAAGCCAAAGCGGCGGGCGCACCGGTGGAAGTGGATATAAGTAAAATTGAACCAGGTCAGCTGGTTCGTGTTGAGTGGCAGGGAAAACCTGTATGGATTGTTCGCCGCACTCAAAGCGTTCTGGATAACTTAAAATCGATCGGTGATAAGCTTCGCGATCCACAATCTGAAATGGAGCAGCAGCCTGAGTACGCTCAGAATGAGTTTCGTTCGATTAAGGAAGAGTTTTTCGTCGCAGTTGGTTTCTGTACCCACTTAGGTTGTTCACCAACCTATCTACCTGACTCTTTCTCTGAGCAGGTGCAGGGCGTAAGATCTGGCTTCTTCTGTCCTTGTCATGGTTCTAAGTTCGACATGGCTGGTCGAGTGTTCCAAGGAGTACCTGCTCCGTTGAACCTTGTCGTTCCTAAGCACATGTATTTGAGCGATACCAAGCTCATTGTGGGTGTTGATGAGGGAGATGCATAATGCAAGCAATGTTAGATTGGGTTGAAAAGCGTATTCCTGCAATGAATGCTTATAAAAAGCATTTGTCTGAATACCCAATGCCTAAGAACTTCAACTTTTGGTACCTTTTCGGTTCTCTGGCGATGCTGGTTCTTGTTAACCAAATCCTAACGGGTATTTGGCTAACGATGAACTATGTTCCTTCAGGTGACGGTGCATTTGCGTCTATCGAATACATTATGCGTGATGTAGAGTACGGTTGGCTTCTGCGTTACATGCATTCCACTGGCGCGTCAGCGTTTTTCGTTGTTGTGTATCTTCACATGTTCCGTGGTTTGATCTACGGTTCATACCAAAAACCTCGTGAACTATTGTGGATCTTCGGTATGTTGATCTTCCTTGTTCTCATGGCTGAAGCGTTCATGGGTTACCTACTTCCATGGGGTCAGATGTCATACTGGGGTGCGCAGGTAATCATTTCCCTGTTTGGCGCTATTCCTGTTATCGGTGATGACCTAACGCTTTGGATTCGTGGTGACTACATCATCTCTGGTGCAACGCTAAACCGTTTCTTCGCACTACACGTTATTGCACTGCCTATTGTTTTGCTTCTTCTTGTTGTTCTGCACGTATTGGCGCTGCACGAAGTAGGCTCAAACAACCCGGATGGTATCGAAACTAAGCTGCCAAAAGGCTCAATGGGCGACGATTACAAAACGCAATTCAAGTTCCACGATTACTACACGAAGAAATATGACATCATTGATTCGATTCCTTTCCATCCGTACGGCACGGTTAAGGACTTGGTCGGTGTTGCTGGTTTCTTGTTCTTCTTCTGTTACGTGCTGTTCTTTAACCCAGAAATGGGTGGGTACTTCCTTGAGCCGCCTAACTTTGAAGCTGCAAACCCATTGAAGACACCAGAGCATATTGCTCCGGTATGGTACTTCACGCCGTTCTACGCAATCCTACGTGCGGTTCCAGACAAACTATTAGGTGTTATCCTAATGGGTGCGTCAATTGCAGTGCTGTTTGTTCTACCTTGGTTGGATCGTTGTAAAGTTCGTTCATACCGTTACCGTAGCAAACTTCATCTATTGAATATTGTACAGTTCACTATCGCCTTTATCGCTCTAGGTATTTTAGGTGCGTTACCAGCGACACCAACGTACACACTACTATCTCAGATCTTTAGCTTGTGTTACTTCATGTTCTTTGTGTTGCTGTTCTTCTACAGCAAAAATGAAGCAACCAAACCATTACCAGAGAGGGTGACATTCAAATGAAGAAGTGGATTGTAATTCTATTTGCTATGTTGCCATCACTAGCGATGGCAGCTGGGGCCAATGTTCCGCTGGATAAAGCGAATGTTGACCTTACGGATAAAGCTTCGCTACAAAACGGCGCGAAGTTGTTCATGAACTACTGTTTTGCTTGTCACTCTACGCAATACCAGCGTTACGAGCGTGTAGCAACAGACTTGGAAATTCCAACAGACTTAATGAAAGAAAACCTGATTTTCAATCCTGAAGCGAAAATCGGTGATCTAATGGTCAATGCTATGCCACCGAAGCAAGCGGCAAACTGGTTTGGTGCTCCACCACCAGATCTTACGTTGGTTGCACGAGTTCGTGGTGCTGATTGGTTATACACTTACTTACGCTCTTTCTATGTTGATCCATCTCGTCCATTCGGCGTGAACAACATCGTCTTCCCGAGTGTTGGTATGCCGCATGTGCTTGAAGAGCTACAGGGCATCCCGACGCCGATTTACGATACGAAAATCGTAGATGGCGAAGAAGTACAAGTTGTTGTTGGTACTGAAACCGATGGCACCGGTGAGCTGAGTGAAGGCGAATATGACAAAGCGGTTGGCGATCTCGTTAACTTCTTAGTTTATTCAGGTGACCCAGTGCAGCTTGAGCGTCATGCTCTAGGCTGGTGGGTAATGGGCTTCTTAGTGCTTCTAACCATCGTTGTTGTGATGCTCAAGAAAGAGTATTGGCGCGATGTGCATTAATTGTGCTAAAATACCGTGCTAATTCCCAATTTTAATTGATGTACAATGGAGGCTTAGCCTCCATTGTTTTTATTTGTAAGTGTACTGGAGGGCTCCATGGCTGTAGCTGCCAATAAACGTTCTGTGATGACTCTTTTCTCAAGTGCATCAGATTTGTATAGCCATCAGGTTCGCATTGTACTAGCTGAAAAAGGCGTAAGTGTTGAAGTTGAGCTTGTTGACGAAGCAAACCTTCCTGCTGAGCTTGTTGAGCTAAACCCATATAAATCAGTGCCAACTCTTGTTGACCGTGAGCTAGCTCTTTACGATTCAAAAATCATCATGGAGTACTTGGACGAGCGCTTCCCTCATCCACCTCTAATGCCGGTTTACCCTGTTGCTCGTGGCAACAGCCGCTTGATGATGTACCGTATCGAACGCAACTGGTATTCACTCGCTGAAAAAGTGATGAAAGGTAATGCGGAAGAATCAGAAAAAGCACGCACAAAGCTGCGTAATGATCTTCTGACGTTAGCGCCAATTTTTGCTGAATATGAGTACTTCATGAGCGAAGAATTCAGCTTGATCGATTGTTACCTAGCACCACTATTGTGGCGTTTGCCTCAACTTGGTATCGATCTTGTTGGCCCTGGTTCAAAAGAAATCAAGGTATACATGAACCGCGTATTTGAACGTGATTCGTTCCTTGCTTCTTTGACTGAAGCTGAACGTGAAATGCGCCTAGTTCGCTAAGCGATTTAAAACACGTTATGGATATTGCAAAAATGACTGCTCGCCGCCCGTATATGCTTCGCGCATTTTACGATTGGTTAGTAGACAATGACTTGACTCCTCACTTGGTTGTGGATGCAACAATGCCAGGGGTGCGTGTCCCGGTTGAATTTATTCAAGATGGTCAAATTATTTTGAATATTGCGCCACGTGCAGTGGGTAATCTTGAGTTAGGTAATGATGCGATTACCTTCCATGCTCGCTTTAGCGGTCGTCCGCACTCAGTGATCGTGCCTGTGTATGCTGTTCAAGCTATTTATGCACGTGAGAATGGTGCTGGTACTATGTTTGAACCAGAAGAAGCGTACACTCACATCGAAGAAGAAGCGATGACCGAGGAAGAATCATCCCCATCGTTCACAACGGTTAGCGATGAGCCTTCTGAGTTAGTTTCTGATTCAGATGCCGAAGAGGACGATGCTCCTCGACCAAAAGGCAAACCAAGCTTAAGAGTGATTAAATAATAAAAAAGCAGCGTAACGCTGCTTTTTTCTTTTTAACTTGTTGAAGATGATTTCAAGCCAGACTTTGGAAATTACTCACTAATCGTAAAGACTTCGACGTTCTCTTCACTTTCTGTACTTGCCTCACTTTCTATTGTTTGTACACCGTCACTCGGTAAGTCTACTTCAACAGGCTCCATTTCGCCGTATTGGAACCCTTTAATGACTTGTTTTACGCCTGAGATATTACGCGCGATTTCTGTCGCTCGATCGCCTTGCTCTGGCGTGACATAACCAAACAGAAAAACGTCGCCATCTTCGGTGATCACTTTAACCTTAACACCATTAAGCTCAGAATCAGTAAGCAAAGCTGACTTTACTTTGGTTGTGATCCAGCTGTCATTGCTAATCTGGGTAACAGTGAGTGGCTCTTTTTGTTTGATTTGATTGTGTATGACTTTTACACCACTAACTTCTCGAGCCCTTCGCTCTAAAGCAAGGATAAGGTCTTGTGTCGGAGCTTGTCCCATAAGGACTACAGTCCCATTATATGAACTGGCAACGACACGTACTTCACCTTTAAACGGTGCTTTATTGCCGATCGCCGCAACTTCGAATTCAATGTTATTGTCCTGCCAGATTTGTTTTGTCGTGCGTGTGTCCGTGACAATATTCGCTGTGGTTGCTGCACCTGCGATAAACAAACCTGCGCAACCACTTAAACTCAATGCTGTTAATAAGATAACAAGGCTACGTATCATAATTCTGACTCTCAGTCTTGGTTACTCTTCGTGAGCAGGGAAAAGCACCTGGTCAATAAGATCACAAAGGCAATGGAGTGTTACCATATGTACTTCGTGAATACGTGCAGTGCGGTGTGATGGAATACGAATTTCGACGTCGTTCTCACCGAGCAGTCCTGCCATCTCTCCGCCATCTTTTCCTGTTAGCGCGATAATCGTCATGTCTCGAGTTACGGCTGCTTCCATCGCTTTGATAATATTTTTACTGTTACCGCTAGTCGACATGGCAAGCAAAATGTCGCCTGGTTGACCAAACGCTCGTACCTGTTTTGAGAAGATTTCCTGGTAGTGGTAATCGTTGGCCACTGCGGTTAGGGTGGTATTATCGGCGGTTAAGGCCATTGCTGGTAGGCTAGGGCGCTCAGTTTCAAAACGGTTTAAAAGACAAGAAACAAATTGTTGAGCGTTTGAAGCACTGCCGCCATTACCACAACATAAAATTTTATTGCCATTAAGCAGGCTCGACACCATCGCTTGAGCTGCATGAGTAATGGCATCAGGCAGCGCCTCTGCTGCTGCGATTTGAATTTGAATACTTTCTGTAAAGCTGTCTTTAATGCTGTCTAGCATCGCTTATCCTTCAGAGATTGCGTTTTCTATCCAGTTGATATCTCGACCATTATCATGAATGGCGATGACATCAAATCGATAATCGATATTGTGTTTTAAGCGCTTTTGTTGGCTAAGCCAAACTTGTGCGGTTTTGACTAGCTTGCGCATTTTAGCGTGCGTCACCATTTCTGCTGCCGAGCCAAAGTGATTGTTCTTACGGTATTTGACTTCAACAAACACAATAGTTTCACCTTGTTGGAAGATTAAATCAATCTCACCGACCTTAGTCAGAAAATTTTGTTCAATAAAGTTTAAGCCCTGGCGTTGTAAATACTGCTTCGCCAGAGCTTCATATTGATTTCCGATTTGGCGCTTGCTAAAGAGCCCCACGCTCAGCCCAGCTTAGCTCACGCTGTACAACACAATTATTGTCGATACTTAAAATACCGGTTTGGCCGCCAACTGAGTAGCCCGGAACGACCTTCATTTGTGGCAGCTCCCCAATCAATTTATACGCATCCATACCCAGTGCTTTCAAACGTTTTTCCATGTTAGATTGCTCTGACCACAACTCGTTCATTTCAGCGGTCACGCTAGGGTCTGGGTCAATCAGCAATGGAATATCGCTGTAGATGATGCCTGTTAGATCTTCGTAAGTCGCGCCGCCACTGTTGCTACGCGAGCTAGAGAAAATTTGTGGCGCTTTGGCGTCTGGATTAATCGCTACCTCAATAAACGGCTTAATCAAAGTCAGTTCCGTGCTTCTAGCAACAATATAAACCGCATCGACATCACGACGGCTACGTGGCTGTGTTTCAAGCTTGATACGCATTAGTGATTGCATCTGAGCAATACGTTGTTTGCTTTCTTGCAGACCAAATACTTCATTGATGTCTTTTTGAAGTTGGCGCTTGTCACCAAAATAACTTGCTGCGACTTTATTAGAGCTGTACTTGCGCCACTCTTTGTTGAACGCTTCAGTTACACGTTCACCAAAGCTGCCCTTTGGTGCCAGAATCAGAGGGAAGTTATAGCCTTCGCTGAACAAGTGTTTCGCTGCTTGTGCGGCTTCTTGTTCCGGTGATAATGCCAAGTAGCAAATATTGCTATCTGGTTGCACATCTTCGGGAATATTTAGCGCAAGGGCTGGAATCGTAGGACCATTTTCTGAGCCATCCATGGTTGTGTGCAATAGCTCAACGTTCTCTTTTTCTAGAGGACCAACAACAAAATCGATGTTTTCATTGATCAAACGTTGTTTAATTTGGTCGGCGTTATACGCATTAGTGTCTATTACCGTGAGGGTAGCGCTTGGATCACGGTTACGATCATTCATCATCGCAAACACAAAACCATCACGAATTAATTGCGCTTGTGGCGAGAATTTACCAGTAAGCGGCAGTAACAAAGCGGTGTTGTTTGGTTTAACAATGTCTAGAGAGAGAATGTTTTGAATCTCTTCTGGTGTGTAGATAGCGGCTGGGTGAGATGGGTTCTCGTTTAACCAGCGTTCTAGGGTATTTTTTAGTTGGGATAAGTTGCCCGACAGCGTTTTCGCATAAATAGCGAGTTGTAGCCAACCATCTAAAACATCTTCATTTGGCTCTGTTTCTAATGAGGTCAGTTCGTACTCGGAGTAGCTGCCAAAGTTCATCCAAATACGGCTAGAAATCTCTCTCTGCTCCGCGGACGATGCATATTGACCAAATGCAACCAGTTGGCGGTTTGCCTCAAACGCTTGGTTAAGACCTTGATAAGCGTCGGCACGCATCAAGTAATAGTCTTTCCATTGCTCATTTGGCAACTTCCACCAAGGTTTAAAATTCAACAATTGCAGCAACTGAGAGTAATTACCCTGTTTTTGCTGTATGGTCGCACGCGCTAGTTGCCACTCTGCTTGCTGAACTTCGGTTAACTGTTGACGAGCCAGGCGCTTGATCAACATTTCTGCTTGATCAAACTGGTTTGCTTGAATCGCGGCTTTGGTTGCCATGATCAACCAGTCATTTTGTAAACTGCCTTCCGTGCTATCAGCTTGGATCATATAGTTCTGAACAGACTGAGTAGGCTCAAGTGTTACATCAACGCCATCAGGCTGTCTTGGACCTGAAGAACAGGCGGCGAGCGTAATTGCTAGTGCAACAGGAGTAAGTATGCGTGGTACACTGAGTCTCTTATGGTTAATCATTGCCGTGAGTTCTCTATAATTTTGTACAAAATTGTCTCTATATTAATCGTTGAAGTGATGGTAAACAAATGACAGATAAAAATAAGTTGCCGAATGAGGGGCCAACTCTCTATATCGTACCGACTCCAATCGGAAATTTAGCGGATATCACCCAACGTGCTATCGAAATTCTGTCGACTGTGGACATCATTGCCGCTGAGGATACTCGACATACGGGCAAATTACTGTCTCACTTCAATATTCAAACCAAAACTTTTGCTCTACATGACCACAATGAGCAGCAAAAAGCACAAGTTTTGGTAGAAAAGCTGCTTTCCGGTCAGTCTATCGCATTAGTTTCTGACGCTGGTACGCCACTTATCAGCGACCCAGGATACCATTTGGTGACAAAATGTCGTCAAGCGGGCGTTAGAGTTGTGCCTCTTCCAGGTGCTTGTGCGGTCATTACGGCGTTAAGTGCCTCTGGCTTGCCATCGGATCGCTTTAGCTTCGAAGGTTTTTTACCACCGAAAAGCAAAGGTCGTAAGGATAAATTCCTAGAGATTGCTTCGGTAGAGCGTACGTGTATTTTTTACGAGTCACCGCACCGTATTTTAGACTCTCTACAAGACATGTTAGACGTTCTTGGCCCAGATAGAGAAGTTGTGTTGGCAAGAGAGCTAACAAAAACCTTTGAAACCATTCAAGGCATGCCGTTAGGTGAGCTGATTGAATGGGTGAAAAGTGACGATAACCAACAGCGTGGTGAAATGGTATTGTTGGTACATGGCCATCGTGAAACAACAGACGACTCACTACCTGAAGATGCTTTACGCACGTTAGGCATTTTGACCAAAGAGCTGCCTTTGAAAAAAGCAGCTGCTTTGGTGGCAGAAATACATAACTTGAAGAAGAATGCGTTATATAAATGGGGCTTAGAAAACTTAGACTAAGTGCCGCTAGCGAGATAAATGGTCAATGAGGGCTGATGTTTAGGCATCGGCCTTTTTATTATCTATTTTTGGCACCTTGACTAAAAAGTCATCACTTAGTGCATTCATTTCATCATATCTGTGATCTAACTAGACTCTGAAGTTAGAACTCTATACAATCCGCCCTCGGAGCTGACTGGGTAGTCGCTGCTTTGTTGATGTCCTTCGGGAGACTGACGTCGAAGTCCCTTTGGGAGACTGACGTTGACGTCCTTCGGGAGACTGACAAAGGGGAGGAAAGTCCGGGCTTCATAGAGCAAGGTGCCAGGTAACGCCTGGGGGGCGCAAGCCTACGACAAGTGCAGCAGAGAGAAGACCGCCGATGGCCCGTAAGGGTACAGGTAAGGGTGAAAGGGTGCGGTAAGAGCGCACCGGACGACTAGCAATAGTTCGTAGCAGGGTAAACTCCACCTGAAGCAAGACCAAATAGGCCTCCACATTGCGTTGCTCGCGTAAGGAGGCGGGTAGGTTGCTCGAGCCAGTGAGTGATTGCTGGCCTAGACGAATGGCTACCGCCGCGCAAGCGGAACAGAACCCGGCTTATGTGTCGGCTCCACCTATTCGAGACCCATCTCTACTTCGGTAGTGATGGGTTTTTTGCATTTAATTGACGCAAACTATGTCATTACCAATAAACTTGGCGTAAATCACGTCTAACTTTAGACTTGTGGTGGCGATGATGTAGGAAATCAGTACACTAAAGAATCGCTTCAAGATCATTCAACGAGAAAGCTATGACCGAAACCTTCCAACATATTTCCGTGTTATTAAATGAATCCATTGATGGCTTAGCTATCAAACCAGACGGCGTCTATATTGATGGAACATTTGGCCGTGGCGGTCACAGCCGGATAATTCTATCTAAACTCGGTGAAAATGGCCGACTGTACAGTATCGACCGTGACCCTCAAGCGATCGCTGAGGCAGGCAAAATCAATGACCCTCGCTTCACCATTATTCATGGTCCATTTTCTGGTATTGCTGAGTATGCTGAAGAGTATGGACTAGTTGGAAAAGTGGATGGTGTTCTGCTGGATTTAGGCGTTTCTTCTCCTCAGTTAGACGACGCAGAGCGTGGCTTTAGCTTTATGAAAGACGGTCCGCTAGATATGCGTATGGACCCGACATCAGGTGTTCCAGTATCTCAATGGTTGATGGAAGCAGACCTCGATGATATCACTTGGGTCATTCGCGAGTTTGGGGAAGATAAACATGCGCGCCGTATTGCAAAAGCGATTGTTGCCTACCGTGAAGACGAAGAAAATGAGCCAATGGTTCGCACTGGTCAGCTGGCAAAATTGATTTCAGATGCCGCACCGAAAAGTTTTAAAGAGAAAAAACACCCTGCGACTCGTGCTTTCCAGGCTTTTCGTATTTACATCAACAGTGAGTTAGAAGAAATTGATACGGCACTTAAAGGCGCGGCGAGCATTCTGGCTCCTGAAGGCCGTTTATCTGTGATTAGCTTCCACTCTCTGGAAGACCGTATGGTCAAACGTTTTATCCGTAAAGAGAGCAAAGGGCCTGAAGTGCCACACGGTATTCCAATGACGGAAGAGCAAATTCGTGCTCTTGGTAGTGCGAATATGAAAGCGGTGAGCAAAGCGATTAAGCCAAGCAAACAAGAAATTGAAATGAACCCTCGCTCGCGCAGCTCTGTGTTAAGAATTGCGGAAAAGCTTTAATTATTATGACGAAATCCACTCCTAATCTTGCTAAGTTGATTGCAACAGATCTCCTCACTGTTGGTCGCTGGCCATTACTGTTGTTGCTATTGATCGTGGCATCGGCAATGGGAGTGGTATTTGCTACCCACCATGCGCGTCAAGCGATCACCGAGAAAGACCATACGTTGGTTGAACGAGAACGATTAGATAGCGAATGGCGTAACTTAATGTTGGAAGAAACTGCCCTCGCGGAACACAGTCGTGTTCAAGACCTTGCCAAAAAAGAACTTGAAATGAAACGACCTGATGGCGATAAAGAAGTGGTTGTCACGCTCAAATGATTAGAAAAAAATCCAACACGAAACAAGCCAATAAGCGTAAACCTGTAGCAAAAGAGAAAGCGGCTACGGGGGAAAAGAAAAACGATAACAAAGCAGTGAAAGTGGCGGTCGAAGAATCTTTCTTGATTCGTTGGCGCTTCCATCTATTACTGTTTTTTGTTTTTTGTGCATTTGCCCTTTTGGTGGCACGCGTAGCCTACATCCAAATCATTGAGCCAGATAACCTGATTAAACAAGGTGACCTACGTTCGGTTCGTGTTAAATCCATTCCTTCTGCTCGCGGTATTATTTCGGATCGAAATGGTGAGCCGCTTGCTGTCAGTGTACCGGTTGAGGCGGTTTGGGCAGATCCTGCCACGATATTTAAAGAAAACGCGTTAAGCCAGACCAAAAGTTGGCATGCATTAGCGGATGTTCTTGGTATTGACCGACAAGGGTTAATAGACAAAATCAAGCGCAATGAAAAACGCCGCTTTATCTACTTGCAGCGCCAGGTCAGTCCGGCCATGGCGAACTATATTCGTGAGCTAAAGCTGCCAGGTGTTGGCCTTAAGTCGGAATCTCGTCGTTATTATCCTGCAGGTGAGGTCAGTGCTCACTTAGTCGGTGTGACAGGCATTGACGGGCATGGCCTAGAAGGTGTGGAGCGTAGCTACGATGAGTGGCTCACTGGCGCGGCGGGTAAGAAAACTATTCGTAAAGACCGTTATGGTCGTGTTGTGGAAAACATTGCTTGGCAAGACAAGCAAGAAGGTAAATCACTTCAGTTAACCATCGATCAGCGCCTACAGGCGATTGCGTATCGTGCGATTAAGCAAGCCGTTGCGGACCACCGCGCCACTTCAGGTTCCGTTGTCATGTTGGATGTAAAAACGGGCGCCGTATTGGCCATGGTTAATGCTCCTTCTTACAACCCTAACAATCGTAGCGATTGGCAAAGCTATCAAATGCGTAACCGAGTGATCACGGACTCAATGGAGCCCGGTTCGACCATTAAGCCTTTCGTTATTTTAGCCGCCTTAGAAAATGGGATAGCCGATAAAGATACCATCGTAGATACCGGTAATGGTGTCCTACGTTTAGGTGGTAGTCGAGTCAGAGATGTCTCTCGCGTAGGCAAAGCGAGCTTGACCACGATCCTTAAAAAGTCGAGTAATATCGGTGTGACGAAGCTAGCAATGCAAATGCCGGTAGAGGCGCTTCTTGGGCTGTACAGTTCAGTGGGTTTTGGTGAGCTTTCTGGCCTAAACCTAGTTGGGGAAGTGACGGGTATTTTTCCTACACGAACTCGTTGGTCGCCAATTGAGCGCGCCACGATTGCGTTTGGTTATGGTCTATCGATTACACCAATCCAGCTAGCCCATGCTTATGCGACGCTTGGAAACCTTGGCAAATACGAGCCTATTCATATTATCGAAAGCAATGATCATGACATGTCACGCCAAGTGGTGAGTGCGAAGTATGCGCGTCAAGTATTAGACATGTTGGAAACCGTAACTCAAAAAGGGGGCTCGGCTCGCAGAGCGGCAGTTCCTGGTTATCGAGTGGGAGCGAAAACGGGTACATCACGTAAAGCTTCTGCTGGTGGGTACAGCGATGAGTACATCACCTACACGGCTGGGCTTGCTCCGGTTAGCGATCCGCGAATTGCTTTGGTGGTGATCGTAAATGAGCCTCAAGGCGATGACTACTATGGTGGTTCGGTAGCGTCTCCTGTCTTCTCTGAAATCATGAAAGGCGCGCTACAAATACTCAATGTTGCACCTGACGAAAACAAATTCCAACAGTAAGCCCTGTGGTTTACTGAGCAAACAAAATTAAGAAAACCTGAGCCAAAGCTCGGAGAACAAATATGACTAAAGCCATCAGTATGGACGTGCTGCTTTCCCCTTGGGTGGATTGCCCTAGCTTATCGTCCGTTCTTGTTTCTGAATTGGAGCTCGACAGCCGAAGAGTTCAACCTGGAACCACGTTTGTAGCAGTGATTGGCCATGTTGTGGATGGGCGTAAATTCATTGCTTCTGCAATTGAGCAAGGTGCAAATGCAGCCCTGGCGCAAGCCTGCGATGTCAAAACACATGGTACGGTGGAAATCATTGATGATGTTCCCGTCATTTACATCGATAGGTTGGACCAACGTTTATCCGCAATTGCTGGAAAGCTCTATGCTTACCCTAATATGGATTTGATTGGTGTCACTGGCACCAACGGCAAAACCACCATTACCCAGTTAATAGCGCAATGGCTAGAACTGCTTGACCATAAAGCGGCGGTAATGGGAACAACAGGAAATGGCTTCCTCAATAACTTGCAACAAGCTGCGAATACAACGGGGAATGCCGTTGAAATTCAGAAAACGCTCTCCTCTCTCGCAAATCAACAAGCCACATACACCGCGCTAGAAGTATCTTCTCATGGCCTGACGCAAGGTCGTGTCAAAGCATTATCATTTGCGGCGGGCGTGTTTACTAACTTAAGTCGTGACCACTTAGATTATCATGGCACGATGGAAGAGTATGCCAATGCAAAGCTTGGGTTGTTCACGCAACACCAATGTGAACGTTCCATTATCAATGTTGATGATGAAGTAGGTCATCAATGGGCGTCGCAGTTAAGTAATGCGATCGCTGTTTCGCTCAAGCCGAACACTGAATTTGAAAGCGCAATTTGGGCGACGGAAGTCAGTTACGCGGAGTCAGGGATTACTATTAAGTTCGATGGTAAATTTGGCTCAGGTGAATTGCACGCGCCATTGATTGGTGAGTTTAATGCAACCAACTTAATGCTCGCTTTTGCGACCTTATTAAGCTTAGGTAAAGAGAAACAAGCGTTACTCGAAACCGCAGGTCAACTGCAACCTGTACTCGGCCGAATGGAGTTATTCCAAACTGAGGATCGTGCCAAAGTCGTGGTTGATTATGCCCATACTCCTGATGCTTTAGAAAAAGCGCTGCAAGCTTTACGAGTTCATTGTGAAGGCCAGCTGTGGGCTATTTTTGGCTGCGGTGGCGATCGCGATGCAGGTAAGCGCCCAATGATGGCGGAAATTGCAGAGCGTCTAGGCGACAGAGTGGTGTTGACTGACGATAACCCACGCAGCGAAGACCCGGTTCAGATTGTGAAAGACATGTTAGCTGGGCTGTCAAAACCTGCTGAAGCGATTGTTCAGCATGACCGCTTCAAAGCACTGTCTTATGCCATTGAAAATGCTTCGCCAAACGACATTATCTTGTTAGCTGGGAAGGGTCATGAAGATTATCAGATTCGTAATGGCGAAACGATTCATTACTCCGACCGCGAGTCCGCAATGCAACTTTTAGGATTGACCTCATGATCAAAGTAACGTTATCTCAAATTGCAGACATCACACGTGGCGAGCGATTCGGCGACGATCTACTTATCGACGCGGTTTCTACTGATACACGAGCGATTGAGCGTGGGGCTTTATTCGTCGCGTTAGTTGGGGAGCGCTTTGATGCGCACAACTTTTGCCAACAAGCGGTAGATGCAGGTGCCGGTGCTTTACTCGTAGAAAAACGCTTAGATGTGAATGTGCCGCAAATTGTGGTGTCGGATACCAAGCTTGCATTGGGTGAGTTTGCTTCTTGGGTGCATCAAGCATGCAAAACACCTACCGTTGCCATCACCGGAAGTTGCGGTAAAACGACCGTAAAAGAAATGGTTGCGAGTATCCTGCAATTGAAAGGCAAAGTGTTATTCACGGCGGGTAACTTCAATAATGATATTGGTGTTCCGTTGACATTATTGCGCTCACAGCAGGATGATGATTATGCCGTGATTGAGCTTGGTGCTAACCATATCGGTGAAATTGCTTACACGACTCAGTTAGTAAAACCAGATATCGCGTTAGTGAACAATGTAGCCGCCGCTCACCTTGAAGGCTTTGGTTCTATCGATGGCGTGAAACAAGCCAAAGGTGAAATCTACCAAGGCCTTTCAGCTGGTGGTATTGCGATTGTTAACCTAGACAGCAATGGTGAAGCCAAGTGGGATGAAGTGTTAGCAGATAAGAAAGTCATTACTTTTTCACAAAGTAATACTGATGCAGACTTCTTCGCTTCTAACATCGTATTGAACGCCGCAGGTGAAGCAAGCTTTGACTTACATATCGCAGCAAGCTCACAAGAAATTGAACTGTCTCTGGGTATTATAGGTCAACACAACGTTGCGAATGCGATCGCTGCTTCTATTATTGCGTTACAAATGGGCGCCACATTAGAAGAGGTTCGTGCTGGCCTTAAACATTTGAACAAAGTGAAAGGTCGCGTCGAGGTTGAAGCGCTGAGCGAAAAGATAAAATTGATTGACGACAGCTACAACGCGAGCGTGCCAGCCATGAAAGCGGCAGTTGATTTATTGGCCGCTTTCCCAGGTCAACGCTGGCTGATTTTAGGTAATATGGCGGAATTGGGCGAGGAAAGTCTTGCACTTCATCGTCAAGTCGGGGAACATGCTGCCCCACAAAAATTTGAACATGTTCTCACATATGGTGCAGACGCCAAGGTGATCAGTGATCTTTGCCAAGGCATTCATTTTGAGACGCACCAAGAGATGATTGAATACATCAAGCAGCATCTAGACCAAGCCGTTCCTGAAAACCATACGATATTGGTGAAAGGAGCGAACGGTGCACGTATGTTTGAAGTCGCTGCTGCTTTGAAGGAGTATTATTAATGATTATTTGGCTTGCCGAGCTGCTACAGCCATACCTGTCTTTTTTCCGATTGTTTGAATACTTGTCTTTTCGAGCAATCCTAAGCGTATTAACCGCTCTAGGTCTGTCATTATGGATGGGACCAATCATGATCAAGCGTTTGCAAATGCTGCAAATTGGTCAGGTAGTGCGTAACGAAGGTCCTGAATCTCACTTTAGTAAGCGTGGTACCCCAACAATGGGCGGTATCATGATCTTAGCGGCCATCTCAATCACGATTTTGCTATGGACAGACTTATCCAACCCTTACGTATGGGCGGTACTTACGGTCTTACTTGGCTACGGTGCGGTCGGATTTGTTGATGATTATCGTAAAGTGGTACGTAAAAATACCGATGGCTTGATTGCGCGTTGGAAGTACTTCTGGCAGTCGTTGATCGCGTTTGTCGTCGCTTTCGCATTGTATGCTTACGGTAAAGACACAGCAGCAACTCAGCTAGTGGTGCCATTCTTTAAAGACATCATGCCGCAGCTTGGTTTGATGTATATCATTCTGACTTACTTTGTCATTGTAGGTACAAGTAACGCGGTTAACCTGACTGATGGTCTAGACGGTTTGGCAATCATGCCAACGGTTCTTGTTGCAGCAGGCTTCGCGGTTATTGCATGGGCGACCGGTAACGTTAACTTCTCTGAATACCTTCATATACCATACTTACCACATGCTTCTGAGTTGGTTGTCGTATGTACAGCAATCGTCGGTGCAGGCCTTGGTTTCTTGTGGTTTAACACGTACCCAGCACAAGTGTTCATGGGTGATGTCGGCTCACTAGCGCTTGGCGGCGCGTTAGGCACTATTGCTGTTCTCGTTCGTCAAGAGTTGGTGTTGGTGATCATGGGCGGTGTGTTTGTGATGGAAACGCTGTCGGTAATTCTACAGGTGGGTTCATACAAACTGCGTGGTCAGCGCATTTTTCGTATGGCACCGATTCACCACCACTACGAATTGAAAGGTTGGCCAGAACCTCGCGTAATCGTGCGTTTCTGGATTATTTCTATGGTTCTTGTTCTGATTGGTCTTGCGACATTGAAAGTGCGTTAATCGCACTTTCCAAGAACAAGATTTACAGTGTGATCAAATATGGAACGTTGGCAAAACATACATAGTGTTGTCGTCGTAGGGCTCGGTATTACCGGGCTCTCTGTCGTTAAACACCTAAGAAAAAATCAGCCACAGCTTGTGGTCAAAGTCATTGATACTCGCGTAAACCCTCCGGGTGCAGAGCGCTTGCCGGAAGATGTTCAACTGCATAGTGGTGGTTGGAATACAGACTGGCTTTCTGACGCGGATCTTATCGTGACCAACCCTGGTATTGCGCTAGCGACACCAGAGATCCAAGCCGTATTAGCAAAAGGTACGGCAGTAGTAGGTGATATCGAGTTATTCGCTTGGGCGGTGCAGAAACCGGTGATTGCGATTACGGGCTCAAACGGTAAGAGCACAGTAACCGACCTCACAGGTGTGATGGCTAAGGCTGCAGGTTTGGATGTTGGCGTTGGTGGTAACATCGGTGTGCCTGCTCTGGATTTGTTAGAACAAGACGCAGACCTATATGTACTCGAACTCTCGAGCTTCCAGTTAGAAACGACGTCAAGCTTAAAGCTCAAAGCCGCTGCGTTTCTGAATCTTTCTGAAGATCATATGGATCGTTATCAAGGCATGTCTGACTATCGACAAGCTAAGTTGCGTATTTTTAACCATGCTGCTCTTGCAGTCGTGAACCGTGATGATCAAGAAACCTTCCCAGACGCAGAGATGCCATTGGTGACATTTGGCAGCGACAATCAGGACTTTGGTCTCGAGGTGGATGGCAACCGTACTTGGCTGCTCGATCACGGTCAACGAGTTGTCGCAAGTGATGAGCTTAAGTTGGTTGGTAAGCACAACTTATCTAACGCTCTGGTTGCTTTAGCGCTATTAAAAGCTGCGGACGTAAACTATCACAAAGCATTGAATGCACTTAAAAATTACACGGGACTGACACACCGATGCCAGGTGGTTGCGGATAATCAAGGCGTCAAATGGGTGAATGACTCTAAAGCAACTAATATTGCCAGCACTATGGCTGCGCTATCTGGTTTGGAATCGACAGGCAAGCTCTACTTACTCGTTGGTGGTGTTGGCAAAGGTGCTGACTTCTCGCCATTAAAACCGATCTTCGCGACGCTTAACTTGCAACTGTGTTGCTTTGGCGCTGATGGCGATGAATTTATGCCACTGCATGAATCTGCAATACGTTTCAACACTATGGAAGATGTGATTCAACAAGTATCTTCGCAGTTAAAACCAGGTGATATGGTGATGCTGTCTCCTGCATGTGCTAGCTTTGATCAATTCGACAACTTTATGGCAAGAGGTGATGCTTTCGCTGCTCTTGCTCAGAAATATGCATAATTAAAGGTTACACACTTCGTGGGTTTAGGTAACGTTAAACGCAGTATTGGCAATTGGCTCAAGCATCCAGCCCCAGAGGCGATGTTTGATCGTCAGTTAGTGTGGATTGCACTGGGTTTGATGTTGACTGGTTTGGTCATGGTAACCTCTGCATCATTTCCAATCAGCTCTCGATTAACGGAACAGCCGTTCCACTTTATGTTTCGTCATGCGACGTTTCTCGTGCTGGCGTTAGGGACCTCCGCTGTTATTTTGCAAGTGCCTTTGCAAGAGTGGTTTAAGAAGAGCCATTACTTACTTTGGGCTTCTTTCGCACTGTTGATCATCGTGCTCTTGGCGGGTAAGTCGGTTAATGGTGCGTCTCGTTGGATTCCCCTCGGGCTGTTTAACCTTCAGCCAGCGGAGGTCGCGAAGCTATCGCTGTTTATCTTCATGTCTGGTTACTTAGTTCGAAAGCAAGACGAAGTACGACAAACGTTCTTTGGTGGCTTTATGAAGCCAATCATGGTGTTTGCCTTCTTCGCAGTATTACTACTTGGTCAGCCAGACTTGGGGACGGTGGTCGTGATGCTGGTCACGCTGTTTGGCATGCTTTTTATCGCAGGTGCAAAACTAACCCAGTTTCTCGCCTTGATGGTGGCAGGTATCGGCGCTGTGGTAGGTTTAATTCTCGTCGAGCCATACCGTATGCGACGTGTAACCTCCTTCCTTGACCCGTGGGAAGATCCATTTGGCAGTGGCTATCAGTTGACTCAGTCTTTGATGGCGTTTGGTCGTGGTGAATGGTTCGGTCAAGGTCTCGGTAACTCAATTCAAAAACTGGAATATCTACCGGAAGCGCATACCGACTTTGTGTTTGCCGTACTTGCTGAAGAGCTTGGTTTCGTAGGCGTAGTGCTGGTCTTAATGCTGATTTTTAGCTTGGTGCTAAAAGCGGTTTACATCGGCAAGCGTGCATTTGAAGAAGGCGAAATGTTCGGAGGTTATCTGGCTTTCGGAATTGGTATTTGGTTTGCGTTTCAAACCTTGGTTAATGTTGGAGCCGCCGCCGGTATTGTTCCAACTAAAGGTTTAACACTTCCACTCATCAGTTATGGTGGTTCTAGTCTAATAATTATGTCCGTCGCAGTGTCCATATTACTGCGTATCGATTACGAATGCCGCTTGAAACGCGAGCAACAACAATCAGAACAACAAGCTAATGAAACAAAATAAACGTTTGATGGTGATGGCTGGTGGTACTGGCGGTCACGTATTCCCAGGTTTGGCGGTAGCAAAACAGCTTCAAGAGCAAGGTTGGGAGATCCGTTGGTTAGGTACGGCGGATCGAATGGAAGCGGATTTGGTGCCAAAACATGGCATTGAAATCGACTTTATCAAAGTGAAAGGGTTACGAGGTCAAGGCGTTAAACGTCTTCTTGCAGCACCATTTCAAATTATCAATGCCATTATGCAGGCTCGTGCTCACATGAAACGCTGGCAGCCAGACGCAGTGCTTGGTATGGGCGGTTATGTTAGCGGCCCGGGCGGTATTGCCGCTTGGATGAGTGGCATTCCTGTTGTGCTGCATGAGCAAAATGCAGTAGCAGGTTTAACGAACCAATGGCTATCAAAAATCGCTAAGAAGGTTTTTCAGGCTTTCCCGGGCGCTTTTCCAAATGCTGAAGTGGTAGGTAACCCAGTTCGTGAAGACGTGACTCAATTAGCTGCGCCAATCGAGCGCATGCAAGAACGCCAAGGTCCAATTCGTATTTTGGTGATGGGCGGCAGCCAAGGCGCACGCATTCTTAACCAAACTCTGCCAGAAGTGATGGCGAAATTGGGCGATGATTACTGTATTCGTCATCAAGCGGGCAAAGGCGCCGCTGAAGAGGTGAACGCAGCATACCAAGCTAATGGTGTGGTAAATGCAGAAGTAACGGAGTTCATTGATGACGTGGCAGAAGCTTACGCATGGGCTGACCTTTTAGTTTGTCGCTCTGGAGCGTTAACCGTTTCTGAAGTATCAGCGGCAGGTGTAGGCGCTATTTTTGTTCCGTTTATGCATAAAGACCGCCAGCAGGCACTGAATGCTGACCACTTGGTGGATTGCGGCGCGGCGAAAATGATTGAACAACCAGATTTAACCGTTGAGTCACTGACTCAGCAGATCCAACAATTGGATCGACAAGCTTTACTTACAATGGCTGAGCAAGCGCGTGGCGCTGCAAAATTGAATGCTGACCGAGTTGTCGCACAAGCCATTGTCGCTTTGACCGAAAAGCGTTAACGAATTATTGAGAATAGAATTGATGACAATCCAACATACACAAGACTTAGCTCAGATTCGCGCAATGGTGCCAGAGATGCGCCGCGTGAAATCCATCCACTTCATCGGTATTGGTGGTGCGGGCATGAGCGGCATTGCAGAAGTGCTGTTGAACGAAGGCTACCAAATCACAGGCTCTGATCTATCAGAGAACCCAGTGACAGAGCGTTTGGTATCAAAAGGTGCAACCGTATTTATCGGCCATCAAGCGAGCAATGTAGAAAAAGCCAGTGTGGTTGTTGTGTCAACGGCGATCAACGAAGAAAACCCAGAAGTAATGGCGGCACGTGAGTTACGTATCCCAATCGTACGCCGTGCAGAGATGTTGGCTGAATTGATGCGATTCCGTCACGGTATTGCTGTCGCAGGTACACACGGCAAAACCACGACGACCGCTCTTGTCACTCAAATTTATTCTGAAGCAGGCCTTGATCCAACGTTTGTAAACGGTGGTTTGGTAAAGAGCGCGGGTACAAATGCGCGCCTAGGTTCTAGCCGAATTTTGATTGCTGAAGCAGACGAAAGTGATGCTTCATTCTTGCACCTGCAACCTATGGTGAGCATCGTAACAAACATCGAAGCTGACCACATGGATACTTACGGTGGTGACTTTGAAACCTTGAAGCAAACCTTCATCGATTTCCTTCACAACCTACCGTTTTATGGTCAAGCGATTGTGTGCATCGACGACCCTGTGATTCGTGAGCTGATTCCGCGTATTAGCCGCCAAGTGATTACTTACGGTTTCTCTGAGGATGCCGACGTACGTATCGAGAATTACCATCAAGAAGGCCAGCAAGGCAAATTCACTGTGGTACGCGAAGGCCGTGCGAATCTGGATATCACATTAAACATCCCTGGTCGTCACAATGCACTCAATGCATCAGCAGCGATTGCCGTAGCGACAGAAGACGACATCAGTGATGAAGCAATCTTAAAAGCAATGGCTGGTACTCAAGGTACAGGTCGTCGTTTTGATCATTTAGGCGAGTTTGATACTGGTAACGGCAATGCAATGCTTGTTGATGACTACGGTCACCACCCAACAGAAGTGGACGTAACCATTAATGCTGCGCGTAGCGGATGGCAAGACAAGCGTTTGGTGATGATTTTCCAACCGCACCGTTATAGCCGAACTCGTGATTTATACGATGATTTTGCGAATGTACTTGAGCAGGTAGACGTTCTCATCATGTTGGACGTTTACGCGGCTGGTGAAAAGCCAATTGCAGGTGCTGATGGTCGTGCTTTATGCCGAACTATCCGCAGTCGTGGGAAGGTGGATCCAATTTTTGTTCCTGAAATAGAGCAATTGCCTTCAGTTTTAGCTAACGTTATACAAGACGGCGACCTAATCTTAACGCAAGGTGCGGGTGATATTGGTAAAGTGGCGAAACAGCTAGCAGGTCTTAAATTGAATATAAACAAGATGCTTGGCTGACACATATTGTTGAAGCGAAGGACAGATAAAGACTCAGATCTCGATTTTGCGTCAATATCATTGTGATTTATTGCTATCAGTGTTTGATAGTTTACAAGAGCTCAGTATAATCCCAAGGTTAAAGTCAAGACTTTTACCTCTGCGTAATTATATGGGTAAAAAGTACACGACAAAAGTCAGGAAACGAAGACGTTGTTGAATATTGCACTGAATGACGAGCGACCAAACACGGGCAACAACCGTGGTCGCCAAGAAAAAATCTTGGGTGCGTTATTTTTCGTTGTGGTTGTGACTTTAATTAGTTCTGTTTTGTACGCGGCGATCAGTTGGATGTGGGATGACCAAAGGTTACCTCTCTCCAAAATAGTACTTCAGGGGAAACTGGAGTATGTCCAAGCTGACGATGTGCAGGCTGCATTTAGTCGAATTGATCACATCGGTACATTTATGTCTCAGGATATTGATGTATTACAGCAAAGTGTCGAAGCTCTGCCATGGGTAGCGCATGCCGCAATCCGAAAGCAGTGGCCGGATACAGTAAAAGTTTTTTTGACGGAGCATCAACCAGAAGCCATTTGGAATGGCAACGAACTGTTAGATAAAAACGGGTTCGTTTTTGATGGAGATGTTGCTCTGTTGCAAGAAGAAAAAGTGAAGCTGTACGGACCCAAAGATAGCGGACCGGAAGTCTTACAGACTTACCGTGATTTGAGTCCTAAGTTTCAGCAATTGGGTTTAGCGATATCGTCTCTGGTATTAAACGAGCGACGAGCTTGGCAAATCATCCTTGATAACGGTATTCGATTAGAGCTCGGTAAAGAGTCTCTTCTTGAGCGTATAGAGCGCTTTTTTAAGCTCTATAACAAGCTTGGCAGTGACACGCAAAGAATCAGTTATATCGATCTTAGGTACGATACAGGAGCCGCAGTTGGTTGGTTCCCTGAACAAGAGTTAGAAGAGAGTACAGATGACTAAGGCCGCTGATGACAACATTATTGTTGGTCTTGATATAGGCACTGCAACCGTATCGGCTCTAGTGGGTGAGGTTTTACCAGACGGTCAAATTAATATTATTGGCGCAGGTAGTAGCCCCTCACGCGGCATGGATAAAGGTGGCGTGAATGATTTGGAGTCGGTTGTAAAATCAGTACAACGTGCAATTGATCAAGCTGAATTAATGGCAGAGTGCCAGATCAGCCGAGTCTTCATTTCGTTGTCTGGTAAGCATATCGCAAGCCGAATTGAAAAAGGTATGGGCACGATTTCTGATGAAGAGGTGTCTCAAGAAGACATGGATCGCGCTATCCATACCGCAAAATCGATTAAAATCGGTGATGAACAGCGAATTCTTCATGTGATCCCGCAAGAGTTCACCATTGATTACCAAGAAGGAATCAAAAATCCGCTTGGTTTATCTGGGGTAAGAATGGAAGTGAGTGTCCACCTTATCTCATGCCATAATGACATGGCACGCAACATTATTAAGGCGGTAGAACGCTGCGGCCTTAAAGTAGAACAACTCGTATTTTCTGGGCTTGCTGCTAGCAATGCAGTAATCACCGAGGATGAAAGAGAGCTTGGAGTTTGTGTGGTTGATATTGGCGCCGGCACGATGGATGTGGCCATCTGGACTGGCGGTGCGTTACGTCACACAGAAGTATTTTCGTACGCAGGAAATGCTGTAACCAGTGATATTGCTTTTGCTTTTGGTACGCCAGTGAGCGATGCTGAAGAAATAAAAGTCAAATATGGCTGTGCTTTGAGTGAACTGGTCAGTAAGGATGACACGGTTAATGTACCAAGCGTAGGTGGACGACCATCACGTAGCCTGCAACGTCAAACGTTGTCAGAAGTGATTGAGCCACGCTACTCTGAGCTTATGGGACTGGTTAACCAAACTATCGACTCTGTACAAGCAAAATTGCGCGAAGAGGGTATCAAGCACCATCTGGCTGCGGGAGTTGTACTCACCGGCGGTGCTGCGCAAATGGACGGAGTGGTAGAATGTGCGGAACGCGTATTCCGCAATCAAGTAAGGGTCGGCAAACCGCTCGAAGTCAGCGGATTAACTGACTATGTAAAAGAGCCGTACCATTCTACGGCAGTTGGATTACTTCATTACGCAAGAGACATGCAGTCTAGCGACGATAGCGATTATAATGAACCTAAACGCTCATCTGTAACTGGCTTTTTCGATAAATTGCGTAACTGGATACAAAAAGAGTTTTAACCTGAGTTGCAGGATAAACGGAGACAACACATGTTTGAACCGATGATGGAAATGTCTGACGATGCAGTAATCAAGGTCGTTGGGGTTGGTGGCGGCGGTGGTAACGCCGTTGAACACATGGTGCGTGAATCCATCGAAGGTGTGGAATTCATCAGCGTCAACACTGATGCGCAAGCACTTCGTAAGACAAGCGTTGGCAATGTTATTCAGATCGGTGGTGATATCACTAAAGGTCTGGGTGCAGGTGCTAATCCACAGGTTGGCCGTGACGCAGCTCTCGAAGACAGAGATCGAATTAAAGATTCCCTGACTGGCGCCGATATGGTTTTTATCGCAGCTGGTATGGGGGGCGGTACCGGTACTGGTGCAGCGCCTGTTATTGCTGAAGTGGCTAAAGAGCTTGGCATTCTAACAGTAGCGGTAGTAACTAAACCGTTTAGTTTTGAAGGTAAAAAGCGTTTGGCATTTGCTGAGCAAGGTATCGATGAGCTGTCTAAGCATGTTGACTCTTTGATCACGATTCCAAACGAAAAGCTACTTAAAGTACTTGGTCGTGGTGTAACACTACTAGAAGCTTTTGCAAGCGCTAACGATGTTCTTAAGAATGCCGTTCAAGGTATTGCTGAGCTAATTACTCGCCCTGGCATGATCAACGTCGACTTTGCGGACGTAAGAACTGTAATGTCTGAAATGGGTCACGCAATGATGGGTAGCGGCATCGCCAAAGGTGAAGACCGTGCTGAAGAAGCGGCTGAAATGGCAATTTCTAGCCCACTTCTGGAAGACATCGATCTAGCGGGCGCTCGAGGTGTTCTTGTCAATATTACTGCTGGTCTGGATATGCGTCTTGACGAGTTTGAGACGGTTGGTAATACAGTGAAGGCATTCGCTTCTGACAATGCGACTGTTGTTATCGGTACTTCTCTAGACCCTGATATGACTGACGAAATCCGCGTAACAGTTGTAGCGACAGGTATTGGTAATGAGAAAAAGCCAGATATCACGCTAGTTGCGGGTGGTAAAGCTAAAGTGGCACCGACGCCGCAAGCTCAACCACAGCAACAAGCAGCGGCAACGCAAGCTGAAGAAAAACCGGCACAGACCTTGCAAAATAATCAAGTGCAAGAGAAGCCACAGGTAACTCCTCAGCCGACAAACACTGCTCCTTCTTCTCCAGCTTCGTCGAGCCAAAGTTCTGCGGCTCCAAAGCAAGAAAAGGAAAGTGGTTATTTAGATATACCGGCATTTTTGCGTCGCCAGGCTGATTAATCTTTAACCCATAAATTTGACATGGCTCAAAATTATGGTAGCATTCACGGTCGACGTTACAGACGGCCGTGTTTTGTAGCAAATTTTTGAGAGGCAAGCAGATGATCAGACAACGTACTCTGAAAGAAATAGTGAAAACAACTGGTGTGGGTCTCCACTCTGGTCGTAAAGTCACACTTACTCTGCGCCCGGCTGCTGCAAATACAGGTATCATTTACCGTCGTACAGATGTAAATCCACCTGTAGATTTTCCAGCTGATCCAGCTTCGGTTCGTGACACCATGCTTTGTACTGCATTGGTAAACGATGAAGGTGTGCGTATTTCAACTGTTGAGCACTTGAATGCGGCACTTGCTGGTATGGGCATCGATAACATTGTTGTCGAAGTAGACGCACCTGAAATTCCGATCATGGATGGTAGTGCAAGCCCATTTGTATACTTGCTACAACAAGCAGGTATCGAAACGCAAAATGCGCCAAAACGCTTCATCCGCATCAAAAAGCCAGTTCGTTTTGAAGATGGTGATAAATGGGCAGAATTTGTACCATTTAACGGCTTCCGTATGGACTTCGAAATTGAGTTTAATCACCCAGCGATTGAATCAGACGAGCAACGTTTGCTGTTTGATTTCTCGTCAAAAGGCTTTGTTCGTGAGATTTCTCGAGCACGTACGTTTGGCTTTATGCGTGATATCGAATATCTACAATCTCAAAACCTAGTTTTGGGTGGTAGTTTTGACAATGCTATCGTTTTGGATGATTACCGTATTCTTAATGAAGAAGGTCTACGCTTTGAAAATGAGTTTGTGACTCACAAAGTGTTGGATGCGATTGGTGACCTTTACATGTGTGGCCACCCAATCATTGGTGAATTCCGTGCCTTTAAATCTGGCCACGGTTTAAATAACCAACTGTTACGTGCTGTTCTTGCAGATCAGGAAGCGTGGGAGTGGACTACATTCGAAGAAGAAGTCGGCTCACCAGTAGCATTCGCAGAACCAAATATGGTGCTTGCGTAAATACTTGGCATTAGAATTAATAAAAAACCAGGCTTATGCCTGGTTTTTTGCTATTTGGCTTTAATCTTCTACTTATCAATAACATTCAAGCTTTCAGCATATTGAAATAACGTTCACTTACGATCTTCCTTTTCTGCCATATCGGCTAATCGTTTTAAACGCTCTTGAATTTTAGGTGGCGCCATGTCGGCAATCGTCATTAATGACTTTGCTGCAGATTCTGTTAGTGGTGGACGCTTAGGTCTGTCGTCTTGTTGAAAGCGGTTTCTATATAGTGAAGGATTGATCCTCACTTCAACGCTCATCAGCTTGGCAAAGCCTTGAGTACGAAGTTTATTTAGGATCATGAGGCGATCGTAATCGATCTTCATTTTGATTGCGGCACTAGAGACATCGATCAATAGATGGCCGTTACGAACATTCGCTACTCGGCAATGATCGGCCGTCCCCATGGGTAAGACCTCTTGCAAAGCTTGGTTAAGCTGTAAGATTTCTCCAGCATGTTCTTGAATCTGCTTGAACTGTGACTCAGCAATAACATCTTCAGTCGAGGTTGGACGGTGATCACGCATAGGTAAAATCTAATTTTGTTGAGATATAGCTATTCTAGAGCAGCTTTCTATCAAGGTATAGTTTACATTAACGTCTTTAGCTTCAGTTTTACAATGTAGCAAGGTAAAAAGCAAAGTTTGCTCTGGATGGATTAAACATATTGCGGTATGCAATATCGGCTAATCAGTCACCACTTTAAGTAAAAACTTCAGAGTGCTTCAAACAAATACGTCTATTTATGGTTGTATCGATTAAAAATCCTTACACTAAGCCACATTGTTTCAAAACTTAGCCTTGAAATATGGATGTTTGAACTCAATATCTTTGATAAATGATTTATCTCAGTATTCTTAGTTCCAAACTGGCAGAGACTGAAGGCATTATGAGTAGATCGGGAACGGTCTGAATAAAGAGAGATTCACGAAAAATGATAACTAAGCTACTGACAAAAGTGATTGGCAGTCGCAACGACCGAACACTGCGCCGCCTTAGAAAAATTGTAAAAGAAATTAATAACTATGAGCCAACATTCGAGGCTCTAAGTGATGAAGAGTTAAAAGCAAAGACGGTTGAATTCCGTGAGCGCCTAGAGAAAGGTGAAACTCTTGATAAACTACTTCCAGAAGCTTTTGCTACGGTTCGTGAAGCATCTAAGCGTGTCTACGGTATGCGCCACTTCGACGTCCAGCTTATCGGCGGTATGGTTCTAAATGCGGGTCAAATCGCTGAAATGCGTACGGGTGAAGGTAAAACGCTGACGGCAACGCTTCCTGCTTACCTAAATGCCCTGGCTGGTAAAGGCGTTCACATTGTAACAGTGAACGATTATCTAGCTAAACGTGATGCAGAGACAAACCGCCCTCTATTTGAATTTTTAGGTATGACTGTTGGCGTAAACGTGCCAAACATGCCTCCTCAAGAGAAAAAAGAAGCGTACCAAGCTGACATCTTGTACGGAACGAACAATGAATTTGGTTTTGACTACCTTCGTGACAATATGGCTTTCCGTAGCGAAGATCGCGTACAACGTGAACGCTTCTTTGCAGTTGTCGATGAGGTGGACTCAATCCTAATTGATGAAGCTCGTACCCCTTTAATCATTTCTGGTCCTGCTGAAGATAGCTCTGAGCTATACACCCGAATCAACCTTTTGATCCCGCATCTTAAAAAGCAAGACAAAGAAGACTCTGAAGAATATCGTGGTGATGGTCACTACACTGTTGATGAGAAATCAAAGCAAGTATACCTCACAGAAACGGGCCAAGAGTACGTTGAAGAACTGTTGGTGAAAAATGGTCTTATGGAAGAGGGTGACACACTTTACTCTCCGACTAACATCAGCATGTTACATCACGTGAATGCCGCTTTGCGTGCTCATGTGTTGTTTGAGCGCAACGTTGATTACATCGTTACTGACGAAGGTGAAGTAGTAATTGTTGATGAACATACTGGTCGTACAATGCCAGGTCGTCGTTGGTCTGAAGGTCTTCACCAAGCAGTAGAAGCGAAAGAAGGCGTTAAGATTCAAAACGAAAACCAAACTTTGGCTTCGATTACCTTCCAGAACTACTTCCGCTTATACGAAAAACTGTCTGGTATGACAGGTACTGCGGATACTGAGGCGTTTGAGTTCCAATCTATTTATGGCTTGGAAACGGTGGTTATCCCAACCAACAAACCTATGATTCGTAACGATATGCCGGATGTGGTGTACCGCACCGAAGCTGAGAAGTTTGCTGCAATCATTGAAGATATCAAAGAGCGCGTTGCGAAAGGTCAGCCAACATTGGTTGGTACCGTATCGATTGAAAAATCAGAACTACTCTCCAACGCCTTGAAGAAAGCGAAGATCAAACACAACGTATTGAATGCGAAATTCCATGAAAAGGAAGCGGAAATTGTTGCTGAAGCGGGTATGCCGGGTGCGGTAACTATCGCGACCAACATGGCCGGTCGTGGTACGGATATTGTGCTTGGCGGTAGTTGGCAATCAAAAGTGGAAGCTTTGGAGAACCCAACTCAAGAACAAATCGATGCGATTAAAGCAGAGTGGAAAGTGGTACATGATCAAGTACTAGATGCTGGTGGTCTACACATCATTGGTACTGAGCGCCACGAATCTCGCCGTATTGATAACCAGCTACGTGGTCGTTCTGGTCGTCAAGGTGATGCGGGTTCATCGCGCTTCTACCTATCTATGGAAGACTCTTTGTTACGTATTTTCACTTCTGATCGTATGGCGAGCCTTATTCAAAGTGGTATGGAAGAAGGTGAAGCTATTGAATCGAAAATGCTTTCTCGCTCAATTGAAAAAGCACAGCGCAAAGTGGAAGGCCGTAACTTTGATATCCGTAAGCAGCTACTAGAATACGATGATGTGGCGAACGATCAGCGTAAGGTTGTCTACGAGCTGCGCGACGAATTGATGAACGTTGAAGACATCAGCGGTATGATCGAGCAAAACCGTGAAGATGTGCTAACCGCGGTTATTGATGAGTACATCCCGCCACAATCACTAGAAGATATGTGGGACGTTGAAGGTCTGCAAGAGCGCTTGAAAGCAGACTTCGATCTTGATGCGCCAGTGAAGCAATGGCTTGAAGAAGACGATAAGCTTTACGAAGAGGCGCTACGCGAGAAGATCATCAATCTAGCCGTTGAAGTGTACAAAGAGAAAGAGGAAGTGGTGGGTGCGCAAGTGCTTCGTAACTTCGAGAAATCGGTTATGCTTCAAACTCTGGATACGCTTTGGAAAGAGCACTTGGCAGCAATGGATCACTTGCGTCAGGGTATTCACTTACGCGGCTATGCGCAGAAGAACCCGAAACAGGAATACAAGCGTGAATCGTTTGAACTGTTTGAAGGTCTACTAGAAGCGCTGAAAACTGATGTGATTACTGTTCTATCTCGCGTTCGAGTTCAGCAACAAGAAGAAGTTGAACGTATGGAAGAGCAACGTCGTGCGCAAGCTGAAGAGGCCGCTCGTCGTGCTCAAGCGCAACACGCAGCAGCACAAAACCCTCTTTCTGAAGGTGAAGAATCTGAAGAAGGTTCAAGTCAGCCAATGGTACGTGATGAACGTAAAGTAGGTCGCAATGAGCCTTGCCCTTGTGGTAGTGGTAAGAAGTATAAACAGTGCCACGGCAAAATCGACTAACGTATTAGTCAGATAATTTTTTAAAGAGTCGCCTAGGCGGCTCTTTTTTTAAGCAAATTCTGTGGCTGTCGAATTTCATAAGTTTTGATAGCATCGGATAGTTTTAGAGATTCAAAGACCGTTGAAGTGTAACGGCTTGAGAGTTAGGAACCCCTATGAAAAGAATTCACATAGTCGCGGCTATTATTTTTAACCAAGACAAATCAAAAATTTTTATTACAAAGCGTCCAGACGACAAGCATAAAGGCGGGTTTTGGGAGTTTCCCGGCGGGAAAGTCGAGTCAGGAGAAAGTATTGAACATGCTCTAGCAAGAGAACTTGAAGAAGAAGTAGGAATTGAAGTTACTGAGCAAGCCCTTTTCGAGCATTTGGAATATGACTATCCAGACAAATCACTTAAGTTTGATTTTATTACGGTATCTAAGTTCAGTAATGAGCCTTACGGCCGAGAAGGTCAAGAAGGTCGCTGGGTTGAGATAAGAGAATTGGGTAACTATGCCTTTCCTGAAGCGAACGTGCCTATCTTGGAGCGTGTCGTAAAAGAGTTCGCTTAAGCCTGATGAACTTGCTTGTGGTAACCACGGTATGTTGTTAGTTTAAACAGATTAAGCGAAACGAGAGAACGAGAGCAAACCTCGTTATCCAGAGAAGGAGAGAAAGCGCAATGGTTCGTATTGCAATCGCAGGAGCAGCAGGCCGAATGGGCCGTAATTTGGTTAAAGCTTCACACCTTAACCCAGAGGCGACAGTGAGCGCGGGATCAGAACGACCTGAGTCCTCACTTGTCGGTGTCGATATCGGTGAACTTTGTGGTGAAGGCAAATTCGATGTGTTCTTAACGGATGATCTTGCTAAAGACGTCGATAATTTTGATGTAATCATCGATTTTACTGCCCCAGTAAGTACGTTGGCGAATCTTGAACTGTGTAAGAAGCATGGAAAGAGTATTGTGATTGGGACGACTGGTTTCAGTGATGCAGAGCGTGAACTGATTGACGAAGCCGCTAAGCAAGTGCCTGTTGTCATGGCTCCTAACTACTCTGTTGGTGTGAACCTAGTATTTAAGCTTCTTGAGAAAGCAGCCAAAGTGATGGGCGACTACTGTGATGTTGAGATTGTCGAAGCACATCATCGTCATAAAGTTGATGCTCCTTCTGGTACCGCTATCGGGATGGGCGAAGCCATTGCTGGTGCGATGGGCAACAAGCTGAATGATGTAGCTGTCTATGCGCGAGAAGGTATCACAGGTGAACGTACTAAAGATGAGATCGGCTTTGCTACAATTCGCGCTGGCGATATTGTCGGTGAGCACACAGCCATGTTTGCTGATATCGGGGAACGAGTGGAGATAACGCACAAAGCGACCGATCGTATGACGTTTGCTAATGGCGCCGTCAAGGCCGCTGTTTGGTTGAGTGCCAAACCAGCGGGCTTTTATACCATGACAGATGTTTTGGGATTGAATGAACTCTAAATACATAATTATTCGCCGGCGGTAGCCGGCTTTTTTATATCTATAGAATTATTTGTAAATGAAATGATTCTAACAGAAAGTATTTTGGTGCTTACTTTTGTTGTTGTTTTGGTTGTTTTGTGGGTATTTTTAGTTTTGATGTCTAAAAACTAATGTCTTTTCTGTTGGGTGAACGTTTGCGTGAAAAACTCATACTTTTTTGTGATCTCTAAAAAGTTCAAATTTGTAAAATTCATTAAACCTCTATGCCTCTCTATGTAATAGCATGTAAAAGTTATCTTTTTGGGCCTTACTGATTCAAAATGACCTTACTCGCTAGAAATTAATCATTTATTTTTGATTGTAGGTTGACAGGTTTCGAGTCCAACTTTAGAATACCGCCAATTTGTCTGAAATACCTATTTATGTAGATTTTATAGGTAAAGGAAGGCATGTTTGCAGTTTGATTTATTTTTTTTGCATTTTTATTCTGGAGGTTGTCTTGGGTAAATTAGCACTGTTGGTCCTAGAAGATGGGACAGTGTTCCGCGGAGTGTCCATAGGGGCAGATGGTCTTTCCGTTGGTGAAGTCGTTTTTAATACCTCGATGACGGGGTATCAAGAAATCCTCACTGATCCTTCCTATTCTCAGCAAATCGTCACTCTCACTTATCCTCACATTGGCAATACCGGAACCACTTCCGAAGATGAAGAATCCTCTTCCATTCATGCACAAGGCCTTGTGATTCGCGATCTTCCTCTAATCGCTTCTAACTTCCGTAACGAACAATCCCTCTCTGATTATCTTAAGTCGCAAAATATCGTTGGCATCGCTGATATCGATACTCGTAAGCTCACTCGTATCCTGCGTGAAAAAGGTGCTCAAAACGGCTGTATTGTTGCGGGCAACAGCCTAGACGAAGCTTTGGCACTAGCGAAAGCAAAAGAATTCCCAGGCTTAAAAGGAATGGACCTTGCGAAAGAAGTTACAACAAAAGAAGCGTATCAATGGAAGCAAGGTTCGTGGACGCTTGAAGGTGGACTTCCAGAGGCGAAAGATGACAGCGAGCTGCCATACCACGTTGTCGCTTACGACTTCGGCGCAAAACGCAACATCTTACGAATGTTGGTTGACCGCGGCTGCCGCTTAACGGTTGTACCTGCAGAAACGTCAGCGGAAGAAGTTCTGGCACTAAATCCAGATGGCGTATTCTTATCGAACGGCCCTGGTGACCCAGAACCATGTACTTACGCGATTGAAGCAACCAAAGTGTTCCTAGAAAAAGGCTTGCCAATTTTTGGTATTTGTCTAGGTCACCAAATTCTGGCGCTAGCATCAGGTGCGCAAACGGTGAAAATGAAGTTTGGTCACCACGGTGCAAACCACCCAGTAAAAGATTTAGAGCGTAACGTTGTGATGATTACCTCGCAAAACCACGGCTTTGCGGCAGATGAAGCAACATTACCGGAAAACTTACGTGCTACTCACGTATCGCTATTTGATGGCTCTTTGCAAGGTATCCACCGCACAGACAAGCCAGCATTTAGCTTCCAAGGTCACCCAGAAGCGAGCCCTGGTCCACACGACGCGGCACCGCTATTTGACCACTTTATCGAACTAATCAAAAAACACAGCGCTTAATTCGGAGTAGTAGATAATGCCAAAACGTACTGACATTCAAAGTATTCTAATTCTTGGTGCTGGTCCGATTGTTATCGGTCAGGCATGTGAGTTTGACTACTCTGGCGCACAAGCGTGTAAAGCTCTTCGCGAAGAAGGCTACCGAGTTATCCTAGTTAACTCTAATCCAGCAACGATTATGACTGACCCAGAGATGGCAGATGCGACTTACATCGAGCCGATTCAGTGGGAAGTTGTACGCAAGATCATCGAGAAAGAACGTCCTGATGCAGTTCTGCCAACTATGGGTGGTCAGACAGCACTTAACTGTGCGTTAGATTTAGAGAAGCACGGCGTTCTCGCAGAGTTTGGCGTAGAGATGATTGGTGCAACGGCTGATGCAATCGACAAAGCGGAAGACCGTTCTCGTTTTGATAAAGCGATGAAGTCTATCGGCCTTGAGTGTCCTCGCGCAGATACAGCGAAGAGCATGGAAGAAGCTTACAAAGTTTTAGATATGGTTGGCTTCCCTTGTATCATCCGTCCATCGTTCACCATGGGTGGCACTGGTGGTGGTATCGCGTACAACAAAGAAGAGTTCGAAGAAATCTGTCGTCGTGGTCTGGACTTATCTCCGACCAACGAACTTCTTATCGATGAGTCGCTAATCGGTTGGAAAGAGTACGAAATGGAAGTCGTTCGTGACAAAGCGGACAACTGTATCATCGTATGTTCAATCGAGAACTTTGACCCAATGGGCATCCATACGGGCGACTCAATCACAGTGGCTCCAGCACAAACACTGACTGACAAAGAATACCAGCTTATGCGTAATGCATCGCTAGCCGTTCTACGTGAGATTGGTGTTGAAACAGGTGGTTCAAACGTACAGTTTGGTATCAACCCGAAAGATGGTCGTATGGTCATCATCGAGATGAACCCGCGTGTATCTCGCTCTTCTGCGCTAGCATCAAAAGCAACAGGCTTCCCAATTGCGAAAATTGCCGCGAAACTGGCTGTTGGCTTTACGCTAGACGAACTACAAAACGACATCACAGGTGGTGCAACACCTGCGTCATTTGAACCAACTATCGACTACGTCGTAACTAAGATCCCTCGCTTTAACTTCGAGAAATTTGCTGGTGCAAACGATCGTCTGACAACTCAGATGAAATCGGTTGGTGAGGTAATGGCGATTGGTCGTAACCAACAAGAATCTCTTCACAAAGCACTGCGTGGCCTAGAAGTTGGCGCAACTGGTTTTGATGAGATGGTCGATCTGGAAGCACCAGATGCACTGACTAAGATTCGTCACGAACTTAAAGAAGCAGGTGCAGAGCGTATCTGGTACATCGCCGATGCATTCCGAGCGGGTATGTCAGTCGACGGAGTGTTCAACTTGACTCAAATCGACCGCTGGTTCTTGGTTCAAATCGAAGAAATTGTAAAACTCGAAGAACAAGTCAAGGCGGGCGGCTACGCAGGTTTGACCAAAGAAGTGCTTCGTCAGATGAAACGCAAAGGCTTCTCTGATGCTCGCTTGTCTAAATTGCTTGGTGTCGCTGAAAGTGAAATTCGCCGTGCTCGTGAGCAGTTTGATATTCATCCGGTTTACAAACGTGTGGATACATGTGCAGCAGAGTTTTCTTCTGACACGGCTTACATGTACTCATCTTACGATGAAGAATGTGAAGCAAACCCAACAGACAAAGATAAGATCATGGTTCTTGGTGGCGGTCCAAACCGTATCGGCCAAGGTATCGAATTCGATTACTGTTGTGTCCATGCATCACTTGCGCTGCGTGAAGACGGTTACGAAACCATTATGGTTAACTGTAACCCAGAAACGGTATCTACTGACTACGATACGTCTGATCGTCTGTACTTCGAACCAGTAACTCTGGAAGATGTACTGTCTATCGCTCGCGTTGAAAAACCAAAAGGTGTGATTGTTCAGTACGGTGGTCAAACGCCACTTAAACTGGCTCGTGCTCTAGAAGCGGCTGGTGTGCCAATCATTGGTACTAGCCCAGATGCTATCGACCGTGCGGAAGACCGTGAACGCTTCCAAGCCGCTGTTGACCGTTTAGGTCTACTTCAGCCAGAAAACGCGACAGTAACAACGATGGAGCAAGCGGTTGAGAAATCGAAAGAAATTGGCTTCCCATTAGTTGTTCGTCCATCTTATGTACTCGGTGGTCGTGCGATGGAAATCGTATACGATGAGCAAGACCTGCGTCGCTACTTCAACGAAGCAGTAAGCGTATCGAACGAGTCTCCAGTTCTGCTAGACCGTTTCTTGGATGATGCAACCGAAGTTGATATTGATGCTATCTGTGACGGTGAACGCGTCGTTATCGGCGGTATCATGGAGCACATCGAACAAGCGGGTGTTCACTCTGGTGACTCTGCATGTTCACTGCCTGCATACACGCTAAGTCAGGAAATTCAAGACAAGATGCGTGAGCAAGTTGAGAAGTTAGCATTCGAACTCGGTGTACGCGGTTTGATGAACACGCAGTTTGCTGTGAAAGACAACGACGTTTATCTAATTGAAGTGAACCCTCGTGCTGCTCGTACGGTACCATTCGTATCGAAAGCGACAGGCGCTCCTCTAGCGAAAATCGCTGCACGTGTAATGGCGGGTCAATCTCTAGAGTCACAAGGCTTTACTAAAGAGATTATCCCTCCTTACTACTCAGTGAAAGAAGTGGTTCTGCCGTTCAACAAATTCCCTGGTGTTGACCCTCTATTGGGCCCTGAAATGCGCTCAACAGGTGAAGTAATGGGTGTGGGTGCAACGTTCGCAGAAGCTTACGCGAAAGCAGAGCTAGGTTGTGGTGCGGTTTATCCTGAAGGTGGTCGTGCGCTACTGTCTGTACGTGAAGGTGATAAAGAGCGTGTTGTTGACCTAGCTTCTAAGTTAGTGAAACTGGGTTACCAGTTGGATGCGACACACGGTACTGCTGTAATTCTGGGCGAAGCGGGTATTAACCCACGTTTGGTAAACAAAGTACACGAAGGTCGTCCACACATTCTTGACCGCATCAAGAACAACGAATACACCTATATCGTAAACACGGCTGCTGGTCGTCAAGCGATTGAAGATTCGAAAGTTCTACGCCGTGGTGCACTGGCAGAAAAAGTGAACTACACAACGACACTGAATGCAGCGTTCGCTACATGTATGTCTCATACTGCAGACGCAAAAGCGTCAGTAACTTCGGTTCAAGAGTTACACGCTAAAGTGAAAGCGAGTCTAGACGCGTAACAGATAAAAATCAGTAAGCTCATTAATCAGGGCTTACATGACAACCTCATTGCCCGCTCATTTGAGCGGGCTTTTTTATATCGAGGTTTTTCTAAAATGAAGAGCATTAAAGTGTGCTAGGAACGATTGGTATGCTTCGCTTTTGAAGATCATTAAGCTAATGATGGCAAGCAATGTGCCCAAAGATGAAGCAATAGAACTACCACTTGCTGCAACAAAATTAATGCTGTAGGACTGAGGTATTAAGCCGACCATAACTCTTTAAGCAGATAGGTAATTAGAAAAAGTTAAAATAAGCAGTGTCGAGCTTAAAGACATACTAACTATGGAGTGCTTCGATATGTTCTTTTTTCTAAGACTAAGTTATAAGTTGATTCTTCAGTATCAAGAGAGTATCCGTTACTTTTTGCAAAAACATCTGCTGCTAGTAGCGAGGGATAAAGAAGAAAAAAACTAGTTACCGATATAGTTAGGAATATCTTACTAGAGCTTTTAAACTCACTTTTAGTTAGGAAATTATTTGATTTTAATGTTTTTACGGACATTCTAGAGCATTCAAATAAGATCAAACTAGAGCCTATAATCAAAATATCAGCCTGATCAAAAGATGAATAACTTTCATTATTATAGATGTTAAGATAAAAGTCTGACAATCCATCAAAACCATATATTAACAGTGATATTGCTGATGCTAATAAAATTATTAAATAAAAAAACACTTGCGTTCGGTCGTAACTCCCTTTTTTCATCGTAACAAACCTCGCTGTATTTCTTGCGAGAAAATCATGCTTTGAGTTTTACGTTGAATCTCATTATATTCTTCTTTTGCTCTTCTCTTTGCTTCTATATCTCTTTGCTTTAAGTAAATATCTATAGAGGCTATTAACTTCTGTGTTAAACCTCGTTTATCATTTTCTCTATTCAATAAAAGACCTACAGCCGAGCTTATCAAAATAGCCCCTAATAATGGGCCAGCACTTAAAGTTACAACACTGCCACCCACTGCTGCGGCAAAGTTTACAAATATAGCTGCTGCAGCTGACGATAACCCGATAGTGATTATATCACTAGCTAAAGTACCAAATAGTTTGGCTAAGGTTTGACGGTCATTGAGGAAAAAGTCAATCACTCTGTATGTGGATATTAAGATAATTGTTATTATGCCCCCACTTCTAATGGATTGTAATGCCCCTTCTGGTCCAACAGCGAACTTTGCCACAGTTGGAGTGGGAAGAAATTTTCCTAATCCAGAAAGCTTTGAGTGCATAGCAGGGGAGCCTGTGAGTATGATATGTGGAGCTCCAGAATAATTTTTAACGATAACAGAGCTATTATTTCCGTACAAATAGTTTGATAAGTTGGTTATAAAAACTAAGTCCTGTCCTGTAGCATAATAGTTTGCTGTATTTTCAAACATTCCCTTTATCTTTTCCCAACGTTCTAATTTCGCTTTATCTTTTACATTGTTCTTGACAACGATATCGAAGCTCTCGATAGATAAGATAATGGTTTCTTGATTTCGATGTTGATGATTTGATTTATAAAGTGGGTAGGTGCTTATACTACCACTATTTTTTGAGGATTGATGTCGTGATAAAGGGTAGTTGCTAGTCATGTATTTTCCTCAGATATCGGGCCTTGAGAGCTGACAATGTAAACTCTACATGCTGAACAGAACTTTCATATTCGTCTAGTTTTATATTTAAAGGTAAGCGTTTGATCTCATTATCAGGAATAGATTTGTGACAGTGATTCAATTCTTTCTGACAACTAAATTTTATATAAAAGTTTGGAGTCAAGTTTAAGCATTAATTCTATGAAAATTAGGAATAGATTGGTGTCTTGACTTTCCATTGGTAGTTTTGTGAATAAGTGCTACCGTTTCTTCCTCTTTGATACCTCTTCAAAAAGGAAGTGTAGTGGAAATCACGGTTGAGATTTTGTTGGCCTTATTTTTGGTTGCGACTGCCGCAGGCTTTATTGATGCGATGGCTGGTGGGGGAGGGCTCATTACGCTCCCTGCGCTTTTGGCTGCGGGGTTGAGTCCGACTCAAGCTCTAGCAACCAATAAGTTACAAAGTTCGTTTGGCAGTTTCTCTGCTAGCTGGTATTTCGTGCGTAACGGTATTGTCAGCCTAAAGGAAATGCGTTTCGCGATACTCTGTACTTTTATTGGTGCAGCGATCGGTGCCGAGGCTGTGCAGTTTATTGATGCTAGCGTACTCACCAGTTTGATCCCTGTTCTTTTGATAGCCATTTCCCTCTATTTTTTACTCGCGCCAAGTACGAGAAAAATCGATGGAGAACCAAAGTTATCTGAAGCGATGTTTGCGCTATGCATTGGTGGCGGGATTGGCTTCTATGATGGCTTTTTTGGCCCTGGGACTGGATCTATTTTTACTGTTTGTTTTGTTGCACTAGGTCACTTTTCTTTGGTCGAAGCCACAGCTAGAACCAAAATCCTCAATTTCACGTCAAACATAGCGGCACTACTCTTTTTTATCTTAGCTGGGTTGCCAGTGTGGAAGCTTGGCTTAACTATGGCTGTTGGCGGTTTTCTTGGTGCTCAGTTAGGGGCGAAGGTCGTGGTAAGTAAAGGGCAAAAATGGATTCGTCCTCTTGTTATAGTAATGTCGATGCTTATGGCAACGAAACTTCTTTGGCAACAACATCTGCAATGGATTCTGTCAGTGCTTTAACTCGTTCGCTACGATATGTGCTGTGACGTAAGCAGATATGTATTGGTCGAACTAACTGATCTAGCTCTTCAAAGTCATAGCAGAACTTAGATGTGATATTAAGTGTCGTTAGGATAGATTTAGGGATTAAAGCAGGAGCCATACCTCCCAAAGCCAGTTGTGCTGCCGCAGTATACGAATCCATTTCCATCAAAGGTTCGATTCCGTGTTTGGATAAAATAGCTTGTTGATATGTGTTGGCAGGGTTAGTTAGGTCATTGGTCAAAATAGCTTTAGGTAGTTGTGAAAGTGAATGTCGGCTGACAATTGAGAAAGGTTCATCGGCGAGGTGAAGGCTCATTAATCCATGATGAGGTGGTAGATAGCCAGCGCAAAATCCCAATGTTGCTTTGCCTGATTTCACATTCTCAATAATGCGTGGCGTATGATTGGTCGATATTCGTATGTACTGATCATGGGCAAAGTGTTCTGCCATGATCATGCTGAGGTATCCAGCGACTAAGGTTTCAGAGCAGTCTATCTTGATCAAAGAAGTATCTTCTATTTGTTGTTGATCATAGATCTGACCTCTTAACTCATTGAACGTGGGTTCTATTGTGTTTATGAGGGCAAGGCCATCGGAGGTCAGCTTTATGTGCCGACCATTTGGCTCTATCAATTTTTTTCCTAACTTCTTCTCTAGATTTGAAATACGTTTACTCACGGCAGACTGACTAATATAGAGTTGACTGCCCGTGCGGCTCATGGTTTTTTCTTTACTGAGGACAAGTAACGTTTCAATACCTTCAAGCAACATAATGATTAATGAAAGTTAGGAATGGTTGAGATAATTTAGCGAATTGCCCAAGAATTGGCGAATCAAATGAGCATAAATGAGAGGAGCCGACACTTGGTCGACTCCATGATGAGTGATGTTGTTGGTGTTTAACGGTTAATGGCGAAAGTTGGCAGGGATAGATGCCAACGAATCGCACCGAGACGTATAATGAGCGTTGAGATTACACCAGCGAGCAAAGCCGTTGAGTGGTCATAACCCATGTTTACCGCCATCGTATGGAAGATGCCGCCAATAATACATGCCGTAGCATAGACTTCACTTCTTAATACCATAGGAACTTCGCGAGCCAGCACGTCTCGTATAATGCCACCGCCACAGCCAGTAATAACCCCCATTATCACCGCGACCATCCCAGAAGCATTGTAGGCGAGTGCCTTTTCTACTCCTATTCCTACAAATACAGCGAGACCGATGGCATCACAAACGGGTAATACCCACCATGAGAGTCGCTTGGGTCTTCGAATAACAAGCATGGTTAGTAGACACGTAACAAATATCACCCATAAGTAAGTCGTATCTGTTATCCAAAATACGGGAGTGGCACCAAGCGCCATGTCTCGGATTGTTCCGCCACCTATAGCAGTCACACTGCCGAGTACGATAACGCCGAATGGATCCATTTTTAAACGGCCAGCCAGTAATACGCCAGAGATAGCGAAAACAGCGGTACCGAACAAATCGATCATATAAAGCAGCATGGAGTCCATGTTACTTAGTACCTTTAAATAGTGTGAGAAAAAATGGTCGGAAATTGTACGGTATTTGCCACGAAATCGTTAGCGTTTTTGACGAACGCTTTTAAAGTGCTCACACACTTCCTTGATCGCGTTCAATGTGCGTGGTGTCGGACGGTTAATCCAATCAGAGTTTAGGGACCAGATGTGTTTGTTTTTAAGGGCAAGAAGCTCATTACTCCACTCAGCCCACATACCATCGTTACTCATTGCGTGACGAGAAGTAAAAATAACCTCTGGCTGGCGAGTAATGACTTGCTCGATGCTAACTTGAGGATAAGGCGCGCTGGATGCGGCGAAAATGTTCTCACCACCGCAAAAAGTAAAGACTTCACTTGGCCAGTTCTTTCCAGCGACAGTGATGATAGGCTTTTCACTCAACTGATAAAAGTAACGAACTTTCTCGTTCGTGTTGTACTGTTCTTTTAGTGTACTCAGCTGCGTTCTAAAATCTTCAGCGGCCTTTTTTCCTACTTGTGGAGTTTCGCTGTATTGGCTGAGTTGCTCGATATTATTGGCGATATCTTCTAATGAACCTGTAGTGGAGTAATAGATAGGAATACCGAACTGTTTAATTTTCTCCAACTCTTTAGCGGGGTTTCCGGCTGGCCAAGCAATCACTAAGTCCGGTTGAAGAGCAATAATGCGCTCTAATTTAATTCCTTGATAATTTGAGACTCTTTCTAGCTGCTTTGCCTGTTCTGGATAATCGCTCATTTCGCTGACAGCAACAAGCTGGTCTCCTAGCCCTGCAGCAAAGGCAATTTCGGTGGCATGTGGAGCTAAACTTATAATGCGTTGAGCGGGTTGAGCGACGGTCGCTGTCGAAACAAACAGCGTTAATGCGAAGCATAATTTATTCATCATAATCCTTGATAAATTATTCCTAAAAGCAAACTTTGGATTGCGATCCAAGCCAGGACGCGCCAAACGAGCAGCGTATGTATTTGTGAAAGGTGAATAGCCGATGGCGCAATGCGCCCACCGATTTTTGCGCGCTCTGCACGCACACCTTGATAGATAGCAGGGCCGCATAAAGACAGTTGTAGTTTGTGTCCGATAGTACATAACACCCAACTAGGTCCTGGTAAGGGCCAAGACTTCGCTTGCTGTTGTATTCCAGAGAGCACATTACTTGTATTCTTTCCGGCAGCTAAAAGTATGGCAAAGAGACGAAGTGGAATAATATCCAGAGTAGCAACCAGTTGAACCACAGGTTTACCAAAGGGCAAATATTGGCGTCGGCTAGGGGACCACACTCGCGCTAATTCTGTTGTGAGTCGATACATTAACGCACCAATACCACCTGTTAGTGCGTACCAAAATAGCACACCGATCACGTTGCGGCTGTATGCCATAATCAGGGTTTCTGAGCCAGCTTTACCTATGCCAACGAGCGAGAGGCTACCAGTATCGCGATTAAGATATGGTTGCAGTAATGCTCGACATTGGGCTTTGTCTTCCGAAGAGATACTTGTGACGAGCTGTTTCGTTAACGTTTCGCTGTTGCGCCAGTCTAGCGCAAGGATCAATAGAACCAGTTCATATAAAGGGATTTGCCAAACAAATGGCTTTACTGCAATCAGTAATATCAAGCAAGGAAACAGCATCAAGCCTAATGCAAGACTGCCTGAGATTACACTCTGTGAGTAATTGTGATTATTGTTCACTTTGTTAGCTAGCTGCTCTGCTAGCTTTCGCCATAAAGTGATGGGGTGCGCTGAATGGGGGATTGGCACTAAAAGGTGCAAGATCAGTGCACCCCACATAATGAGGAGCGCACCGTTGGCATAAAATGACTGAAAAACTTCTTCCATGAATGAGTCGTTTACTTAATGAGTTCCAGCATTTTGAATACCATTTCGGAAGAGCTTTTTGCTGCTAGAGGCAGGAACTCATCAAAGCTCATTGGTGATTCTTTATCAGCGACATCAGAGATTGCACGCACAACAACAAACGGTGTGTTGAATTGGTGACAAGTTTGAGCGATAGCAGATGCTTCCATTTCTACAGCGATAACTGACGGGAAGTGTTTACGAATAAACTCTTGACGCTCAGCAGTACAAACAAACGCATCGCCAGTACAAATTAGGCCGCGAACCGCATGAGTGTTTTCCATTTGTGCTAGGGCTTTTTCGGCTAAGTCCATTAGCTTGTCATCCGCTTTGAATGCAGCTGGTTGACCGGCCATTTGGCCAATCTCATAACCAAAAGCGGTTACGTCTGCATCGTGATGACGAACTTCTGTAGAGATAACTACATCGCCAAGGTTTAAGCTTGAATCGAAACCGCCAGCAGAGCCTGTGTTAATCACAACGTCTGGTTGGTATTCATCAAGAAGGATTGTCGTGCCCACTGCCGCTGCAACTTTACCGATGCCCGATTGTAGTACGACGACTTCAACATCGTTAATTTGACCAGAGAAAAACGTACAACCTGCTTTATTTACAGTTTTGCAGTTTGTAATTGCTTGCTTCAGGATGGTCACTTCTTGTTCCATCGCACCGATGATACCAACTTTCATAACACTCTCTTTAGGTAAATATTTTAGTTGGCCGAGAGTATAGCACTCCCCGTTGGCAGTTTTCTATTTGATGAGCTTAGCTTGAGTGAGCTTTTCTCGTAATTGATCGGCGCGCTTTCTGTTTACGCCAAAATCAGAGTAGCCCACACGAGATTCCGAGCGCACAATCAGTTGGTCTCCTGCTATTTTTAGTTCGAGGTCATCCACGAAGCGCATGATTTTAGATGTGCACTCGATACGAAGGTAGTTGCTTTCTTTCACCGCGGTTTTCGCGCCTGGCAGTTCAAGCGCAACTTGCTCAATAGCGTCGATGTTCGCTGAATCCACTAAGATGAATGGCGTTAGGTTGTATTTTTCTCGCGTGTCTTGGGTGGAGACGCAGTTTGGTTTGTCACCACAAGGTGATTGAGAACGATCCGTCATGGTTGTGACTCCTTGGCTACAAGCGGTTAAGCCGAGCAAAGTAATGGAAAGGAGAGCGGCTTTTTTCATTGGTTTTATCCCTTATCATAGGAATTTAATTATATGTAATAAAAGAAAAAAGGATCCAATAGTAGGATCCTTTTTGAGACGTTAACAGTGATTAAACTTCGAGGTAATCGAGAATGCCTTCTGCCGCTTTTCGTCCTTCATCAATTGCGGTTACGACAAGATCAGAACCTCGTACCGCATCGCCACCCGCGAAGATCTTTTCGTTGCTGGTCTGGAACTGGAACTCTTGCTTAGCTGGGGCTTTGATACGACCCCATTGATCCAAATCGACATCAAACGGTGCTAACCAGTCCATTTTGTGCGGCTGGAAACCAAACGCCATGATAACAACGTCTGCTGGTAGAACGTGCTCGCTGCCTTCAACGGGCTCTGGACGTCGGCGACCCGCTTCATCAGGTTCACCAAGTGCGGTTTTCACCACTTTGACCCCCGAGACTTTGCCTGACGCATCCACTTCAACTCCCAAAGGCTGAAGGTTGAACATGAACTTCACGCCTTCTTCCTTTGCGTTTTTTACCTCGCGACGAGAGCCCGGCATGTTGGCCTCATCACGACGATAAGCACAAACTACGTTGGAGGCACCTTGGCGAATTGAGGTACGAACGCAGTCCATTGCTGTATCACCACCACCCAGTACGACGACTTTCTTTCCTGCCATATCGATAAAGGGTTGGTTACTCTCAAGATCCATGACTTTGTAGGTGTTCGAAACTAAAAATGGCAGCGCGTCATACACACCCGGCGCATCTTCATTATCTAGACCTGCACGCATGTATTTATAGGTGCCAACGCCCAAGAAAACAGCATCGTATTCATCAAGCAGCTCTTGCATTTGGACATCTTTGCCTACTTCCATGTTCATGCGGAACTCGACGCCCATTTCAGTGAACACACGGCGGCGGTTTTCCATCACGCCTTTTTCAAGCTTGAAGGAAGGAATACCGAAGGTCAGAAGGCCTCCAATTTCAGGGTAGCGGTCAAACACGACTGGCTTAACGCCATTGCGCACTAGGATATCCGCGGCAGCCAAGCCAGCTGGGCCTGCTCCAATGATTGCAACCTTTTTATCGGTCCACTCCACCTTGGACATATCTGGCTTCCAGCCCATTTCAAACGCTTTGTCGGTAATGTACTTTTCTATGTTACCGATGGTGACGGCACCAAAGTCATCATTAAGCGTGCATGAACCTTCACATAGGCGGTCTTGAGGACAAACGCGCCCACATACTTCCGGTAGGCTATTGGTTTGATGCGATAGTTCAACCGCTTCAAGAATACGACCTTCATTGGCAAGTTTTAACCATTGAGGGATGTAGTTGTGGACTGGGCATTTCCATTCACAATATGGGTTGCCACAATCTAAGCAGCGATCCGCTTGTGCAGTCGCCTGTTGTTTAGTGAACGGTTCATAGATTTCAACGAACTCGATCTTACGAACTTTTATAGGCTTTTTCGCAGGATCTACACGCTGCACATCGATAAATTGATAAACGTTCTGGCTCATGATTCAAACATCCTCCATGATTACTGTGCTTGAACACGCAGCTCTGCGGCACTGCGGCTCTGGTGACCAAGTAGCGTGCGAAGATCTGCCGCTTGTGGTTTCACCAAATAGAACTTTGGAATCCATTCATCAAAGTTCGCCAAAATATTTTCTGCATGACTCGACCCTGTTTCTTCAAGGTGTTCCGCAATTAGGCCACGCAAATGTTCTTGGTGGATGTAAAGATCGGACAATGAGATGGCTTCGACAGACTCAGTATTAACTCGACCTTCAAAGCTTTGGTTCTCATCCAGAACATAGGCAAAGCCTCCAGTCATACCCGCGCCAAAGTTCACACCTGTCGCACCAAGAATGGCAACAATACCGCCAGTCATGTACTCACAAGCGTTATCGCCAGCACCTTCAATGACGGCTATCGTACCTGAGTTTCGTACGCCGAAACGCTCACCTGCTTTACCGGCTGCAAATAGTTTACCGCCGGTCGCGCCGTACAGGCAGGTGTTACCAATGATAGTTGCTTCATTGCATTTAAATGCGGTGCCAAGGTGAGGTTTGATAACCACTTTACCACCCGCCATGCCTTTGCCCACGTAGTCGTTCGCATCGCCCGTGAGGTAAAGCTCTACACCACCTGCGTTCCAAACACCAAAGGACTGACCTGCGGTGCCGTCAAGATAGATTTTGATAGGGGAAGCCGCCAATCCTTGGTTGCCATAGCGTTTTGCTATTTCGCCAGATAAGCGTGCACCAACAGAACGATCAGTGTTGATGACATTGTAGAAGAAACTTGCCGATTGACCGTTTTCGACCGCATGCATGGCATCATCAATGATCTTTTGGTTGAGCTCAGCTTTATCAAACGGTTTGTTTGGCTCTGTCCAAAATAGCGGATGACCCTCAGGTGATACTGGAGCTTCTAGAATATTGGATAGATCCAGCTTGGTCTGTTTCGCTGTAAATCCCTCTACTGCCTCAAGTAAATCGGTACGACCAATCAAGTCCGTCAGCTTTTCAACGCCAAGTTCTGCGAGTAATCCGCGCACTTCGTCTGCCAGGCCGATGAAGTAATTCATCACCATTTCTGGTAGACCTTTGAAGTATTCTTTACGCAGTGTCTCGTCTTGAGTCGCAACCCCAGTTGCACAGTTGTTGAGGTGACAAATTCGTAGGAACTTACAACCCATAGCGACCATTGGCGCAGTACCAAAACCGAAGCTTTCTGCACCTAAAATTGCGGCTTTAACTACGTCTAAACCAGTCTTTAGACCACCGTCTACCTGTAGGCGGATCTTATGACGCAGACCATTAGCTACCAGTGCTTGTTGTGTTTCTGCCAACCCCAACTCCCAAGGGCTACCAGCGTATTTTACCGAAGTTAATGGGCTTGCTGCGGTACCACCGTCGTAACCCGAAATGGTAATAAGATCAGCGTAAGCCTTGGCTACGCCCGTTGCGATGGTGCCGACACCTGGCTCGGAGACGAGTTTTACCGAAACCAGCGCATTCGGGTTGACTTGTTTAAGGTCGAAGATCAGCTGGGCCAAATCTTCAATCGAATAGATATCGTGGTGCGGAGGAGGGGAGATCAGAGTCACGCCTTGTACCGAATAACGCAGTTTTGCGATTTCTGCGGTGACTTTGTGTCCTGGTAGCTGTCCACCTTCACCCGGTTTCGCACCTTGTGCCACCTTGATTTGTAGTACATCCGCATTAGTTAGGTAATGCGGCGTTACACCAAATCGGCCAGAAGCAATCTGTTTGATACGTGAGTTACGCTCAGTACCGAAACGGCGAGGATCTTCACCGCCTTCACCCGAGTTAGAGTAACCACCAAGACGGTTCATCGCCGTTGCAAGTGCTTCATGCGCTTCTGGGCTAAGTGCGCCAATGGACATTGCCGCTGAGTCAAAGCGTTTGAACAGTTCAGTGCGTGGTTCTATTTGCTCAAGTGGCAGCGGTGAGTCTGATTTTTTCAGCGACATTAAGTCACGCAGCATGGCAACAGGGCGTTGGTTTACCTGCTTAGCAAAGCTCTGATAGTCGTTACTTTCGCCAGATTTAACGGCCTGTTGCAGCGTGCCGACGACATCCGGGTTGTAAGCATGATACTCACCTCCATGGACGTACTTTAACAAGCCGCCATGATCAATCGATTTGCGTTTCGCCCATGCTTTACGAGATAAGTTTGTAAGATCTTGCTGGAAGTCGTCAAAATTCGCGCCTTCAATTCGAGTTGTGACGCCTTTAAAACACAGATCGACCACATCTTGGCTCAAGCCAACTGCTTCAAACAGTTGTGAGCAGCGGTAAGAGGCGATGGTTGAGATCCCCATTTTCGACATGATCTTGTACAGGCCTTTGTTGATGCCGTATTGGTAGTTTTGCATCACATCGCGGTAGTCTTTCTCTAGTGCTTTATCATCAATCAGTTTACCTAACGCTTCATAAGCAAGGTATGGGTAAACCGCAGTGGCACCAAAACCAAGCAAGACGGAAAATTGGTGTGGATCACGGGCTGTTGCGGTTTCGACAACAATGTTGGCATCGCAACGTAAGTTCGCGTCAATCAGACGAGTTTGAACGGCGCCGACTGCCATTGCTGCCGGAATTGGTAACTTACCTTTGATCAAGGCTCTGTCCGAAAGAACCACTAAAACCGTGCCTTCACGAACGACTTGCTCTGCTTGCTCACACAGATCATCAATGGCTTGTTTGAGATCTTTCTGTTGTGGATCGTAGTTGATATCGAGAATGGTATTACGGTAATGATCGTCACTCAGCTCTAGTAGTTGCTGCATGTCTGAATAGAGCAGTACTGGAGAATCAAAGGTTACACGATGCGCGTGGCCATCGGTTTCACAGAAGACGTTCATCTCTTGGCCGATGCTGGTCGCCAGCGACATGACGTGTTTCTCACGCAGCGGATCGATTGGTGGGTTGGTGACCTGCGCGAACTTCTGACGGAAGTAATCAGTCACCAAGCGCTCTTTCGAAGAAAGAACCGCCATCGGGGTGTCATCACCCATCGAACCGACGGCTTCTTGCCCCATATCACCGAGGACACGCAATACTTGATCGACTTCTTCATTGCTCATGGCAAACTGCTTTTGATAAGTCTTAAGCAAGTCTTCATCAAAGCTGCGCTCACCTACTTGATCTTCAGGCAGCTGAGAGAACGGTGTTAGTTTGCGAACGTTGTTCTCCATCCATTCGCGATAAGGGTGACGAGATTTCAGGTCATTATCGATCTCGCTAGACTGCCAAAGCTTACCTTTACGAGTGTCGATGACGAGCAATTCCCCCGGACCTACACGACCTTTTTTGGCAACTTCATCTGGGGCGTAATTCCAAATCCCTACCTCAGATGCCAGAGTGATCAGCTTGTCTTTGGTAATTATATAACGCGCAGGACGTAGACCGTTTCGGTCTAGGTTACAAGCAGCATAACGACCATCGGACAGTACGATACCTGCTGGGCCATCCCATGGTTCCATGTGTTTGGAGTTGAAATCGTAAAACGCACGCAAATCCGGATCCATATCCGGGTGGTTTTGCCATGCTGGCGGTACGAGCATACGCATGGCACGGAAGATATCCATGCCGCCAGCTAAAAAGAGATCTAGCATATTATCTAAGCTAGACGAGTCTGAGCCTGTCTCGTTCACAAACGGTGCTGCAGTTTGCAGGTCAGGCAGCAGTGGTGACGAGAACTTATAAGCACGAGCGCGTGCCCATTGTCGGTTACCTTCAATGGTATTGATCTCACCATTATGAGCAAGGTAGCGGAACGGTTGAGCTAATGGCCAACGCGGTTGAGTGTTGGTAGAAAAACGCTGGTGGAACAGACAGATAGCAGATTCCATACGTAGATCGGCAAGATCAAGATAAAAGCGCGGTAAGTCCGCAGGCATGCATAGGCCTTTGTACACCAAAACTTGAGTCGATAAGCTACAGATGTAGAAATCCGGATCTTCGGTGATTTGTTTCTCGATGCGACGGCGTGCGATGTAGAGACGACGTTCAATGTCGCGTTCGCGCCAACCTGCCGGTGCAGAGACAAAGACTTGCTGAATATTTGGAAGCGAGTTGGCCGCAATTGGACCGAGTACTTCTGAATTAGTTGGTACTTCACGCCAACCAGCCACAGTTAGCGTCTCTTGCGCCAGTTCTTTGTTGACGATGTCTTTAGCGAGTTGAGCTTTGACTGGATCTTGGTTGAAGAAAATCATCCCTACGGCGTATTGCTTGCCAAGGTTGAAACCATTTTCTTCGGCAATAAGACGTAAATAGGAATCGGGCTTTTGTAATAGAAGACCACAACCATCACCAGTTTTACCATCGGCGGCGATACCACCACGGTGAGTCATGCGGTCAAGTGCAGAAATTGCTGTACGTACCAGCTTGTGGCTTTGTTCGCCTTCCATATGCGCGATCAAGCCAAATCCACAGTTGTCTTTCTCAAGACTTGGATCATAAAGAGCCATTGCAATTCTCCCTTTGCTTATCCGTCATCCCGACAGATATATCAACACTGCTTACGTTGATATCGATGACTAACTATGCGTCATCTTTATAGCTTTATGTATAATTATTCAGTAAAAGTTGTGAAATATTTAACATTTTTTGAGTGTTTTATTTTCATCAACTTCACAAGCTATAGCTTATTGTAAAAAAGGTCAAGTTATTAGTGGATCATCACGTGAATATACGATTTACCATTTAATAAGCTAAAATAGTTTAATAATTTCAAATAGATAGAAAATTGATTGTTACAAAAAAGTAACATTTGATTCTGTGGGAGATAAAAAAGACCAGCATAAAATGCTGGTCAAAATAGAAAGATTGGAAGGAATTGTTTTCTTTCTTCACCGATAGCCATCGATATTGCTGATGGCTATTAGGCAATTGAAAGAGAGAAGCATGACTGCTTCGTTAAGCAGAAAGCATCAGTGAATCTGCTTTTGCTTCTAGGTTTGTGCCACCCATTAGATAATCATCGATAGCACGGGCACATTCGCGGCCTTCATTGATACAACGAACCACCAAAGATTGGCCTGTTCGCATATCACCAGCAGCAAATACGCCTTCTTGGTTAGTAGCAAAATCTTGAGTTGCTACGTTACCGCGATCGTCTAGTGCGATATCCAGTTGAGCAAGTACGCCTGTTGGTTCAGGGTGTAGGAATCCCATCGCTAGAAATGCCATATCACATGGAATCACACGCTCGCTGCCTTCTACTTCTTTGAAGCTTGGACGCTCGCCAGGTTTTGCATCTTGCCAAACGATATCAGCTAGACGAAGACCGGTAACTTCACCTTTGTCATTGCCGATGAACTCTTTGGTTAAGATGTTCCAGTGACGATCAACACCTTCTTCATGAGACGTCGAAGTACGTAGGATCATCGGGTACTGTGGCCATGGCATATTAGCAGGGCGTTTCTCTGGTGGAATCGGCATGATTTCAACCTGAGTGATGCTTGCTGCGCCGTGACGGTTTGATGTACCTACACAGTCAGAACCCGTATCACCACCACCGATAACGACAACGTGTTTACCCGCGGCGTGAAGTTCTTCACCCTTAAGATCCATGTCGTTGGCACGGCGGTTATTTTGACCTAGGAATTCCATTGCGAAGTGAACGCCTTTTAGTTCACGACCCGGAACTGGCAAATCACGAGGAACGGTTGAACCACCCGTTAGTAGAACCACATCGAACTCTTGACGCAGCTGCTGAGCATTCACATCAACACCAACATGTTGGTTAACTTTGAATTCAATACCCGCTTCTGCCATTAGGTTGATCTTACGATCAATCACATCCATACCCAGTTTGAAATCTGGGATACCAAAACGTAGCAGACCGCCTACTTTCTCGTCTCGCTCGAATACTGTCACAGTATGACCAGCGCTGTTTAACTGCTCAGCCGCCGCAAGGCCAGTAGGGCCCGAACCGATGATCGCAACGGTTTTGCCAGTTCGAGAGCGTGGTGTTTTTGGTTTGGCGTACCCTTCACGATAAGCCGTTTCCACGATGGTTTTCTCGATATTACAGATAGTGATTGGATCTTGGTTGATACCAAGTACACAAGCACTTTCACACGGAGCAGGGCAAACACGACCAGTGAACTCTGGGAAGTTATTGGTTGAGCTTAGAATGTTCCATGCTTCTTCCCAGCTATCACGATAAACCGCGTCGTTAAACTCTGGGATGATGTTACCGATAGGGCAGCCGTTATGACAAAACGGCACACCACAATCCATACAACGAGAAGCTTGAGTATTGATTTTGTCACCAAACTCCTCGTTCAGGACGAACTCTTTGTTGTTCTTGATGCGTTCAGCTGGGTCGATCTTCTGTGGTAGTTCACGACCATGCTCTAAAAATCCAGTAGGCTTACCCATTATACGGCCTCCACTTGAGTTTCGTTTCCTTGAGACTGTGCTTCAGCTTTACGCTTTTGAAGAACCGCTTTGTAGTCACGCGGCATTACCTTAACCATAGAGGCTAGGCTTGCTTCAAAGTTGTCTAGGAAAGACTGAGCGACTTCACTTCCTGTGAATTGAACATGCTTAGTTAGCATGTCGAGTAATAGATCTCTGTCTTCTTGCTCGATTGGATCTAGGTCTACTAGCTCTGGGTTCAGTTTTGACTCAAAGTCACCTGATCTATCCCATACGTAAGCCACGCCGCCACTCATACCAGCGGCAAAGTTACGACCTGTTGAACCAAGGATGATGGCTGCACCGCCAGTCATGTATTCACAACCGTGGTCACCGACGCCTTCTACTACTACTTTCGCGCCTGAGTTACGAACACAGAAACGTTCACCAGCCATACCGCGAATGAAAGACTCACCCGAGGTTGCACCGTAGAAACACACGTTACCAACCACGATGTTGTCTTCCGCGACAATGCTTGATTTTGCATCTGGGTAAAGTACTAAGGTACCGCCAGATAAGCCTTTACCCCAGTAGTCGTTCGCGTCGCCTTCTACTTCGAACTTCACGCCCTTAGTTAGGAATGCGCCGAATGACTGACCCGCAGAACCTTTGAACTTCACGTTCATTGGCTGAGGTAGACCGGCATCTTTGTACACTTTCGAGATTTCGTTCGACAACATGGTACCTGCAGAGCGGTCCGTGTTAACGATAGGGAACTCGGCATTCACCGCTTCGCCTTTCTCGAGTGCAGGAATCGCTGCTTGAATCAGCTTACGGTCTAGCACTTCTTCCAGGTTGTGATTCTGCTGAGCTTGGTTGAATACACCATCAGCTTCACGTGGTTGCTCAACGTGGAGAACAGGAGACAGATCTAGGTTCTTATATTTCCAGTGAGAAATGTCTTGGCGAATCTTCAGCTTCTGACCTTGACCGACCATTTCATCGATAGTGCGGAAGCCAAGTTCAGCCATGATTTCACGTAGACCTTGTGCCATGTATTGGAAGAAGGTTACGACGTCTTCTACGCGGCCATCAAAGCGCTCGCGAAGTGTCTTGTTTTGGGTCGCGATACCAACAGGACAAGTGTTCTTGTGACACTTACGCATCATGATACAACCTTCAACCACTAATGCTGCGGTTGCTACGCCCCATTCTTCTGCACCAAGTAGTGTTGCCACTGCAAGGTCGCGAGGTGTCTTCATCTGACCATCCGCTTGAACCACGATACGGTTACGTAGACCGTTCTTCAGTAGCGTTTGGTGCGTTTCTGCCAAGCCAAGTTCCCAAGGAAGACCGGTATGGCGGATTGAAGACATTGGTGATGCACCTGTACCGCCGTCGAAACCTGCGATTAGTACAACGTCCGCTTTCGCTTTCGCTACACCAGAAGCGATCGTACCTACGCCTGCTTCTGATACCAGCTTCACGTTTACACGGCCTGCGCGGTTCGCGTTCTTCAAGTCGTAGATAAGCTGAGCCAAATCTTCGATTGAGTAGATATCGTGGTGTGGTGGTGGAGAGATAAGGCCAACGCCCGGAGTCGAGTGACGTGTTGCACCGATCCAGTCATCTACTTTATCGCCTGGTAGCTGACCACCTTCACCTGGCTTCGCGCCTTGAGCCATTTTGATTTGCAGCTCTTCAGCGTTAGTTAGGTAGTAAGAGGTTACGCCGAAACGACCTGAAGCCACCTGCTTGATTGCAGAGCGTTCCCAATCGCCGTTCTCTTTGAGCTCGAAACGCCTTGGGTCTTCACCACCTTCACCAGAGTTCGATTTCGCGCCAAGACGGTTCATCGCAACAGCTAGTGTGGAGTGTGCTTCGTAAGAAATAGAACCGAATGACATTGCACCCGTCGCGAAGCGTTTCACGATGCTTTCAATTGGCTCGACTTCGTCGATAGAGATAGAACCAGCAGGGTTCTTAATGAACTCAAGTTGACTACGCAGAGTTACCGCGTTGTCGCCTTGCTTATCTACAGCAGTCGCGTATTGCTTGAACTGATCGTAGTTCTTGTTGCGCGTAGACTCTTGCAGTAGAGAAATAGTTTCTGGGTTGAATAGGTGCTTCTCACCACGCTGTTTCCATTGGTAAACACCACCAACATCCAGCATTTGAATTGGGATTTCGCGTTGTGGGTAACCGATGCGGTGACGGATCAGTACTTCTTTGGCGATATCATCAAGGGTGAGACCTTGGATACGAGAAACTGTACCTGTGAAGTATTTGTCGACCACTGATTTGTGGATGCCCAAGGCTTCGAAGATTTGCGCACCATGGTACGACTGTAGCGTTGAGATACCCATCTTCGAGAAGATCTTCAGAAGACCGCCATTGATCGCTTTACGATAGTTGTTGAACAGATCGCGAGGGTTCGCTTCTGGATCCAACTTCTTAGTACGTTGAAGCTCAATGATGGTTTCAATCACTAGGTATGGGTTAACTGCATTCGCACCGTAACCAAGTAGCGTTGCAAAGTGGTGCGTTTCACGTGCGTCACCGGTTTCAACCACGATGTCACACTTCGCACGCAGACCTTTACGGATCAAATGGTGGTGTACTGCACCAACCGCCAGCATTGCTGGGATCGCCGCGTGGTTTGAGTTCACTGCACGGTCAGTTAGTAGGATGATTGAGTAACCATCGATAACCGCGTCTTCTGCATATTGGCAGATACGTTTTAGTGCTCGCTCAAGCTTGCCTTGATCTTCATTGGCTTGGAACACGATATCCAGCGTCTTCGCTTGCAGGTGCTCGTTATCGATCGCACGCAGTTTTTCAAGCTCTGAGTTCGCCAGAACAGGTGATTCTAATTCTACTTTCTGACAGTGAAGTGGTGTTTCAGTCAGAAGGTTTTGGTCTTTACCCAAGTAAGTGTTCAGCGACATAACCATACGCTCACGGATCGGGTCGATCGGTGGGTTAGTTACCTGTGCAAACAGCTGCTTGAAGTAGTTTGAAAGATGCTGAGATTGATGAGATAGAACCGCAAGAGGCCAGTCGGCACCCATTGCTGATAATGGTTCTTTCGCGTCATTCGCCATTGGAACGATGATTTCGTTCACTTCTTCAGTGCTTACGCCAAACGCTTGTTGGCGGTGTAGAAGGTGTTCTGGCTTAGGTTGGCTGAACTGGTTGCTCGCATCTGGCAGCTTCTTCAAGCTCAGTAGGTTTTCTTCTACCCACTTCTCGTAAGGCTGCGCTGTTGCAATGGTGTCTTTCACTTCTTCATCGGAGATGATGCGACCTTGCTCTAGGTCTGCAACGAAGATACGACCTGGTTGTAGGCGACCACGGAACTCAACGTTTTCTGGTTCTATATCCACAACACCAGATTCAGATGCCATCACTAGGAAGTTATCTTTGGTCACTGTGTAGCGAGAAGGGCGCAAACCGTTACGGTCTAGTGTCGCACCAACTTGAACACCATCAGTAAAACATACGGAAGCCGGGCCATCCCATGGTTCCATGATGTTCGCATGGTACTGATAGAACGCGCGACGCTTAGGATCCATGTTTTTGTTTTCTTGCCATGCTTCCGGAATCATCATCATCAATGCGTGTGGCAGGCTGCGACCAGACAGAACTAGGAGCTCAAGTGCCATATCGAAGTTAGATGAATCCGAGCTGCCTTCCTGACAGATTGGAAGAAGCATGTCGATTTCAGCCTGAGTAAACAGGTCTGATTCTAGGATTGCTTCACGGGCTTTCATCCAGTTCAAGTTACCGCGAACTGTATTGATTTCACCGTTGTGGGCAATGTAACGGAAAGGCTGTGCAAGACGCCATTTCGGGAAGGTATTGGTAGAGAAACGAGAGTGTACCAGTGCCAGTGCAGTCACCATGGTCGGGTTTTGTAGATCAAGGAAGTACTGAGGTACTTGCTCGGTCGTTAACTGACCTTTGTACACCAATGTCTTGTAAGACATGGAGTTAATGTAGAAGTCGTCACCAATGTTCGAAACGCTTTCTAGGCAAACACGTACAGTATAGTTACGAAGTACGTACAGTTTGCGTTCTAGTTCTTCAGGTGTGATGCCAGGGCCACCAGAGATAAACACATGCTCAAACTGAGGCTCTGTGCTTAGTGGGTCTGCACCGATCATTGAGTTATCGGTTGGTAAAACGCGGTAGCCGATAACTTCAAGATCTAGACGCTGTGCATTACGTTCTAGAATGTCACGGCATTGCTCGCGTTTGTATTCGTCTTTCGGGAAAAGAACGACACCAACACCATACTTTTCAAACGAAGGCAGTTTAATGCCTAGCTTAACGGCTTCTTCTAATAGGAATTCATGAGGTTTTTGTAGCAAGATACCCGCACCGTCACCGCTGCATGGGTCACAACCTTGACCACCACGGTGTTCCATGCGAGCCAGCATATCCAATGCTTGAGTCACTACTTCATGAGATTTACGGTTTTTAAGGTGAGCAACAAAACCGATACCGCAAGCGTCATGCTCCAGTTCCGGAGTGTACAGACCCTGTGGATTTTGCTCTCTATCTACCATAGATACATCCTTCCAGTTCAATGTCGACGCAAAAGTACCGGGCAGCAAATACTACCTAGACTATTGATTACGTCTTGTCCTTTATATTTATTATCGCCACCGATCTAGGTTGACCGGTCTTGATTCCTTTCCGTATCTCGCAGGAAAAGTTTTGCGAGAAAAACAATCCTTGGTGGTATCCCTTTATTTATTATCACTATCTAGTGATTTATATAGGTAGGAGTGGGATAACACCGACAAATCCCGCAGTGTGCTTTGTAATAAAAGTCACAAAAATAACGGGGTTGTGTAAGTATCCTACAATTTTGTCACTTCAGAATGCAATGAAAAAGTCGGCGTTGTGACCCAATTTTTTCGTTTAATTATGCATTTTTAGTTTAACATTTACGCAACATGAACGATTTTTGCCTTTAATTATGCAAGTTTATTGATTTTGACCCGCATGATGGGTGTTTGAATTGATTAATATTGTGTGTTTTTTCTTGCAGGGATGTAATTTATTTACACAGATCGTAGTGAGATTGATTACGATTTATTGTTGGTGAGAATTTATGCAGTTACATGAGTTGGTCAATACAATCGGCCAAGATCTTCAGCGTCGATACGGTGAAAAGGTTCATAAGTTAACATTGCACGGTGGATTTAGTTGCCCTAACCGCGATGGCACGATTGGGCGGGGAGGATGTACATTTTGCAATGTGGCTTCGTTTGCAGATGAAGAAGTCCAGATAAAAAGCATTCACGAACAGTTAAAAGATCGCGCAGGTGAAATTCACAGAGCGAAGAAGTATCTCGCTTATTTTCAGGCCTACACCAGTACCTATGCAGAAGTACAAGTTCTCAAAAACATGTATGAGGAAGCACTAAAGGCTGCAGACATGGTTGGTCTTTGTGTGGGGACGCGTCCTGATTGCGTCCCTGATGCGGTATTGGATTTACTGTCGGGCTATGTACAGCAAGGTTATGAGATTTGGCTAGAGCTAGGTCTTCAAACTGCCAACAATGACACCCTCAAGCGTATCAACCGTGGTCATGATTTTGAGTGTTATGCCGAAATCACTAAGCGTGCGCGAACACTCGGAATCAAGGTTTGTACTCACTTAATTGTGGGTTTACCCAAAGAAACCCGCGCCGAAAATATTGAAACGCTGCAAAAAGTGTTGGCCGTGGGAACGGATGGCATCAAGTTACATGGCTTGCATATTGTCGAAGGTAGCACCATGGCGAAAGCTTGGCGTGCTGGAAAGCTAGAAGCCCCTGAATTAGAAGAATATGTTGCGATCGCCAGTGAAATGATTCGTATGACACCACCAGATGTGATTTATCATCGCGTTTCATCAGCAGCCAGGAGGCCCACGTTATTATCGCCTCTGTGGTGTGAAAACCGTTGGCTAGCGATGACGGAAATTGGTCGAGATCTCAGTGCTCATGGTGCTCAAGGGAGTCTTACGGGGAATACCTTTATCTATACTAAACCGGAATTAATAGCAGATCGCTCAATAAATAACTGATATATTTTAACCAGTGTTCTTTGAAGGTTTAAACGATGGATCAGTTACTCAATTGGCTTTGGGGTGGTCAAGGCGGTTATGGCTATGTCGTCTTGTTGTTAATCGCAGGCGTGTGCGCGTTAGCACTGATCTATTTGCACTTTCAGACATCACTTAAGCAACTAGTAACGGATTCTCCCTATCCAGTCATAGTGGTGGACACTAGCCATGCTCAGCTCTTGCTATCTAACCAGGCTGCGATGCAGTTGTTAGGCATTCGCTCTTTGGGAACGGGGTATTTGTATCCTGCTTTATTCGATATTCATGAGCTTGAGCAGTTTCTCGAACGCTTCTCTAGTCGTCATTTTCGTCAGCAGGCTTTTGACTGGCGACTATCTGATAGTGAATCTATTAAAGTGGAGCTGTCAGGCAGAAAGAGTTTATTGCGCAATCATCGAGTTTGGATTCTTTATGCTCAGCCATATCAAGCCACTCACCAAGAGCAGCAACAAGAACTTGCCCAATTAATCATCGCACGTTCGGCATTAGACTCACTTTCAGAGCTGATTTGTACCCAAGACCGCCAAGGCAATCTGTTAACGACCAATCGAGCATTTGATCAATTCTGGCAAGGGCGAAGGGAAGAAGCTTGCGCATCCAAGGCCTTGGGTGAGATGACCAGAAAAAGCGAACGTAAATGGACAACGGATCCACAAGGTCGAAGTTGCTTATTGGAAGTCAATCAAAACTCTCTTGTTTCGCCGAGTGGTGAGCTTATCGGTACGCTGTCTATTAGTCATGACGTGACTGAATGGCACAAGATGCAACAGAATCTGCGAGATGAAATGGAGCGTCGCAAAGATACTGAGGTGGCGCTAGCGCAAAGAGATACTATCTTACAAACGATTCTGGATGCCAGTCCGGACTCTATTGGTATTTTCAATGAGAACATGGTCTATCAAGCGTGTAATCAGCCTTTTGTTAAGGCGTTAGGCATTTCAAAAATTTCTGATTTGATAGGTAAGCGCCTCCAAGACGTTATTCCTAAAGAGATGTACGCGCGCTTAGCAGACAGTGACTTAGAAGCATTACGCCAGTTAGAGCCAGTTCGATACATAGATAAAGTCGTGAGTAGTGATGGTAAAAGTACGTGGTTTGATGTGGTGAAATCGCCTTTTAAAGATAAAGCATCAGGAACGAATGGTGTGCTGATCATGGCGCGTGATATTTCTGAGCGTTATCTTGCAGAACAAAAGTTGGAAAAAGCCAACCTAGAGTTAGAAAAATTGAGCTTTATGGATAGCTTAACTCAAGTATCGAACCGACGCCGTTTCGACGAACAACTGCAGGTATTGTGGTACCACCATGCTAGAGAAAAGCTGCCGCTCACCATCATGTTATGTGACATCGACTTTTTCAAAGATTACAACGACTGCTACGGTCACCAACAAGGTGATGAAGCGTTAGTCAGTGTCGCTACCGTGTTTACACAAGTCATCAATCGTTCTTCGGATTGTGTTGCGCGTTATGGTGGCGAGGAGTTTGGTTTTATATTGCCGAATACCACCACGGAAGGTGCGCGCAACGTAGCGCAGCGTATTCATGAGAAAATTCTACAGCTTGATATGGAACACGACAGTTCAGAAGCATCTGAACGCCTTACCGTCAGTATCGGTCTGGTCTCTTACATTCCTCAGCATGGTGATGAACCCGAAATGGGCATCGCTATGGCTGACAGTGCGTTATATCAAGCTAAAGCTGATGGACGTAATCGCACCTGTATTCACCCCAGTTCTTGCTAACGCTTTGTGACCGCTTGCTCTAAGTTGATAGCTGATTGTTTAAATCACCGTATTAAACACGTTAAACTTACAGAAGCCTGTGCGCTCGTTGGTTTATCTTTCTATCTCGTGTCACAAGCGCAGATCGCACCGTGTGTTTTTCACTAATCAAACAGACCTAAATTGCGTTAGGTCGAGTGCATTTACCTGTTTTTCATCATCGAATGGCGCTATCTAGCCACCACCATGGAGTAGTTAATGAAACCCATGAAAAATCTCGCCCAGTATTATGTCGACTTGCTAGTCAAACTGGGGATTGTTCGCTTCTCTATTTTGCTAGCCCTTGCGCTGGTGGCATTAGCTGTTGTGGTGCAGGTAGGGATTACTTTAGCTCTTAAAGGGCGAGTAGATGATATCGACATTGTCCGTTCGGTGTTTTTTGGTCTATTGATCACCCCTTGGGCGGTTTACTTCCTCTCTGTGGTTGTCGATCAACTAGAAGAGTCTCGCCAGCGTTTAACTAAGCTGGTGTCCAAACTGAAGGACATGCGTTCGCGAGATCAAGAGCTGAATTACCAACTTCAACAAAACATTGAAAAGCTTAACCAAGAAATTGAAGAGCGTATTAAAGCGGAAGAAGCACGTGAAGAGGCGATGCAAGACCTCGAAAATGAGGTGTTCCAACGCGAACGTACTCAATTAGAGTTGGCAGAACGTACCGCATTACTGCGTTCATTTATTGATGCCTCACCAGACTTAATTTACTACCGCAATGCGGATGGTGTTTTCTCTGGCTGTAACCGCGCGATGGAAGAGCTAACGGGCAAGAAAGAGCACCAGTTAGTCGGATTAAGCCCTTGGGATGTGTATAGCAAAGAAATCGCCGAGCATATCGTTGATACTGACCAAAAGGTTTTTGCCGATAATCAAGCGATTACTTACGAGCAATGGCTCGAATACCCAGATGGTCGCAAGCATTACTTTGAGCTTCGTAAAGTGCCATTTTACAGCAAAGATGGCCGCCACCTTGGTCTCGTTGGGTTCGGTCGTGATATCACTGAACGTAAGCGCCATGAAGAGTCGTTAGAGAAAGCAAGCCGCGACAAAACTACCTTCATCTCAACCATCAGTCATGAGCTGCGAACGCCGCTGAATGGCATTGTAGGCTTAAGTCGTATGCTTCTAGATAGTCCGTTGACAGAAGAGCAGCGTAAACACATGCAGACCATCAATGTGAGTGCGATTACGCTAGGTAACATCTTCAACGATATTATCGATATGGATAAATTTGATCGCCGTAAGTTAGAACTATTACCTGCGCCACTTAACTTCGAAGACTTCGTCGCAGAGATTGAGAGTATCTCAGCTCTGATGGCGGAACAAAAAGGGTTACGCTTTGATTTAGAACGTTTAAGCGACTTGCCAAAAGCAATTGAAGTGGATGCAACCCGTCTACGTCAGGTGATTTGGAACCTAGTCAGCAACGCAATGAAGTTCACCAAAGAAGGTGGCGTTGTGATGACAGTGAGTGCGGATGTCGAAGACGATTTTGCGACCATTATTATGGAAGTGGAAGACACAGGTATTGGTATTCCAGACGAAGAGCTAGATAAGATCTTTGCGATGTACTACCAAGTGAAATCAGGCAAGGACAACCTGCATGCGGTCGGTACAGGTATTGGTTTGGCGGTATCTAAGCAACTGATCAATATGATGGATGGTGACATTACGGTTACCAGTGAGGAAGGCTTTGGTAGCACTTTTACTGTATCGATCCACGTTCCGATTGTTGAACTAGCTGAGCCAGTCATTGATGCGAAACGCGACAATGTGCGCCTCAACATATTTATGGTCGAAGACATCGAGCTTAACGTAACTGTGGCTAAATCGTTACTTGAGAGCCTAGGGCACTCTGTCACCGTGGCAATGACGGGCCAAGAAGCGTTAGTGAACTTTGTGCCAGAAAAATACGACTTAGCGTTGTTGGATATCCAACTGCCTGATATGACGGGCTTTGATGTCGCCAATTATTACCGCAAGCATTATAACAATCTTCCTCCATTGGTCGCCTTAACTGCTAATGTAATGAAAGATCGTCGTGAATACTTAGATAACGGCATGGATGATGCGATCAGTAAGCCGCTGGCAGTGAATGCTATTCAGTCAGTGATTGATAAATTCTTCGCTCACCAGTTAGAACAACCTAAGGAAGTGGTGAGCGGTCCCGAAACAGTGGAAGAGCCAGTGCCTTCTCCTGTGATTGAGACACATTTGCTCGATATGGATATGTTAGAGTCTTACGTCGACATTGTTGGTGCAAAACCTGTCTACGACAGCATAAAAATGTTTGAAGATATGATGCCAGACTATATCGATGTCTTAGATTCGAACATGACAGCGAAAGATCAAGATGGGATTGTTTCTGAAGCGCATAAAATCAAAGGTGCTGCAGGTTCAATTGGCCTGAAACGTATCCAAAGTGTGGCGCAAAAAGCACAATCGCCCGATATGCCTGCATGGTGGGAAAACATTTCAGACTGGGTTGAAGAGATCAAAAATGAATACCAAAACGATATTCAAGTCCTCAAAAGTTGGTTGGAACAAAGGAAATAACATGAAAAGAATCGCACCATTGGCGTTAGTCATGGCATTGATGGCAGGCTGTAGTTCCGTTCCAAATGTGAATTGGCAACAAAACAGTCAGATTACGATTAATGAGGTTAATGTTGAGCTCAAAAGTAATTTATGGGTTAACCTCATGCCGAATATTGGGGACGTGGAAGAGCAAAGTATTCAAGGTGCACTTTACCTCGAAGGAGATCAGTTACTTCCTGCAAATCTAACGGCAGAAGCTCTTATTATTAAACAGGGGCAAAAAGAGTGGTTGGTGGACAGTGCGTCTTTAGATACTCGAACGCACAGTGAAAGCCGATGGGAGGTGGCGTTCGCGTCTCACATTGATGTGAACACAGAAAAATCGGTTGATATCGCAGTGCTTCTAGACGATGCGGGTAAACAGCGTTGGTTAGTCGAAAAGTACGTGAAGATTAACAAGGTTTATTAACCGCAATGATGTTGCATTAGTCGTTAGACCTAAAACAAAAAGGGCTTGCTCAATGAGCAAGCCCTTCGGATATTAGCGGTTAAATCTAGTCTTCTAGATCGCCACAGAAGCGGTAACCTTCGCCGTGGATAGTGGCGATGATTTCTGGCGTACCTGAAACAGACTCAAAGTGCTTACGGATACGACGAATCGTTACGTCTACAGTACGGTCGTGTGGCTTAAGTTCACGACCAGTCATCTTCTTAAGAAGATCTGCACGAGTTTGAATCTTACCCGGGTTCTCACAGAAGTGCAGTAGTGCGCGGAACTCAGAGCGAGGTAGCTTGTAGCTATCACCAGCAGGGCTTACTAGAGAGCGGCTGTTGATGTCTAGTACCCAACCGTTGAATTCATACTTTTCTACCGAGCGCTTCTCTTCTTGCACCGCGTTAGAGCTCATTGAGCGACTAAGTAGGTTACGTGCACGAATAGTTAGTTCACGTGGGTTGAATGGTTTAGTGATGTAGTCATCTGCACCAATCTCAAGACCTAGGATCTTGTCTACTTCATTGTCACGGCCTGTCAGGAACATTAAAGCAATGTTCGCTTGCTCGCGTAATTCACGCGCTAGTAGAAGGCCATTCTTGCCTGGAAGATTAATGTCCATAATAACCAAGTTGACTGAGTTATCAGACAACACTTGGTGCATCTCTTCACCGTCACTGGCTTCAAAAACAGCGTATCCCTCTGCTTCAAAAATACTCTTAAGAGTGTTACGAGTTACTTGCTCATCTTCAACGATAAGAATCTGCGGGGTTTGCATTGGCGGTACCTAAATTTGTGACAAAATTGTGCTAATAGAATAAATTCTAGGCAAAAATATAACATACAGGTAATGTGATTTTGATAATAAATCAAGTTGATCAAAAAAACACTTCTTTCAGTTATCCGCCCTCCATGGAATTTTGCCAACTCACCAGTATCCAATGGCGACGTTTATTCTAAAGGGCTTGTTTACCTTTCATTTCCTGCTTTCAGTGGGGCCTGAAACGTAAACACCCTAAGATATTGAGCGGATTTTATATTGTTAACAGCATGCTAACAATGCTCAAATGTTAATTCCATTCAGTTTGTTGATTTATATCAATTGATGAAATGTAACTGTTATTAATCGTTTAAGACTTATGATAGAAAAAAGTAATACGAACATAGACGCATCGTTATGGAATGCTTATTCAGAATCTTTTTTCAGATTCGAAGCCGAGTGGCGTGTTTCAAACTATGCTGTGATAACCGCTTGGAACCCATACAGTAACTTGAGGTCCAAAGAAGAGAACAGCATAAACAATCACGCGTTAGAAAAACAGCTACAGCACGTTAATTACGCGCCTGTCACGGTAGGTGATAGCGCTTTTACATGGTATGAGGAAAGCTTTGCCGTCGAGTTGTCGCCAGAGGTAGCCGTTGAATTGGCGAATGACTTTCAACAAAACGCGATTTATTACGTCATTAATGACCAACTTTATCTTATTGCGTGCTCGCAGCCGAAAGTTTTTCATACGTTAGGCTCCATTAAGCCTCGACTCGTATAGAAGGTATAGAAAAGGATACTGCTCACTGAAGCATCGCTTGGGTGAGAAAATTCACGGAGGAAATATGAGAGACATTACACCCGATATTTGTGACCAATTTGAAGACCAAGTGAGCTTGCTTACTTTACCATTGCAGAACTTTGGTCAACGTAGCGCTTTTTACGGTGAAATCGTTACGGTGCGCTGCTATCACGATAACTCGAAAGTGCGTGAAGTACTGGGCGAAGATGGAACGGGTAAAGTATTGATTGTTGACGGACATGGATCGTGTCAGAGAGCATTACTCGGCGATCAATTAGCGATACTCGGAATAGAAAATGGGTGGGAAGGCATCATTGTCTATGGTGCAATACGCGATGTAGCACAAATATCTCAAATGGACATTGGCGTTCAAGCTCTTGGCACCAACCCGTTTAAAACAGAGAAACGCGGGATAGGAGAGGTAAACGTAACCTTAACGATGCAAAACCAAATCGTTCAACCTAAGCACTACGTTTACGCGGACTGGAACGGTGTATTGATTTCTAAGCAAAAGCTGGACTTCTAAAAACGAAAGCCTAAACCAACCTCAAAGCCTTGTTGCCAATCTTGGTAATCAAGAGTCGCGTGAAGATCCAGTTTATCGGTAATTTTTACGCGACTTGATACTTCAGCCGCGAGGCTGCTGTCGTCTTGGCGAATACCTTCCGCTGTTTCGTTCTTGTAAGAGCGAACTGTACTTTTCAGCGTGACACGATCATTAAAGTGATAGCTGATCCCACTCAAAAAACCACTTTGATTTTGGGTAGGAGAGTTATTGACTCGCGCACCGACATAAACGTCTACCGAATCAAAAAGTTCGTAAGCGTAACCCGTATCGATATTCCAAACATCAAAACTGTCAGACTGATAACTGTCGCTGGAAATGAATAGTTTATGAGGAGAAGGGGATGTTTTACCTGGAAGCGGCGGAAGCTCGTTTGCTAGACAAACACCAGGCACAAAAAACAGCAACAGAAAAAGCCATCTTTTCATGTTCACCACTCCTTGTGTCAACTTTTTTATTAGTATGCGCCCAAAGCTTCTCACTATTAAAGCATAGAATATGAAAGCTAGCTCACCTATTTTCTAAATAATTCGATCCTATGAACATAAGTCACAGTTAAGTTGTTGTTATGTGTCACAACCCTCTCGAATTATTTGATCGTACGTTTTATGGCAAAGATCAGACTAGTTATTAGATAAAAAACCGAACTGGTGATGATGGTTAAGTCCTTTACAAAAACTAACTGTAGATTTTCAAATGATCAATAATGTGTAATTAACTATAAATATCAATGACATTGCTTAGCAGAAATCTCTGAAAGATGGAAAAACAAACAATTTTTTGTTGACTATGTATCAGAAACTCGGTAAACGTAGAGTTAAGCAAACACAATTAACGTTGAATATTTATTTATGCCATCTAACAGCCTAGTAGTAATGACCACGACCATTATTATTACCGACACGACACATGTTGGGGCAGGCTGCTGAGCGAAAGAAATTCACAAAAAAGGCCTGTATCCAACAAGATACAGGCCTTTTTTTATGCTTTTTTATCCAGAATTTAGACAAATTTAAGAAGATATACCGGAGGAAGGGATGCGAGTATTGAAGTTTGGCGGATCATCACTAGCTGATGCAGATCGCTTTTTGAGAGCGGCAGACATTATTGCCAATAACGCTCAACAAGAAGAAGTGGCGGTTGTTCTTTCCGCTCCTGGTAAAACAACAAACAAATTGGTTTCGGTCATTGAAGGCGCATTGCGCAATGGTGAAGCAGAACTACAAATCAAAGAATTGGAGGAGTCGTTTAAAACGCTCTTCACTCAAGTCCAAGCAGTACTACCCAATATCGATGGTTCAGCTTTCGATAACCAAGTGAAAACTTCTCTCTCTCAATTACGCCAATTCGTTCATGGCATCAATCTTCTTGGCATGTGCCCAAACAATGTTAATGCACGTATTATTAGCAAAGGCGAACGCGTTTCGATTCAATTGATGAAAGCAGTGTTAGAAGCCAAAGGCCAGCCTGCACATCTTATCGACCCAGTTGAATACCTATACGCAAAAGGTGATCACCTTGAAGCCATGGTTGATGTAGACGTTTCAACGCAAAACTTCCGCCAAAACCCTCTTCCTCTGGGCCATGTGAACATCATGCCAGGCTTTACCGCAGGTAACGAGAAAGGTGAATTGGTAACACTTGGTCGCAATGGCTCTGATTATTCAGCGGCGGTTCTTGCAGCGTGTCTGCGCGCAGATTGTTGTGAGATCTGGACAGACGTAGATGGTGTATACAACTGTGACCCTCGTTTAGTAGAAGATGCTCGCCTGCTTAAATCTCTTAGCTACCAAGAAGCAATGGAGCTTTCTTACTTCGGTGCTTCCGTTTTGCATCCGAAAACCATTGCTCCTATCGCGCAGTTCCACATCCCATGTCTGATCAAAAACAGCTTTAACCCACAAGGTGCAGGTACCCTGATTGGGCAAGACACTGGTGAAGACAATCTGGCGATCAAAGGTATCACGACGCTAAACGACCTAACCATGGTTAACGTCTCCGGCCCAGGTATGAAGGGTATGGTTGGCATGGCAAGCCGCGTATTTGGCGCAATGTCTTCCGCTGGTGTGTCTATTGTTCTTATTACTCAGTCTTCTTCTGAGTACAGCATTAGCTTCTGTATTGAGGCAGAAGATAAAGCAAAAGCGCAACAAGTACTGGCCGATGCGTTTGAGTTGGAACTGAAAGATAGCTTATTAGAGCCGGTCGAGTTTATTGATAATGTTTCAATCATAACGTTGGTTGGTGACGGCATGCGTACATCGCGCGGTGTTGCATCTCGCTTCTTCTCATCTCTTGCTGAAGTGAACGTAAACATTGTAGCCATCGCACAGGGCTCATCTGAGCGTGCTATCTCAGCCGTGATTCCTGAAGATAAAATCTCTGAAGCAATCAAAGCGTGTCACGAAAACCTCTTCAACTCTAAGCACTTCTTAGACGTATTCGTGGTTGGTATTGGTGGCGTTGGTGGTGAGCTGGTGGATCAGATCGAGCGTCAACAGGCGAAGCTTGCGGAAAAAGGCATCGTTATTCGCGTGTGTGGCTTGGCAAACAGCAAAGGTCTTTTACTTGATAGTGAAGGTCTGCCACTCGAGCATTGGCGTGATCGTATGTCGGCAGCGACAGAAGAGTTCAGCCTAGCGCGTTTGATTTCTTTGGTTCAACGTAACCACATCATCAACCCAGTATTGGTTGACTGTACATCAAGTGAAGATATCGCGAACCAATACGCTGATTTCTTAGCTGCTGGTTTCCATGTCGTTACACCAAATAAAAAAGCAAACACAGCAAGCATGGCTTACTACCATCAGCTTCGCGATGTTGCGCGCAGCTCTCGTCGCAAGCTGATGTACGAAACAACTGTGGGGGCGGGTCTACCGGTAATCGAAAACCTGCAAAACCTAATCTCAGCGGGTGATGAGCTAGAGCGCTTTAGCGGTATTCTTTCTGGCTCTCTGTCATACATCTTCGGTAAGTTAGATGAAGGTATGAGCCTAAGTGAAGCTACTAATATCGCAAAAGAAAATGGTTTTACTGAACCGGATCCTCGTGATGATCTTTCTGGTATGGATGTCGCGCGTAAGCTTCTGATCCTAGCTCGTGAAGCAGGCATGTCTCTAGAACTAGAAGACGTTGTGGTTGATCAAGCACTGCCACCAGGTTTTGATGATTCTGGTAGCGTTGATGAATTTATGGCGCGTTTACCTGAAGCAGACGCTTACTTTAAAGAATTATCTGCAAAGGCAGCGGAAGAAGGCAAAGTACTGCGCTACGTTGGTGAGATTAATGAGGGCAAGTGCACAGTAAGCATCGCAGCGGTGGATGAAAACGATCCAATGTATAAAATCAAGGACGGTGAAAACGCACTGGCATTTTACAGCCGTTACTATCAGCCAATCCCACTAGTGTTACGTGGCTATGGTGCAGGCACCGAAGTAACGGCTGCGGGTGTATTTTCTGACGTGATGCGTACTTTAGGTTGGAAACTAGGGGTATAACAATAATGAGTTCAAGTGATATGGATGTAGTGGTTTATGCCCCAGCATCAATTGGTAATGTAAGCGTTGGCTTTGATGTGCTGGGGGCGGCCGTGTCTCCAGTGGATGGCACACTATTGGGTGACCGTGTATTGGTGAAATCTGGGGCTGATCCGTTCAGCCTTAAAACGGCGGGTGATTTTGTTGAGAAATTGCCAACTGAACCAAAAGACAACATCGTCTACGACTGTTGGCTCGTGTTTGCTCGTGAGTTAGACAAAAAAGGCGTTGAGCTAAAACCACTTGAGATGACGCTAGAAAAGAACATGCCAATTGGCTCTGGTTTAGGCTCAAGTGCATGTTCTATCGTCGCTGCATTAGATGCATTGAACCGATTCCATGGACAGCCACTTAACGAGACAGAATTATTGGCGCTGATGGGAGAGATGGAAGGCAAGATCTCTGGTGGTATTCACTACGACAACGTTGCGCCATGTTACCTTGGTGGTGTGCAACTGATGCTTGAAGAGTTGGGTATCATCAGTCAAGAAGTGCCTTGCTTTGATGATTGGTACTGGGTGATGGCGTATCCGGGTATCAAGGTATCAACGGCGGAAGCGCGTGAGATCCTACCATCTCAATACCGCCGACAAGATATCATTGCTCATGGTCGCCACCTTGCGGGCTTTATTCATGCGTGTCATTCTGGTCAGCCAGAACTTGCTGCAAAAATGATCAAAGACGTGATCGCAGAACCGTATCGTGAGAAACTGCTTCCAGGTTTTGCGAATGCACGTCAATACGCAGCGTCTGCGGGTGCATTGGCAACCGGTATTTCTGGCAGTGGTCCGACACTGTTCAGTATTTGCAAAGAGAAAGATGTCGCTGAGCGAGTTGCTCGCTGGTTAGAACAAAACTACGTACAAAACGAAGAAGGATTCGTCCACGTTTGTCGTCTAGATAAGCAGGGTTCGAAAGTAACAGGAAGTGAGCTATGAAGCTTTACAATATAAAAGAAAATGATGAACAAGTTTCCTTTGGCCAAGCCGTTCGCCAAGGGTTAGGCCGTAACCAAGGTCTATTTTTCCCATCGGAATTACCAAAATTTGAAGATATCGATGCGCTGCTTGCAGAAGACTTTGTCTCTCGTAGCACTAAGATTCTATCGGCGTTAATTGGAGATGAACTTACAGAGGAGCAAGTGAATGCTCTTGTTGATGCTGCATTCCAATTCCCTGCGCCTATCAACCAAGTAAAAGATGGTGTTTACGCACTGGAGCTGTTCCATGGCCCAACGCTTGCGTTTAAAGACTTTGGTGGTCGCTTTATGGCGCAATCTCTTGCAGCCGTTTCGGACGGTGGCAAGATCACCATTCTGACAGCAACTTCTGGCGATACTGGCGCAGCCGTTGCGCATGCTTTCTACGGTATGGAAGACATCAACGTTGTGATTCTTTACCCGAAAGGTAAGATCAGCCCACTGCAAGAGAAGCTATTCTGTACGCTTGGTAAGAACATCCATACTGTCGCGATCGATGGAGACTTCGATGCGTGTCAGGCACTGGTCAAGCAAGCTTTTGATGATTCTGCACTGCGTGAAGAGATCGGTCTGAACTCTGCAAACTCAATCAACATCAGCCGTTTGATGGCGCAAATCTGTTACTACTTTGAAGCCGCTGCGCAAATGAGCAAGCAAGAGCGTGAAAACCTAGTGGTATCAGTACCAAGTGGTAACTTTGGTAACCTAACTGCTGGTCTACTGGCAAAAGCGCTGGGCTTGCCTATCAAACGCTTTATCGCTGCAACGAATGCCAATGACACTGTTCCTCGCTACCTAGAAACAGGTAAGTGGGAGCCAAAACCAACAGTCGCAACAACATCGAACGCGATGGACGTGAGCCAACCAAACAACTGGCCTCGTATTGAAGAGCTGTGCCGCGTGAAAGAGTGGGGCTTGGAGACGTTAGGTAAAGGCGCAGTATCTGATGAGCAAAGCGCACAGTCAGTGAAAGATTTACATGCTCTAGGCTACCTATGCGAACCGCATGGTGCGATTGCTTACCGAGTGCTTGAAGAACAATTGCAAGACGGTGAAACCGGTCTGTTCCTATGTACTGCTCACCCTGCGAAGTTCAAAGAAGTCGTGGATGATATTCTAGAATCCGATATCGAGCTTCCTGCGCCACTAGCGAAGCACGCTGCGATGGAGCTGCTATCGGAAGAGCTCGACGCAGACTTTGACGCATTGAAACAAGTACTGCGCCGCGTGCAGTAAGCTTCAAAGTATAGTAAGTATCAAAAACAGAAATAACGAGAGGTGAATGAGTAATCATTCACCTTTTTTATTGTCGGTAAGTTTTGACTCTCTTTATGATTGAGAAACGAACTTAACTAAATGAGATGGAAAGAGAAGCATGCATTTTTTGATTTTTCTTGGCTCAGTGAGAGACAGCACGCCACCACGACCAGCCCGTTTAGGAATGCGAGTCAGTAAAGCGTGTGAAAAACTCATCGCGAGTCAACATTCGCAACATACGGTCGAAATCATCGACCCTTTGAATTACGACTTTGGTGATGTGTTTAAGCCCGAGTTTGCTTATCACCGCTCTAAAGTTCCGCAGCACCTAAGTGAGCTGGCAGACAAAATCAAACATGCGGATGGGTATGTGATGGTTAGCCCGGAATATAACCATTCGATGAGTCCTGCTCTGGCGAACACGCTTAACCATTTCGGCAGTTCGCTGTTTTCTTACAAGCCGAGTGCTATCGTGACCTATTCTGCCGGACAATGGGGTGGTGTTAGAGCTGCCGTTTCTATGCGTACCTTCTTATCTGAACTTGGATGTCTACCTGTCTCTGCGATGATCCACATTCCGAAAGCGCAAGAAGTGTTTGATGAACAGGGCGTTGCTGAGGATGAGTCGGAGCAGACGCAGTGGGACAACTATATGAATCGCACTATGCATCAATTGATTTGGTGGGCAGAAGGGGCGTCACTGCAAAGAGATAGGCGTGATCCAACCTCTTTAGCGCAAGCGTTTCAGAAAGATCCTTCGCAAAGAAATGCACCTTAGAGGCGAGTTGCTTTCCATTATAGAAAGGGTTTAGAAGGATTCTGAAACAAAAAAAGCTTGGTCATTGCTGACCAAGCTTTTTAAATTCTAGCGAGCTAGTTTACTGAGAGATTATAGAGTCTCAGTAAAAGTACGAGCGATTACATCACGTTGTTGCTCTGGAGTTAGCGAGTTAAAACGTACTGCGTAACCAGAAACACGAATAGTTAGTTGTGGGTATTTCTCTGGGTGTGCAACTGCATCTTCTAGTGTTTCGCGTTTAAGCACGTTCACGTTTAGGTGTTGGCCGCCTTCGATACGAGGAGCAGTTTCGATTGCAACTTCACGGCTTTCGTATTCACCTAGGTCGCTGATTGCGATAACTTGGTCTGCTTCGTAGCCAGCAGTTGCAGCAACACAACGAGCTTCATTTTTTTCGCTATCTAATAGCCAGATAGAGTTTAGTAGGTCGTCGTTTGCCGCTTTTGTAATTTGGATACCTTGGATCATCACTATCTCCTAGACCACTTACGTGGTGATTATTGGTGTTAATTTTCGAATTTTCGTTGAGCTGAGTATTATATAGCTAATATCCACTATTTTAATATTGATTTAAGTCAAAAAACAACCAAAAACATTATTTTTATTAAGGTAATTTTATTGAGTTAAATCAATAAAACCTTTGAAAACAAACTAATTACAATTTATTTGATAATATAAAAAATATTTAATAACTAGTTTTGTTGTAAATTTACTACAAATTGAGATTAAAGTTTAAACTGGTTAACGCAACTATCTGTATTTAGGTAGCAATACTGAAAGTCTAAAGTGATTAAATGACAAACATGAAAAACAAGCTTGGGAATAAACTCATTGGTGCACATGTCTCTGCTGCTGGTGGGGTCGATCAAGCTCCGTTGAGAGCTCGTGAAATTGGCGCGAATGCATTCGCACTATTTACAAAAAACCAACGCCAGTGGGTGGCGAAGCCTTTAGAAGCAAAAACCATCAGTGCGTTTAAAGCGAACTGTAAAATGCTGGGTTTCGGAGCAGAACATATTCTTCCCCATGATTCTTATCTGATTAACTTGGGTGCGCCGGAAGAAGAAAAGCTGAATAAATCCCGCGCGGCATTTATTGATGAAATGGAGCGTTGTAATCAGTTAGGGCTGACTTTGCTTAACTTCCACCCGGGTAGTCACCTAAAGAAAGTCTCTGAACAGGAGTGCCTCGCAACGATCGCCGAGTCGATCAATCTTGCGCATAAAGCGGTGCCGAATGTGATCGCTGTTATCGAGAATACGGCAGGTCAAGGCACTAACTTAGGCTGGAAGTTTGAGCACCTTGCTGAAATCATCGAGCAAGTGGAAGATAAAGATCGTGTCGGCGTTTGTATTGATACCTGCCATACCTTTACGGCTGGTTATGACTTACGTACAAAAGAAGATTGCGAGCGCACCTTTGCAGAGTTCGACCGTATCGTAGGTATGCACTATTTAAGAGCAATGCATCTAAATGATTCAAAAGTAGAGTTTGCCAGCAAAGTAGATCGCCACCATTCGCTAGGTAAAGGAGAGATCGGGTGGGATTGCTTTGAGTACATCGCGAAAGACCCTCGTTTTGATGGTATCCCTCTGATTTTGGAAACAATTGATCCAGATATTTGGCAGCAAGAGATCAACACATTGCGTCAATTCCATTTAGCGGCCATTGCCAGTTAATGGCGTAACCACAAAGTTGGCACCTTTCTTTCTTAGTCATTGAACATCAATCTCTGAATTAGCAAAGAAGGATGCCAACATGTCTCGACCACTCTCTTTTACTCCTTATGCTTTCACTCGTCGCGTGCTTCGCTTACCGATGCCTAATCGTCACATTACCGGACAGGGGCATTTTCGAACGCCACAGAAGCATTAGTCTTTTATTACTTGTCTCAAGTTCGTGGTAAGTTTTTGTTTGTTTGAGTTTCGCTCGTTAGAATAGAAGCAAAATTTAGGACAGGAACTTTCCATGAATCAGTCACCCACTTGGCACGATGTGATCGGCGAAGAGAAAAAGCAGAGCTACTTTGTAGACACCTTGAATTTTGTTGAAGCCGAACGCGCCGCAGGCAAAGCTATTTTTCCTCCCGCAAAAGATGTCTTTAACGCGTTTCGTTTTACCGAGTTCAAAGACGTTAAGGTCGTGATTCTAGGACAAGACCCATACCACGGCCCAAATCAGGCGCATGGCCTGTGTTTCTCTGTACTTCCTGGCATTAAAACGCCACCGTCACTGGTTAATATGTATAAAGAGCTGGCGCAAGATATTGAAGGTTTCCAAATCCCTCAGCATGGTTTTTTGCAAAGCTGGGCTGAACAAGGCGTATTGTTACTCAATACGGTATTAACGGTGGAGCAAGGTAAAGCGCATTCACATTCAAAGACAGGTTGGGAAACGTTTACTGATCGAGTGATTGAAGCCATTAATCAGCATCAAGAAGGTGTAGTGTTCTTGCTGTGGGGGTCACACGCGCAGAAGAAAGGTCGTTTTATCGATCGCAATAAGCACCATGTGTTAGCTGCCCCACACCCATCGCCACTTTCTGCACATCGAGGCTTTTTCGGTTGTAAGCATTTCTCTCAAGCAAACCAGTTGCTTACATCACAAGAAAAAGCACCAATTAACTGGCATTTGCCATTAACGGTATAAATGAAGAGACAGCGATCATGGATGGTATGATCGCTGTTTTTTTGAGCACGCTCGAGGCTGATAGTAAATTTCTCATGTACACTTACTAAAAGTAGGTGTTAAGGAGAGACGCTATGATGATCGAAAGAATTCGACGCGAACATGGTTATATGGTTCGTCTGTTGGCGATACTGCGCCATAAGCTTAATGAGATAAAAAAAGAACGTGTAATCAACTATGCGTTAGTAAGCGAGATTGTTGATTACCTCTCTAATCATTCGGAGAAAGTACACCACCCGAAAGAAGATATCCTCTATCACCACTTTCTTGAACACTATGGTAAGCAACAAACCATGGAAAATTTAGAGAAAGAACATCTAGAGTTAGCGAGTAAAACCAGAGAGTTTTCATCCGTGATAGAGATGATCCTTCAGGATGCCGTTGTGCCACAAGACATGTTTGTCGCTCACCTAGAAGATTTCATAGAATCGCAAAGGCACCACTTGGAGCTAGAAGAGCGAAAAATTTTGCCTCTCATTGAAGAGTTATTTACCACAGAAGATTGGCAGCATGTCGAGAGCTTATGGAGCGTCAGTGAGGATGATCCTGTGTTTGGTGACACGATTGCTGATCGTTATAAGCAGTTGGCCGAACGTGTTCGTCAAAGTGATACTGAATATGTTTAAGACTGAATGATGAAACCTGAGCGAGCGAAAGCCGTCTCTCGGGTTTGTGAGATACATTTCTTATTTATTGGGAATCAACCGAAAATTTAGTGTGCATATTTCTCGGCAAAAAGTACGGAAGATTCTCATTGAGTAATAATGGTATTCATACTTAAACCTTGGTACATAAACTCACGGTGTTTACGGTCACTGTAAACAAAAAACAAAAGGCACCTGTAAGGTGCCTTTTGTTTGAATTAGAGTTTAATGTCTTCCAAGTTATAATCGGTACAGACATCAAGTTCGCGCAGCTCTTTAAGCAAATTGCGTCTGTCGTTCATCTCTTCTATTTCACGCCACTTTCGCTTTACTGGTTTGGCACGAGATTTGGTTGTTGAGGTAGTATCCAGATTAAAAATGTCATCTAGTTGAAAGCCTTCCATAAGCCACCTTTACCTTTCTTAAGCTAAACTGTTGTAACCAGTCCTTGTGGAGTTTTTTTAGTACCACAATAGCCGTGAGAATAACCATGATATATTTCGCATTTGTGTCGGTAGCATGACATTTTCGTGCAAAAATATTCTCAAAATCACACTTTTTATTGCAACGATGTGGATAAAAAATGCACAAACGATCTCAAGAAAACGATTAAATAGAGAGATTTTCTATGTTAATTCGATTTGATGAATGGGTGCACTGCGCAAAGGTTAAAGTTGCATAAAATCAGTTTGATGAAATAGTGTTCAATTAGATGGTAAGTCACTAGCGTAAATTTATGTAACACCTTGTGAATACTAGCTTGTTCTTGTTTATACGGTTTACCATTCCATTTAATGAAGAATAATTATTTATGTTGGTGTTTGGTAATTGAAATGTTGCGCAGTTTGAGTGTTAAGTCTTCTATTTATGTTATTTTTTGGTGACTTTATAGTGAAAAATAACAATGTTATTCTTATTGTTGCATATTGATTTTTGCGCTCCTAGGTTGCATTATCCGCCCGTCAAAAAATACGCTGGTACGTAAAATGGATGCATGAAGCGACGTTTACGATTCTAGATTGCCCATAAACATTACTTAAAAAGCTAAGCACACTTTGACACTTAGCAGGCAATTTGGTGGATGGCTAGGACGCATAGACTGGCGCAACTCACTTTGAGGTACACATGACAGACTTAATCAATTTGATGAACGATCTCCTCTGGGGCTCGATTCTGGTTTATCTTCTTGTTGGTGTTGGTATTTACTTCACCGTTCGATTAGGGTTCATTCAGTTCCGCCATTTCGGCCACATGTTCTCTGTTCTTAAGAACAGCCGTAAAGCAGACAAAGCTGGTATTTCCTCTTTCCAAGCGCTTTGTACTAGTCTTGCTGCACGTGTTGGTACAGGTAACATGGCGGGCGTTGCAGTTGCATTGACTGCGGGTGGTCCTGGTGCGATCTTCTGGATGTGGCTGATTGCAATGCTTGGTATGGCAACATCGTTTGCTGAGAGCACACTGGCGCAGCTATACAAAACCAAAGATGATGATGGCAACTACCGTGGTGGCCCTGCCTACTACATGGAAAAAGGCCTGGGCATGCGTTGGATGGGCGTGTTGTTCTCAGTTTTCCTAATCATCGCTTTTGGTTTGGTATTCAACGCAGTACAAGCTAACTCAATTGCCAATGCAATGAGCAACGCATTTGGTTGGAATAACCTGTATGTCGGTATTGCCGTTGTTTTACTGTCTGCAATTGTTATTTTCGGTGGCATCAAGCGTATCGCAAGAGTTGCTGAGATGATCGTTCCGATCATGGCACTACTTTATCTAGCCCTAGCGTTGTTCATCATGTTCTCTAACCTAGAGAAATTACCTGATGTATTGATGCTTATCTTTAAGAGTGCATTTGGTCTGCAAGAAGCAGCAGCAGGTGGTCTTGGCTACGCAATTGCACAGGCAATGATTAACGGTATCAAGCGCGGTCTATTCTCGAATGAAGCAGGTATGGGTTCTGCACCTAACGCGGCAGCTTCAGCAACACCTTACCCACCACACCCAGCGTCTCAAGGTTACGTACAGATGCTAGGCGTGTTCATGGACACGATCGTTATCTGTTCTGCAACAGTGGCTATCATCCTGATGTCTGGTGAGTATGTCGGTCAAGCAACAGAAGTGACGGGTATCGAGCTAACTCAGCGTGCATTGAGCTCACAAGTTGGCGATTGGGGCGGCATTTTTGTTGCTGTGGCAATCTTCTTCTTTGCGTTTACTTCAATCATTGCAAACTACTCGTACGCTGAAACGAACTTAATCTTCCTAGAGCACAATCACAAAGCGGGCTTAAGCATTTTCCGCGTTATTGTTCTTGGTATGGTGATGTTTGGTGCACTAGCTTCGTTACCAGTCGTATGGTCGCTTGCTGACGTCTCTATGGGTCTGATGGCGATAGTCAACTTGGTGGCGATCATCTTGCTATCTGGCATCGTGATTAAACTGGCAAAAGATTACAACCGCCAGCTTGGTGAAGGCAAAGTGCCAACATTTGATGCGAATGACTTCCCTGAGCTGAAATCTCAGCTTGAAGAAGGCATTTGGTACAACGATAAAAAAGACTAAGTGAGCTATCACTCATAGTTGAAAGCTATTAGTACGATGTAAAAAGCCATGCAGACAATGCATGGCTTTTTTTGTACCCTATTAAAAACAAAATTAGAGAAGGGAAAGTCATGCTTATCGTAGTTTCTCCAGCGAAGACTCTTGATTACGAGTCTCCGTTAGCGACAGAAAAATTTACTCAACCTGAGTTGGTCGAATACTCAAAAGAGCTTATTGATGTTTGCCGCAAACTGACTCCTGCTGATGTTGCCTCTTTAATGAAAGTGAGCGACAAGATTGCCGATTTAAATGTGGGCCGATTCCAAGAGTGGAGTGAAACGTTTACCACGGAAAACTCACGACAAGCCATTCTTGCATTTAAAGGTGACGTTTACACAGGGCTAGACGCCGAAAGTTTATCTGAAGCGGACTTCAAATATGCTCAAGATCATCTGCGTATGCTATCGGGTCTTTATGGTTTACTAAAACCACTTGATTTGATGCAGCCATACCGTCTTGAAATGGGTACCAAGCTTGCAAACGACAAGGGTACGAACTTGTACCAGTTTTGGGGCAATGTAATTACGGACAAGCTTAACGAAGCGATTTCTGCTCAAGGTGATAATGTCCTTATCAACCTTGCATCAAATGAATACTTTAAAGCGGTTAAGCCAAAGAATTTAGATGCGCAAGTGATCACGCCAGTATTCAAAGATTGTAAGAATGGTCAATACAAGGTCATCAGTTTTTACGCGAAGAAAGCGCGCGGTATGATGGCGCGTTACATCATTGAAAACCGTGTTGAGAGCGTGGCAGACCTGACTAAGTTTGATACGGCGGGTTACTACTTTGTGGAAGATGAATCGACGCCAACAGAGTTAGTATTTAAACGCGAAGAGCAAAAATAAAGCTGATTGAGACGTAATCGACGTTAATCTCTATCAGCACAAACGAAAAAGGGTTGGCATTGCCAACCCTTTGTTATTTTCTAGCTTGAGCTACTTGGCCCCAACAAGATTACTTCTTCTTAGCGGTTTTCTTTTTCGCTACTTTTTTCTTGTCGTCTTTTTTCTTTTTCTTCTTAAACACTGGCTTTTTGTGTTTAGGACGCATCTCTTTCACGAAACGCTCTTTGATGTCTTCCTTCACGTAGCGCGCAACGCGATCCATCATTTGTTGGTCGTGTGCTTCTACGATTGAAATAGCGTTACCTTTCTTACCTGCGCGAGCAGTACGGCCGATACGATGAAGGTAAACATCAGCCGTGCGTGGCATGTCGTAGTTGATAACGTGTGATACATCCGGAAGATCGATACCACGCGCAGCAACGTCCGTCGCGAGCAGCACATTCACAGTTCCATCGCGGAAGCGAGAAATCGCATTGTTACGACGATCTTGCGGCATTTCACCTTGAATCCAAGAACATGGAATCTGTGCACTTTCAAGCTGCGCTCGTAGCTCAGCCAAACGCTCACGAGTCTTTAAAAAGACGATAGTGCGCTCAGCTTGCTGAGTAATAATGTGTTTTAGTAATTCCAGTTTGTGTTCAGCATCATCAGCTCGGTGGTACCACTGAGCAATTTTCTTACGCTCACGCAGCGGCGATTTTGCATCGATCTCTGCTGGGTCATTCAACAGATCAGCGGTAAAGCCTTCTACGCCTTTCCCTTCTAACGTTGCTGAGAACAGAAGGGTTTGCTTACGCCAGCGACATTCGTTAGATAGGCGATCGACAGTAGGAGCAAAACCCATATCTAGCATACGGTCTGCTTCATCAAGGATTAACCATTCGATTGCACGACAATCAAAACGTTCTGCATCAATGTATTCTTTTAAACGGCCAGGTGTCGCAACCACAATGTCTTGCGTTGTTGCAAGGATGTCGGCGTGCTCTTGGTACTGAACACCACCAGTGATGGTGAAAATGTTGAGTTTGGTATTTTTTGCCAAAGCACGTGCTTGATCGGCAATTTGCATCGCCAGTTCGCGAGTAGGCGTTAGGATCAAAATACGCGCAGGCCCAGGCTTACGACGAGGGAAGTCTTGCAAGTATTGCAATGCTGGCAGGACGAAGGCGGCCGTTTTACCAGTTCCTGTTGGCGCTGACGCTAGAATGTCACGACCGTCCAACGCTTGTGGAATCGCTTCTGCCTGAATTTTTGTTGGGCGTTCATAACCCATCTCTTCAATGGCTTCAAGTAGGTTTTGGTCTAGATCAAGTTCAGCAAAGGTTCTGATCACAATGAGTTCTCCACAAGCAAAGCTTGGTTAATGGTTCGCCACAACAGCATAGAATACAAAAAGGTCGCACATTATAAAGTGATTGGTGATAAGGATCACATGTTATTTCACATCTTAAGATAAAACTCGCGAGTTAACTGGATGAAATCATCACTATAGCGGTCATTTGAACGGATAATTAAATGTGACGTTTGCGAATCGCAAGGTCGTTTTGACAGTTCAAATAACAATCGGTTTACTGGTTTCTTTTCTGATGGTTGCACACGACAGATCCTCGATAGATACCAACCTTGGTTTAATGCTAGCTCAATGAACTGCTCGCCTTCGGTGATTGGCAACACAAAACTAGCTCTCCCTTCGTCATCAAGCAAATGATAGCAACGCTGTAGCAATGCGTTATGGCCTAGCGTATCAGTGTGCCTCGCGGTTGCACGTTGACTGTGTTTCGATTGCTCGCCGCTGTTGAAGTAGGGCGGGTTACAAATGATGCGTTGGAATGGATGTGTCGGCGTAAAGTGCAGTATGTCGGTGTGATGCACACTTACACGATCTGACCAAGGAGACTGGGCCATATTTTTTTGCGCGGCAGCAACGGCTGTTAATTCGATATCGACCGCGGTTATTTGAGCTTCCGTAAAGCGTTGAGCACACATCAGGGCAAGCAGGCCAGTGCCAGTGCCAATATCGAGAATTTTAGCGTCGTTAGGGCTTTGAATCCAAGCACCAAGCATTACCCCATCTGTGCTGACTGGCATACCACTCTCGCCACCCTCAATACAAAATTGCTTAAAATTGAAGCCTTTAGTTTTCAGTTTTTTGTTCTTCATGATTGTTTTATATTTGCTCAATAATTAAGTGGATTGCTCTATTGTTTATTAATTGTATAGATTGTTGTTTTGTTGGTTATTAAATTGTATTGTTAATTGATCGAGATAAAGAACTGGTCTGTTATTTGGATCTGGTTATATCCACTGCTTTTAAGTTTGAAAACTAAATTAATATGGTGTTTTTTTCTTAAAGGTTGCCAAATGATGAGTCTTTCGTCATTATGCGGCGAAAATTTTATAGATTGAACCACGTGTACTTATTGACTTTAGGTATACAAAAAGTGGTCTAAGCATACACAACATTCATTAATTAAAAGACAAGGGTTATCTGTGAAGCAGACGTTAAAACTAACAGATATTATCGCAGTAGGCTTTATGCTATTTGCGTTCTTTTTAGGTGCGGGCAATATTATCTTTCCACCTCTAGCGGGTCAGTTAGCGGGTGAAAACTTAATGCCAGCTATGTTTGGTTTCTTGCTAACAGCGGTAGGTCTACCTCTTATTACTATCGTTGCTATTGCTGTTGCTGGTGGTTCTTGGGATCACTTGACGCAAGATCTTCCGAAAAAAGCGGCAGTTCTTATGGCTGCACTGATTTTCATCATCATTGGTCCTGCGTTTGCAGCGCCTCGTACTGGCCTAGTGGCTTACGAGATGGCGGTGAAACCTTTCTTCCTTGAGGCGTCACAAACGCATCTGACAGCGTTCTCAGTGATCTTTTTTATCGCAGCGATGATGTTCTCATGGTTCCAAGGCCGCTTGATCGATCTTATCGGTAAAGTACTGACACCAGCATTGTTCGTTGGTTTGATCATTCTTGCTGTCGCTGTCTTCCTTGATCCTCAGGGCGATATGATTGGCGCGCACGGTGAATACCTAACGCAGCCTCTGACCAAAGGCTTCTTAGAAGGCTACAACACAATGGATACGTTCGCGTCATTGATGTTTGGTATGCTGATGGTTGATGCACTGCGCGGTAAAGGCATTACTGAGCGCTCTGCAACTACTAAATATCTGATCTATGCAGGTTGTATTGCTGCTGCTGGTCTTGCGTTTGTTTACATCTCACTATTTTACTTAGGTGCGACGAGTGCAACGGTTGCTGCTGGTGCTGATAATGGTGGCCTAGTGCTTAGCCAATACGTTCAAGCGTTGTTTGGTCCATACGGTCAAATCGTTCTGTCTGTCATCGTATTGCTAGCGTGTCTGACAACCGCGATTGGCTTGATTTCTGCGTGTTCAGATTTCTTCAGCTCGAAAACACCACTGTCATACAAGCAATGGGTACTGATTAATGGTTCTGTTTGTGCATTGGTTGCAAACGTTGGTCTTGCGCAGCTGATTTCGCTGTCAGTGCCAGTATTGTTTGCGCTGTACCCTGTGGCGATTGCGTTGGTTGCACTAACATTTGTGCGTAGTAAACTGCCGAATCCACGCTTTGCTTACCGTGCAGTACTGCTTGTATCTCTGCTGTTTGCGTTGGTTGATGCGGCAAAAGTATCGGGTATTGATGTTTCTGCGTTTAACATGTTGCCACTATTCGAAGTCGGCATGGGTTGGGTGCTTCCAACATTTGCGGCTATCGTGTGCATGTTCTTCATCGCGAAACCTCGCCCAGAGCTAGCACAAGAAACCGCGTAATCACTTCGCGTTATCAAGATAATAAAAAGCCCGATGAATTACTTCATCGGGCTTTTTACTTTTTAATGATGACGTGTTTGCGCTATTAAAGCGTGTCGTGGAATTCCACAAGAACTTGTTCACACCATTTTTCGATGCGTTCATCACTCAGTTCGTACTGTGAGTCTTCATCTAACGCAAGTCCAACAAACTTGCTGCCATCTTCGATCAATGCTTTCGATGCTTCAAATTCGTAGCCTTCATTTGGCCAGTAACCGATAAAGGTTGCGCCTGTGGCTTGTAATTCATCGTGAAGTAAGCCCATCGCATCTAAATACCACTCTCCGTAACCTTCTTGGTCACCCAGACCAAACAGCGCTACAACTTTGCCTTTCAGTGGTGTGGTCGCGATGTCTTGCCAAATCGCGTTCCAATCTTCTTGAATTTCACCAAAATCCCAAGTTGAGATGCCAAGGAGTAATAAGTCGTAGTCCGCCATTAGTGATAACGGTGTCTCTTTCACATTGTGAATGTCGACAAGGTCTTCACCAATAAGGGTACGAATTTTCTCTGCTGCCATTTCTGTGTAGCAGGTCGTTGAGCCGTAAAAGAGTCCGATTTTCATTATATTCGTCGTTATTTGTGTTGCTGTTGTGGAAGATTCTAACCATAAATTGAGGAAGATTGCAGCGAATATCCTATGTGGGATGATTTTTTATGGTATTGGATTGGCAGGTGCTTTAATCTAAATACTGTAAATATAAACAGATAAGGAAGCATTCATGACGGCACAACAGCCTGTCAATCAACAAGATTTTTCGCTTGTTGAGCAATTCTTAGATGCGATGTGGATGGAGCGTGGTCTATCAGAGAACACGTTGGCTTCCTACCGAAACGATTTAATGAAGCTGCTCGTGTGGATGGAAAAACATCGATACCGTCTTGATTTTGTCAGTTTGTCTGGCTTGCAAGAATATCAAAGCCACCTTGTAGATTTAGATTACAAACAGACGTCTCGTGCGCGTATGTTGTCGGCGATTCGCCGTTTATTTCAATACCTGCATCGTGAGAAGGTGCGTGCTGATGACCCGAGTGCGCTTTTGGTTAGTCCTAAACTGCCACAACGTTTACCCAAAGATATTAGTGAAGAGCAAGTGGACGCGTTGCTCGAAGCGCCAGACCCGAATGACCCTATAGAATTGCGCGATAAAGCGATGCTAGAGCTACTCTACGCGACAGGGTTGCGTGTGACAGAGCTCGTCAGTTTGACCATGGAAAATGTTAGCTTGCGCCAAGGGGTGGTGCGCGTGACTGGTAAAGGTGGTAAAGAACGCCTGGTTCCTATGGGGGAAAACGCGGTCGATTGGATCGAGACGTTCATTCAACAAGGGCGCCCTGCGTTACTTGGTGATACATCATCTGATATTGTTTTTCCTAGTAAACGCGCAAGACAAATGACTCGTCAGACGTTTTGGCACCGTATTAAGTACTATGCTTTGATAGCAGGGATTGATACTGATCAGCTGTCGCCGCACGTACTGCGTCATGCCTTTGCCACGCATTTATTGAACTATGGCGCAGATCTCAGGGTCGTACAGATGCTTTTAGGACATAGTGACTTATCGACCACGCAAATTTATACTCACGTGGCGACTGAACGATTGAAGCAGATCCACAGTCAACACCACCCAAGAGCATAACAATGGTTAGATTCATCCATGTCTTCTTGGAAAAACGATTTTACATTAAGGTGAATTTCATGAGCGTATTACGCCGACTAACTCTGCTGACTTTACCATTTTTTGTTACCGCTTGTGGTGCAGAAGAAAGTCAGGCTCAAACGGAGACTCCTGCGCAACAAGTGGCGCCAGCTGCACAAAGCGGCTTTGATGAAGCAGCATTAAAAACTAAGTTCTCAAAGCTTGGTTTATCTATCGTTGATATTCAACCATCAGACGTCGCTGGCTTATTGGAAATTCAAACCAATGGCGGGATCCTGTTTGCTTCAAATGATGGTAGCCATTTTATCGCCGGTACGCTTTATGCCATTAATGATGATGGCAGTTACAAAGATGTCATAGCAGAGCGTCAAGCGCCGCTTAACGCCGAGAAAATTGCTCAGTTCTCCGATAGCATGATCGAATACAAAGCCGACGATGAAAAGTATGTTGTGACCGTATTCACTGATATCACCTGTGGTTACTGTGTGCGTCTGCATAGCCAAATGCAAGGCTATAATGATCTAGGTATTACAGTGCGTTACATGGCTTACCCTCGCCAAGGTGCAACTGGCCCTGTGGCAGAGCAAATGGCAACGATTTGGTGTGCTGAAGATCCGGCGTCGGCAATGCACAACGCGAAAGTGAATCGTACATTTGATAACCCTGCGAAAGACTTGAAACAGTGTAAAGAAACCATCCAGGCGCATTACAATCTAGGTCGCCAATTGGGTATTTCTGGTACGCCAGCAATCTTCTTACCGAATGGCGAAATGGTTGGTGGCTACCTACCACCTGCAGAGCTATTGAAACGTTTAAAGCAACTATAATCCTTTAGGAGCAGAGCCGGCAAAGTTGTCGGCTCTTTCAAGCATGATAGAAATTCAACGACGTCCTGAACCAGATCTTTCCCTTCTTCCTGATTCCATTCCTCCGATTCTTAAACGTATCTACATCAACCGTGGGATAACGGATCTTTCACAATTAGAAACGTCGGCCCGTGGGTTGCATTCATATCAAAAACTCGGGGGGATTGAGCAAGCTGTCGATCTTTTGTTTCAGGCGATAAAAGAACAAAAACGCATCATCGTTGTCGGTGATTTTGACGCTGATGGTGCGACAAGCTCAGCATTATCAGTACTCGCGCTGCGTATGCTTGGTAGTCACAATGTGGATTACTTAGTGCCAAATCGTTTTGAAGACGGTTATGGGTTAAGTCCAGAAGTCGTTGACCAAGCCTTAGAGCTTGGCGCTGAGATGATCATGACGGTGGATAACGGCGTCTCATCAATCGAAGGTGTGCGTTACGCAAAAGAAAATGGCATTACCGTGCTCGTTACCGATCACCACTTGCCAGGACAAGTGTTGCCTGATGTGGATGCAATGGTGAACCCAAACCTTGAGAGCTGTAGCTTTCCATCTAAAGCGCTTGCGGGTGTGGGGGTCGCGTTTTATCTCATGATGGCACTATGCGTTCATATGCGAAAACACAATTGGTTTGCAGAACAGGGGATGCAAGAGCCCAAGTTGATGGAACTGATTGACCTTGTTGCACTGGGTACCGTCGCCGATGTCGTTCCATTGGATGAAAACAACCGCATTCTTGTACACCAAGGTTTGCAACGTATTCGTGCGGGCAAAGCGCGTCCCGGCATCCAAGCGTTAATTGAGGTCGCTAAGCGCGATGCGCGTCGTTTAGTTGCGTCCGATTTTGGCTTTGCTTTAGGTCCACGTATTAACGCAGCAGGCCGTCTTGATGACATGTCTTTCGGTGTTGAACTGCTGATGTGTAACAACATCCACGCAGCTCGTCGCATGGCAAGTGAATTGGATGGCTTAAACCAGACTCGTAAAGAGATTGAAGAAGGCATGAAGCAAGAAGCGATGGCTTTCTGTGAGCGCCTTCAGTTTGGTGAAGGCAATGAGCTTCCTTATGGCTTAGCCTTATTCCAACGTGATTGGCACCAAGGTGTGATTGGTATTTTGGCTTCGCGCATTAAAGAGAAGTTTCATCGTCCAGTCATTGCATTTGCTGATGGTGGAGAAGGGACGATTAAAGGCTCGTGTCGTTCTATTCCGGGGCTACACATGCGCGATGCGTTGGATTTCATCGACACGCAAAACCCGGGTTTGATCATCAAGTTTGGTGGACACGCCATGGCAGCAGGCTTAACGATTAAAGAGCAGGATTTTGAGCGTTTCAGTCGTTTGTTTGATGAAGTGGTAAAAAAGGAACTCGATGAAGCGGCGCTAAAAGGCGTGATCATGTCAGATGGCGAACTTAAGCCGGAAGAGTTCTCTATGCATGTTGCTGAACAGCTGCGATCGGGTGGCCCTTTTGGACAAGCCTTCCCTGAACCAATCTTTGATGGTGAGTTTAAAGTACTGCATCAAAAGCTGGTGGGTGAGAAGCATCTTAAATTGATGTTAGAGCCGCTTTATAAAGGTCACCCTACCAATGTGATGATCGACGGTATTGCATTCAATGTTGATCTACGTCGATGGCCAGATGCATCGGTTAAAACAGTACGTCTCGCGTATAAGCTGGATGTGAATGAATTTCGTGGTAATCAATCATTGCAATTGATGATCGACCATATCGAAGCTAAGTAATACCTAGATCAACCTTTCTTATAGAGTACGGTTGCCCCTAAGTGGGCGTAAAATTTTATGACCGTGCTCTCTCTCACCGCAATCTGATTTCTCATCCGAAATTTTCCTGTATCTCGGTCACATTTTTCAGTAGAATTTCTCGGTTAAATTCTATTCTAAAATGTTGAGTAAACATGTTTGAAATCAATCCAATTAAAAACCGTCTGCAGGACGTGTCTCAGCGCACAAATGTCCTGAGGGGGTATCTTTGACTATGACGCGAAGAAAGAGCGTCTAGAAGAAGTCAACGCAGAACTTGAACAACCAGATGTATGGAACGAACCTGAGCGTGCGCAAGCACTGGGTAAAGAGCGTGCATCACTAGAAGCGGTTGTTGAAACCATTGATCAACTAGAGCAAGGTGTGGAAGATGTAGAAGGTCTTCTTGAGCTGGCTGTAGAAGAAGAAGATCAAGAAACATTTGACGAAATTGAACCAGAACTTGCTGAGTTGGAAGAGAAGCTAGAAAAGCTTGAATTCCGTCGTATGTTCTCTGGCGACCACGATAGCTCTGATTGTTACATCGATTTGCAAGCAGGCTCTGGTGGTACAGAAGCACAAGACTGGACTAACATGCTGCTGCGTATGTACCTACGTTGGGCAGAAGCGAAAGGCTTCAAAGCTGAAGTGATTGAAGTCTCTGAAGGTGAAGTCGCGGGTCTTAAGTCGGCAACAGTTCGCATCTCTGGTGAGTATGCGTACGGTTGGTTACGCACTGAAACGGGCGTTCATCGTCTTGTTCGTAAATCTCCGTTCGATTCAGGCGGTCGTCGCCATACGTCATTTGCTTCTGCGTTCATCTATCCAGAGATTGATGAAAACATCGACATCGACATTAATCCTTCCGACCTACGTATTGACGTTTACCGTGCATCAGGCGCAGGTGGTCAGCACGTAAACACCACGGAATCTGCGGTACGTATTACGCACGTACCTACGAACACAGTGGTTCAGTGTCAGAATGACCGTTCTCAACATAAGAACAAAGATCAGGCAATGAAACAGCTTCGAGCGAAGCTATTTGAGCTTGAATTGCAAAAGCAAAATGCGGAAAAACAAGCTAATGAAGACGCTAAGTCTGACATTGGCTGGGGTAGCCAGATCCGTTCTTACGTATTGGATGACTCACGTATTAAGGACCTCCGTACGGGCATTGAAAACCGTAACACTCAAGCGGTTCTTGATGGCGATCTGGACAAATTTATTGAAGCTAGCCTGAAATCAGGTCTATAAAGCTTTTCACCGACAAAAACAGGATACATCGAAAATGACTGATGCTGTTCAAAACGAAACTGTACTAGAAGAAAATAAGCTGATTGCTGAACGCCGCGCTAAACTGGATGCAATCCGAAAGAGCTGCAAAGCGAACGGCCATCCAAACGACTTCCGTCGTGACGCACTAGCGGGCGACCTTCAGAAAGAGTTCGGTGAAAAGACGAAGGAAGAGCTAGAAGAGCTTAACCACGTAGTAGCAATCGCTGGCCGTATCATGGCTAAACGTGGTCCATTCTTGGTAATTCAAGAAACTTCTGGCCGTATCCAAGCTTACGCTGACAAAGCGGTTCAAAAAGTACTTAAAGAAAAATACCAAGGTCTAGATATCGGTGACATCATCGGTGTTAAAGGTGCACTTCATAAGTCTGGTAAGGGTGACCTATACGTGAACATGGAAGAGTACGAGTTGCTAACCAAAGCACTACGTCCACTTCCAGAAAAGTTCCACGGTCTAACTGACCAAGAGATGCGTTACCGCCAACGTTACGTTGACCTGATCGTTAACGAAGACTCTCGTCAAGCGTTTGTAGTACGCTCTAAAGTAATGTCTGCAATCCGCAACTTCATGATCTCTAAGCAGTTCATGGAAGTTGAAACGCCAATGATGCACGTTATCCCTGGCGGTGCGAGTGCGCGTCCATTCATCACGCACCACAACGCACTAGACATGCCAATGTACCTACGTATCGCGCCAGAGCTATACCTGAAGCGTCTAGTTGTTGGTGGTTTTGATCGCGTATTCGAAATCAACCGTAACTTCCGTAACGAAGGCCTTTCTCCACGCCACAACCCAGAATTCACAATGATGGAATTCTACATGGCGTACGCAGACTACAAAGATCTGATGGACCTAACTGAAGAACTACTAAGCTCAGTGGCGCAAGAAGTTCTAGGTTCAACGTCAATGCCTTACGGTGATGAAACGGTTGAGTTTGGTGGTACTTACACTCGTATGAGCATGTTCGAAGCAATCAAGCACTACAACCCAGACCACGCGCAAATCCAAGCGCTAACAGAAGAAGACCTACAAAACCGTGATCTAATGGTTTCTATCGCGAAATCTGTTCACGTTGAAGTAGAACCTTTCTGGACATGCGGTCAGCTTCTTGAAGAGATCTTTGGTGAAACAGCAGAGCCTAAGCTAATGCAGCCTACGTTCATCACTGGTTACCCAGCAGATATTTCTCCGTTGGCTCGTCGTAGCGATGATAACCCGTTCTTTACAGACCGCTTTGAGTTCTTTATCGGTGGCCGTGAAGTAGCGAACGGTTTCTCAGAGCTTAACGATGCTGAAGACCAAGATGCACGCTTTAAAGCACAGGTTGAAGCGAAAGAGTCTGGTGACGACGAAGCAATGTTCTACGATGCAGACTACATCACTGCTCTAGAGCACGGCCTACCGCCAACAGCAGGCCAAGGTATCGGTATCGACCGTTTGGTTATGCTACTGACTAACACGCACACTATCCGTGACGTGATCTTATTCCCTGCAATGCGCCCGCAAGCGTAATTCGATAGGATGAGTAAAAAAACCACCTTCGGGTGGTTTTTTTTGCCTTTTAGTTAAGGTAATTCAAGTTGTTGCACTTGCCTTTTAATGGGATATGCAAATAAACATTCGCCAAATCTCAATCTATTGCATAGTCTTAATACTGAGACAGACGTGAGGGGGCGGAGTCTCGATAATGTTACCCGCTCGCAAAGATAAGTTTGTGGCACAAAATTTCTATTAACAATGAAAAAGGGTTAGAGAATGGCTGGGCAGTTTAAGATGGATTCCATCCCGGGATCGCTTGTGGTAGTTGGCGGTACTTATGAGCCTTGGTTATCGGTACTGGAGCAAGTGGGCTGGAAGTGTCACCAAGTAGGTGACTTACGCAAAGCTAATACGCTGTTAGAAGATATTGGTCCATGTATCGGTATTGTTGATCTCAGCCATGACGAGTTCAGCTTGAATGGTTTGGCGAACTTAGTCAGCTCTCACAAACACGTACGTTGGTTAGCGTTTATTCGTGAATCTCAGCTTGGCACTGACACCATATGCCAGTTCATTGTTAACTTTTGTATCGATTTTTTCACAGCGCCGATCCCAGATGCACAGTTATTAAGCACAATAGGTCACCAGCTTGGCATGCTTAAGTTGGAGAAAAAAGTTTGGCCTAGTTTTGGTAGCAGTTTAGATATGGGTTTGATCGGTGAATCTATCCCGATGAAACGTTTACGCGATCAAGTGAAGCGCATTGGTCCAACGGACGTCAGCATTCTGATTTCTGGGGAAAGTGGGACTGGTAAAGAGGCGGTTGCTAGGGCCATCCATAAAGTCTCTTCACGCTCTCATAAACCGTTTATGGCAATTAACTGTCGCGCACTCAATGAACAACGTTTCCAAGCTGAAGTATTTGGTATTAACGCCGATGAAGATATGGAAGCATGCCTGCTTGAACAAGCAGATGGTGGCACCGTGTTGTTTAATGACATTCTTACCATTTCAAAAGAGCAGCAAATGAATCTGCTGAGATTCTTGCAAGAAGGCACCATTGATACCAAAGATGGCGTAAAAGCGGTTAACGTGCGTATTCTTGCTGCTAACTCGTCGGATGTTGAAAAAGCTTTGATTGACGGTGACTTCAATGAAGAGCTTTACCATTACATCAACGTTCTGCGCATCAATGTCCCTAGCTTGAAAGAACGTGCGAGTGACATCGCATTGCTGGCTCGTTTCTACTTACAAGAGTTCTCAAAAGAGTACAACTCGCAAGCAAAAAGCTTTTCTGAGGATGCATTCAAGGCACTGACACGTTATTTCTGGCCTGGAAATGTGCGTGAGCTGATGAACCAAGTGAAGCGAGCGGTATTAATGTCCGACAGCGTAATGATTGAAGAGCATCACTTAGATTTACCTCAACGTAATGACTCAAAGCGCAGCTTGAAAGCAATCCGAGAGAAGAGTGAACGTGATGCGTTGCTGGTTGTTTTGGAATCTCATTCTGGTCAAGTTTCAAATGCGGCGAAAGAGCTCGGAGTTTCGCGTGCAACCATGTATCGACTACTTAATAAACATAACTTGATTTCCGAACAAGCCATGTAGTTGGCCTTTCCCTGTGTCAAATGGGCGAATATGACCCGTCCTGATATGGGTTGACACTTTTTAACTAAAACGCTCGATGTACTTCATCGGGCGTTTTGTATTTTAAAG
>NZ_JAWOVC010000005.1:0-140992 GCF_033339735.1 Vibrio sp. 2033
AACAACAAAGTCGAAGGCGAAGTCGAGTTTTCAGGCGGCCTATCTGGTGAGCTAGGTTTGGGCGAAGGTAAAAAAGTAACGGTAGATACTATCGACGTAACCTCAGTTGGTGGCGCACAAGAATCTGTTGCTATCATCGATGCAGCACTGAAATACGTAGACAGCCACCGCGCAGAGCTGGGTGCATTCCAGAACCGTTTCAACCACGCAATCAGCAACTTGGACAACATTAACGAGAACGTGAATGCGTCGAAGAGCCGTATCAAAGATACAGATTTCGCGAAAGAAACGACGGCAATGACCAAGTCACAAATTCTATCGCAAGCGTCAAGCTCAATCCTTGCGCAAGCGAAACAAGCGCCAAACTCAGCGCTAAGTCTGCTAGGTTAATTTCAAACCTAAGACGAGAACCTCATTGGCTCGTGGTGAGAGATGAGCGAGTAAACCCAGCTTCGGCTGGGTTTTTTTCTGTCTTTTGGGGCCCCAGGATTTCTGCGAATCACGACATTAGAGCTTCATCACATTTCAGTAAGCCAAAGAAAATAATCGCAAAAAATTGAAAATTTCTTCTAAAGGATATTCATCGGTCGCCGTTAAAGGGACTGAGAGAAATGAGATGTACCTAAGTGAGGTGAGAGACACGACGGTACATTCACTAAAGCCTTAAGGAGATCAATTATGGCGATTAACGTTAATACTAACGTTTCTGCGATGACTGCACAGCGTTACCTAAACCAGGCAGCTGACGGTCAACAAAAATCAATGGAGCGTTTGTCTTCGGGTTATAAAATCAATAGCGCGAAAGACGATGCTGCAGGTCTACAGATTTCAAACCGTTTGAATGCACAAAGCCGTGGCCTAGACATGGCAGTGAAAAACGCAAACGACGGTATTTCTATTGCACAGGTTGCTGAAGGTGCAATGAATGAATCTACCAACATCCTACAACGTATGCGTGATCTTTCGCTTCAATCGGCGAACGGCTCTAACTCAAAAGCAGAACGTGTAGCGATCCAAGAAGAAGTAACAGCGCTAAACGACGAGCTAAACCGTATTGCTGAAACTACCTCTTTCGGTGGTAACAAGCTTCTAAACGGTACTTACGGTACTCAATCTTTCCAAATCGGTGCGGACTCAGGTGAAGCAGTTATGCTTTCTATGGGTAACCTACGCTCAGACACTTCAGCAATGGGTGGTAAGAGCTACGCAGCAGAAGAGGGTAAAGACGCATCTTGGACTGTTGGTGAGAAAACAGAGTTCAAAATGAGCTACACCAACAAGCAGGGTGAAGAGAAAGAGCTATCAATCAGCGCTAAGCAAGGCGATGATATTGAGCAGCTAGCGACATACATCAACGGTCAAAACGATGATGTAAAAGCCTCTGTTGGCGAAGATGGCAAACTACAAGTATTTGCTTCTTCTCAAAAAGTTGAAGGTGATGTTGAGTTTTCTGGCAACCTAGCAGACGAGATCGGCTTTGGTGGCCCGAAAGACGTAACAGTGAAAGACATCGATGTAACCACAGTAGCTGGCTCTCAAGAAGCAGTAGCGGTTATCGACGGTGCTCTTAAGTCCGTAGACAGCCAACGAGCTTCACTCGGTGCTTTCCAAAACCGCTTCAACCACGCAATCAGCAACCTAGACAACATTAACGAGAACGTTAATGCGTCTAAAAGCCGTATTAAAGATACTGATTACGCGAAGGAAACCACTGCGATGACTAAGTCGCAAATTCTTCAGCAAGCAAGTACTTCAATCCTGGCTCAAGCGAAGCAGTCTCCATCTGCAGCGCTAAGCTTGTTGGGCTAAGTGGTAAACCCAGCCTGAGGTCAACACCTTAGTGCTGGGGCACCAAAGCGATAGATTCTATCGTTAGCCCATAAGGTGGAAGGGAGATTGTAATGGATATATCCTCCTACGCATCGAACATCCAGCCTTACGGCACGCCAAATGGCACAAAGTTTGCAAATAAAAATGGCAATGATTTAGGCACGTCTAGCCCAGCAAATTCAAATGGTGAGATTTCGCCACAAAAAGCGAAAAACACCGAATACGACTTCTCTGTTCAAGCTGCGATCGAGATGGCTGAAAGCCGTCAAGAACTGAACAAAGAAGAGCGTGAAAAATTGGTCGCACAAATGAATGAATTTGTAACGTCCATAAACAAAGGAGTCGCATTTCGAGTGGATGAAGAGTCCGGACGAGATGTGGTGACGATTTATGAAGCCAATACCGGTGACGTGATTCGTCAAATTCCTGATGAAGAAATGCTAGTGGTATTGCGTCGCCTAGCTGAGCACACAGCCAACAGCGGGTTGTTGACTGAAAAAGTGTAAGTCGTTTTTAGAGGTGATTTGATGAGTTTAGGCCCTTTGGGGATGTCTGGCGGCATGGATATTAATTCCATGGTCAGCAAAATTGTGGATGCCGAACGCGTACCAAAGCAGCAACGCATCGACAACGAACGCACGACAATTAATGCCAGTATCAGTGCTTACGGACGACTCAGAGAATCATTGGATACGATGAAAAATCTCATGGCGAACTTTCGTCAGGAGAAAGCATTTGCCGTTCGCACTGTCGAAACGACCGATGACAATATCGTATCTGCCACGGCAACCACAGATGCTATCGCTGGCAAATATGCTATCGATGTGTTGCAGCTTGCTCAGAGCCATAAAGTCGCTTCTGACGTATTGCCAGAAGACGCAAAATTTGGCCCTGGTAAGCTGCAGATTTCGCTTGGTGATGAGCGTTTTAATATCGATGTTCGTTCCCGATCTAAGCTCATCGATGTCGTACGTGGCATCAATGGCGCTAAAGATAACCCTGGCGTTCGTGCATCTCTTATTAACGACGTCGAAGGTCCACGCCTTATCCTTGCTTCTAACCTCTCTGGTAAGGATCATCAAATCAGAGTCAGTGTGGAGGCAGAAAAAGGCAACCCTCTTAAATATTTCGAATACCAAACACTTGAAGACCGCGTCAACGCGCTTGAAGAAGCTCGTTCAGCGGCGGAAGATGTCTTAGGTCCTCTTAAATTTCCGGAACAACCAGCAGAAGAGCTGGATGCAAACGGCAATCCTCTACCTCCAGAAGAGCAAAAAGCGGCAGACGATGTACAAGATGATGCATCGCAAGCGCCAATCTCTGCGGCGGGTGCAGAAGCAGCCAAAGCTGGTCAAGAAGCCATTGATGAAGCCAACCGACGCGCGAGCTTACGCCCTGAAGACAGAATTCCAGGGTGGACAGAAACTGCGTCAGGTACTTTGTTGGACTCTTATGAAGAACCAGAGCTTGAACTCGACGAAAAGGCAATAGAGAAGGCACCAGATGTACCAGGCTGGAATAATGCCGCATCGGGCACCCTAACCGATTCTTACGTTACGACGAAAGAGGCTAAGCAGCTTCTTGAGCAAGAAAAAGCGGAAATCGAGCAAAAAATTGCGAGTGAAAAGCAAGCGTTAGACGAAAAAGTGGCACGTGGTGAACTTTCCGAAGCGCAAGCTAAGCAAATTCATCGCGCTAAACTTGATCCTCAAGAACGTGAGCGTCTGGAAAAAATTGATGAAGCAGAAGCGAAAATCGTAAAGGCACAATCTGCTTTTGAACAATACCTTGGGATGACAGAAGTACAAGCAGGGCAAGATTCAGAAGTTCTGCTTGATGGAGTGGCAAAGCTATCTAGTCACAACAATGTGATTGAAGATGCGATCGAAGGTGTTGATTTAACACTAAAAGGCAAATCAGAACCGAATAAACCGCCTGCTGAAATTGGTGTCGAGTACGACCGTCAAAGTGTACGCAACGATATCGAAAACTTTGTGGCAGCGTATAACTCGTTTTATCAAACCTCCCAAGCGTTGGCGAGTGTGGATCCGGTAACTGGTCAAAAAGGGCCGTTGTCAGGTGACAGCACCGTACGCAGTGCAGATTCACGATTAAAATCGGTCTTTTCTACTCGAATCGATAAAGCACCTGAAAACCTAAAGTCCTTAACAGAATTTGGCATTACGACCACACGTCAAGGCACCCTAGAAATCAACTATGACATGCTAGACCGCCAGTTGAACAATAACTTCAACGAGTTAGAAAAGTTCTTCGGTGGCAACACAGGTTTTGCTAAACGAGTAGAAGATGCGATTCACGGTATCACAGGTATTACAGGCAGTATTCGTACTCGAGAAAAAAGTCTCACAGAACAAAATTACCGTTTGAGTGACGATCAAGCGGCATTAGATCGCCGTATGGAAAGCCTAGAGAAGCGTACTCATGCGAAGTTTACCGCGATGCAAGATGCGACCGGTAAAATGCAAGGCCAGTTAGGCGCTTTGATGAGTGCGTTGGGTTAATAAATGCAAAAAGAACTCATGGAAATTAGTGATATAGATCAACTAATTACGCAAGAATTAGAAAAAATTGATTTTAATGCTGAAGAAATTCTTCGCTTGGTCGATATCAGGGAACGGTTATTGCAAAACCTGTTACCAATTATTCATCAAAATCCTTTGGTTAAGCAGGATGCAGAGTGGCAAGCATTGCTAACTCGTACCAAAAGAATTGTCGAGCTGATGCAATCGGAAACGTCAAAGGTCGGAAAAGAGCTCCATAAGTTTCGTTATGGCCAGCGTTCACTTCAGCAGTACAAAAAATTTATTTAAAAGAGGATTACTATGCGCGGTTCTTTGCAAGCATACAAAAAGGTATCAGTCGACAGCCAGCTTAGCGCGGCTTCTCCGCACAAAGTCATTCAAATGCTTATGGCTGGTGCGATTGAGCGCCTTATTCAAGGTAAAGCAGCCATGCAAGCAGGCAATATTCCAGCAAAAGGTGAGCGCTTGGGTAAAGCGTTAGACATCATTATCGCGCTACGCAGCTGTCTATCTATGGATGACGGTGGTGATATTGCTTCAAACTTAGATTCACTGTATGAGTTTATGATCACGCAAATTTCTGCTGCTAACCATCAAAATGAGCCTCAGCTGATCGACGACGTTATCGACATTATCCGTGAGATCAAGTCCGCTTGGGACCAAATCCCAACAGAGTTTCATAATCTTACCGCTGCTGAAGTTGGTATTTAATAGTCAAAACAATGCGTTAAGATCCTAGACGAATATATTTGTCAATTGCGCAACGAGTTGTGTAGCAAAGTTTCTATCAAGCTCACACCTCTCTATTGCTTGGTTGCCTTATTTTTATATTCAAATAAAATAGAAGCCATTAGTAGCCCTAATGGCTTTTTTGTTGCTGATTTTCCTATTTTGTCTATCGTAAATTGAGTGTGGTGGTTCTGCCTTCTTTAGCACCCAATTGCGCAAATCAAGGTTTGGCCGCAACGCACCTAAAATAAAGGCAATCATTCTTACTTATGCATGGTTTGGCAAAGCTGCTTGTAATTGATGATGACGCATCAAGTCGTTTAAATTTAAGCAATATATTGGAATTTGTTGGAGAAAATTGCGAAGCGGTCAGTTCTGATCAGCTCAGCGATGTTGATTGGTCTAGCGTATGGTCGTGCTGTATTGTTGGTAATATTCCAGCAGGTCAAGCGGCGAGTACGGTTATCTCTCATTTAAACAGCGCTTACCACATCCCTCTTCTAGTCATGGGCCGTTTTCCTTTGCCTGTTGATGATCTTCCAAATTTTGTTGGTGAACTAGAGCTGCCGCTTAATTACCCACAGCTTAGTGAAGCGTTACGCCACTGCAAAGATTTTCTGGGGCGAAAAGGAGTGAATGTTGTTGCTAGTGCACGCAAAAACACGCTTTTTCGCAGCTTAGTTGGTCAAAGTAGAGGTATTCAAGAAGTTCGACACCTGATTGAGCAAGTATCAAACACGGAAGCAAACGTGTTGATCTTAGGTGAGTCCGGTACGGGTAAAGAAGTTGTTGCGCGTAACATCCACTATCACTCTTCATACCGCGATGGCGCATTTGTACCTATTAACTGTGGTGCAATACCGCCTGAGCTCCTAGAAAGCGAATTATTTGGTCACGAAAAAGGCGCGTTTACTGGTGCGTTAACTGCCCGTAAAGGTCGATTTGAGCTCGCAGATGGTGGCACTATCTTTCTTGATGAGATTGGCGATATGCCAATGTCGATGCAAGTAAAGTTGCTTCGTGTATTGCAAGAACGCTGCTTTGAACGTGTAGGTGGCAATAGTACCATCAAGGTAAATGTTCGAGTTGTGGCGGCGACACACCGTAATCTAGAAAATATGATTGAAGAAGGCACGTTCCGAGAAGACTTGTTCTATCGTCTGAACGTGTTTCCAATTGAGATGCCAGCGCTGAAAGAGCGCAAACAAGATATACCATTGCTGCTGCAAGAACTGATGACACGTTTAGAGGCGGAAGGCGGACAACCTATCTGCTTTACACCTCGTGCAATCAACTCACTGATGGAGCATAACTGGCCGGGCAACGTACGCGAGTTGGCTAATCTTGTTGAGCGAATGATTATTCTGTATCCAAATAGCTTGGTGGATGTAAACCATCTACCAACCAAATATCGCTACAGTGACATCCCAGAGTTCCAACCAGAGAGCAATCCATTTGTTTCGGTGGAAGAGCAAGAGCGTGATGTATTCCAAGATATCTTCTCTGAAGATTTTAGCTTTGAAGATCAAGACGACCTTGATCACAGCATGAACGCCCCGCAAGCGCTGCCACCGGAAGGGGTTAATTTGAAAGAGCTGCTGGCTGATTTAGAAGTTAATATGATCAGCCAAGCATTAGAAGCGCAGGGTGGCGTTGTTGCAAGAGCGGCCGACATGCTGGGTATGCGACGTACTACGCTGGTGGAAAAAATGCGTAAGTACAACTTACAGCGCTAGGTAAAGTGAAGTTTTAAGACGATATCTGAATAATCACTTGGGTTGGTTAACATCGCTTTTCTGGCATCCGAAACCGTTATCTCTGAGTGTCAACTTATTGTCGATAGCTTAACGTCCTGATAAATATAAAAAATAGCTTGGTACGCTAATTGCTTACCAAGCTATTTTAGTTTTAGCGGCGATATTTCGACAGGCAGTAATGGATAACAACACCAATCAATCCCATTTAGATTCCTTAGAGAATCAGGTTGAGCGCTACAAACAGGTGCTCGATGTGATGCCTGCTGGAGTGATTTTGCTCGATACGTACGGAGTAGTGCGTGAAGCAAATCCAGAAGCGCACCGAATTCTTGAGATTCCACTGGTTAACGAAAAATGGTTCAACGTTATCCAGGCGGTGTTTGACCCACGTGAAGATGATGGCCATGAAGTTTCCCTGCGGAATGGCCGTAAAGTTCGACTCGCCATCTCGGCGTCCACAACAGGTCAATTGATCCTGATTACCGATTTAACCGAAACCCGTTTACTTCAAGCTCGTGTCAGTGATTTACAGCGCTTATCGTCGTTAGGACGTATGGTTGCGTCGCTTGCTCACCAAGTAAGAACGCCGCTGTCGAGCGCTATGTTATATGCATCCAATTTGGGAGCGCCAAATCTTCCTCCAGCGACAAAAGATCGCTTCCAAACCAAATTAATGGATCGACTGCACGATTTGGAAAAGCAGGTTAATGATATGCTGCTTTTTGCTAAAGGTGGTGATAATAAAGTCATTAAGCCATTCACGATTGCCCAGTTGGTAGCGGAATATCAGCCGATGGTCGAAACCGCGCTAAAAAACAACAGTATTGATTACTGCCTAGAAGTGGAAGAAGAACAAACTGAGCTACTAGGCAATGCGAACGCCATTGCATCCGCATTAAGTAATCTGGTCATGAATGCGATTCAAATGTCTGGTAAAGAATCGCAAGTCGATATTTTTTTCCGCCCGGTAAATGGTGAGTTACGCATTTCTGTGCAAGACAGCGGACCGGGAGTGCCCGAAGAACTGCAAGCCAAAATCATGGAGCCATTTTTTACCACACGTTCTCAAGGAACTGGATTAGGGTTGGCAGTTGTTCAAATGGTTTGCCGTGCCCATGACGGTCGATTGGAACTTATTTCAGAGCAGGGTGATGGAGCCTGCTTCACCATGTGCATTCCGCTAGAGCGAGTGCAAACAGAAGCGCAATAAGCGGCTTTTGGTAATAACAATTTCTGGAGAATCATAATGGCGCAAAGCAAAGTGCTGATCGTAGAAGACGATGAAGGTCTTCGTGAAGCCCTAGTCGATACTCTGGCTCTGGCAGGGTATGAGTGGTTGGAAGCGGACTGTGCTGAAGATGCACTGTTAAAGCTGAAATCGAATACGGTTGATATCGTCGTTTCTGATGTGCAAATGGCGGGTATGGGTGGCTTAGCTCTGCTCAAAAGCATCAAGCAGAATTGGCCTAACTTACCAGTATTGCTAATGACGGCGTACGCCAATATTGAAGATGCCGTGTCGGCAATGAAAGACGGCGCGATTGACTACATGGCGAAACCATTTGCACCAGAAGTGTTGCTAAATATGGTCAGTCGTTATGCACCGATAAAAAGTGATGACAACGGTGACGCTATCGTTGCTGATGAGAAAAGTCTGAGCTTACTCGCGTTGGCCGATAAAGTGGCGCGTACAGATGCGAATGTTATGGTGCTAGGTCCGAGTGGCTCAGGTAAAGAAGTGATGTCGCGTTATATTCACAACGCGTCAAATCGTAAAAATGGTCCTTTTGTCGCAATTAACTGTGCCGCGATTCCTGACAATATGCTCGAAGCAACACTGTTTGGCTATGAAAAGGGCGCATTTACTGGTGCTGTTCAGGCATGCCCAGGAAAGTTTGAACAAGCGCAAGGTGGCACAATCTTGCTTGATGAAATCAGCGAAATGGACTTGAACCTGCAAGCGAAGTTGTTGCGTGTTTTGCAAGAGCGAGAAGTAGAGCGCCTAGGCAGTCGCAAAAGCATCAAGTTAGATGTTCGTGTGTTAGCGACTAGTAACCGTGATCTTAAGCAATACGTGTCAGAAGGAAACTTCAGAGAGGACTTATATTACCGCCTGAATGTATTCCCAATTGCGTGGCCTGCACTTAAAGAACGTAAAGGCGATATTGCACCGCTTGCCAAGCATCTTGCTGAGCGTCATTGCAGCAAAATGGGCATGCCAGTGCCTCAATTCTCGACCGTTGCGTTAGAAAAACTATTGCAATACCCTTGGCCGGGTAATGTTCGTGAGTTGGATAACGTGGTTCAACGAGCGCTGATATTAAGTGAAAATGGCGACATCGATGCAGAGCACATTTTGCTTGAGGGCGTAGATTGGCAAGATGCCAATAGCTTGCAACACGTGGTGCAAAACGCAGATATGGTCGTGCCCAATGTTAAGCCAGTTGCGCAAGCTGAGAGTGTCAGCCGCCCAGTAACTGGTGGAGAAGGCTTAGGCAGCGAGCTGCGCGATCAAGAATACGCCATTATTTTGGAGACTTTGGTTGAGTGTAATGGTCGACGCAAAGAAATGGCGGAGAAACTGGGTATAAGCCCTCGAACCTTGCGCTATAAGCTTGCCAAAATGCGTGATGCTGGTATAGATATCCCGAATTAACACAGACAACGGCCATAAGACGAAAAGTGTAAGTAAATTGATTGCTAATGTCTTATGGCACGTTAATTGCTGTGTCAATAATCAGTTTTGTTAATAGTCAATCTTTTGGCTTAGAGGTGCTAATGAAAATTGATGGTATTCAGGCAGAAATGCGCGCCATGATGGTAGAAGCAACCAATACGGCTCCTACTGCAAGTGGGGCGAAAGTTGGAGCGGATTTTAACGATCTCCTAACTAAAGCCATCAATAACGTGAACACACTTCAAAAAGCATCTGGTGATTTACAAACCCGTTTTGATCGTGGTGATGCCGATGTATCCCTTTCTGACGTTATGATCGCTCGTAACAAGTCTAGTGTCGCTTTTGATGCGACGGTTCAAATTCGCAATAAACTCGTTGAGGCATATAAAGATCTCATGAACATGCCAGTGTAATTTAGGTAATAAGTGTGGCAGACAAGTCTACAGATTTAACCGTCACTGAAGGCGGCTCAGATGGTGCACTGGTAGCAAGTTCCGATGTGGATGTGGAGAGTCAAAATCCAGATCTAGAGGAGCGTAGTGCGTCAAAATTCGATATGGCAGTAGGCGACCTCGATTTACTTCGTCAGGTTGTGCTTGTGCTGTCGATATCCATCTGTGTTGCATTGATCGTGATGCTGTTCTTTTGGGTCAAAGAACCGGAGATGCGCCCACTTGGTGCGTATGAGACCGAAGAATTGATCCCCGTTCTGGATTATCTGGACCAGCAGAAAATCAATTATAAGCTTGATGGCAATACTGTTTCTGTTGAATCGAGTGAGTACAACTCGATCAAACTTGGCATGGTTCGTTCCGGCGTTAACCAAGCTACAGAAGCGGGCGATGATATTTTGCTGCAAGACATGGGTTTTGGTGTTTCACAACGTCTCGAGCAAGAGCGTCTCAAACTCAGTCGAGAGCGCCAATTGGCTCAAGCAATTGAAGAAATGAAGCAAGTTCGCAAAGCACGAGTGTTATTGGCACTGCCAAAGCACAGCGTGTTTGTGCGTCATAACCAAGAAGCTTCTGCGTCGGTATTTTTGACATTGTCGACAGGCACGAACCTTAAGCAGCAAGAAGTGGATTCTATTGTCGACATGGTAGCGAGTGCCGTGCCGGGAATGAAAACTTCTCGAATTACCGTCACAGATCAGCATGGCCGCTTACTCAGCTCAGGCTCCCAAGATCCCGCTTCTGCGGCGCGACGCAAAGAACAAGAATTAGAACGCAGCCAAGAGCAAGCGCTGCGCGAAAAAATTGATTCCGTACTATTACCCATTTTAGGTTATGGCAACTATACGGCGCAGGTTGATATCCAAATGGATTTCAGTGCGGTTGAACAAACTCGCAAACGCTTTGATCCGAACACCCCTGCGACCCGCAGTGAGTACGCACTCGAAGATTACAATAACGGTAACATGGTAGCGGGTATTCCGGGTGCGTTGAGTAATCAGCCTCCAGCGGATGCCTCAATTCCGCAAGATGTGGCTCAAATGAAAGATGGTTCTGTCATGGGGCAGGGTTCAGTTCGTAAAGAGTCCACGCGTAACTTTGAGCTAGATACCACCATCAGCCACGAGCGAAAGCAGACCGGGACGGTGGCTCGTCAGACCGTTTCTGTTGCGATTAAAGACCGTCGTCAAGTTAACCCTGATACGGGTGAAGTGACTTATACCCCAATGTCCGAATCTGAAATCAATGCCATTCGCCAAGTATTAATTGGTACCGTTGGCTTTGATCAAGGTCGTGGCGATTTACTGAATGTATTGAGTGTAAAGTTTGCTGAGCCAGAGGCTGAGCAGCTAGAAGAACCACCAATTTGGGAGCACCCTAACTTCAGTGATTGGGTTCGTTGGTTCGCAAGTGCATTAGTGATTATTGTGGTTGTGTTGGTTCTGGTTCGCCCAGCAATGAAGAAATTGCTTAACCCTACCAGCGATGATGAAGATGAAATGTACGGACCAGACGGCTTGCCGATTGGTGCGGATGGTGAAACTAGCTTGATTGGCAGTGACATCGAAAGCAGCGAACTGTTCGAGTTTGGCTCAAGTATTGATTTGCCAAACCTTCATAAAGATGAAGATGTATTGAAAGCGGTTCGCGCTCTGGTTGCGAATGAACCTGAACTGGCTGCTCAAGTAGTGAAAAACTGGATGAATGACAATGGCTAACGATATCGTACCTCAAGATGGCAACGCCGCGGGAATGCCAGTAGAGCTGGATGTTTCAACCATTACTGGCGAAGAAAAAGCGGCAATTTTGCTACTGAGCCTTAATGAACAAGATGCAGCTGGCATTATCCGTCACCTAGAACCAAAACAGGTTCAGCGTGTTGGTAGTGCGATGGCTCGCGCGAAGGATCTCAGCCAAGACAAGGTATCTGCTGTTCATCGTGCGTTTTTGGAGGATATCCAGAAATACACCAACATTGGTATGGGCAGCGAAGACTTTATGCGTAATGCACTGGTTGCCGCTCTTGGTGAAGACAAAGCCAACAACTTAGTTGACCAGATCCTACTTGGTACGGGCTCAAAAGGCTTGGATTCTTTGAAATGGATGGACCCACGCCAAGTGGCGAGCATTATTGTCAATGAACACCCACAGATTCAAACTATCGTATTGTCTTATTTAGAAGCAGACCAATCTGCAGAGATTTTGTCTCAGTTTCCTGAGCGCGTGCGTTTGGATCTGATGATGCGTATTGCCAACCTTGAAGAAGTTCAGCCATCAGCATTGGCAGAGCTGAACGAAATCATGGAGAAACAGTTCGCGGGTCAAGCGGGTGCACAAGCAGCCAAAATTGGCGGCCTGAAAGCAGCAGCGGAGATCATGAACTACCTAGACAACAACGTCGAAGGTTTGTTGATGGAACAAATTCGCGATCAGGACGAAGACATGGCGACGCAAATCCAAGACCTAATGTTTGTCTTCGAAAACTTAGTCGAAGTGGACGACCAAGGTATTCAGAAGTTGCTGCGTGACGTACCACAAGACGTGTTGCAAAAAGCACTCAAAGGTGCAGATGACTCGTTACGTGAGAAAGTCTTCAAGAATATGTCTAAACGTGCTGCTGATATGATGCGTGATGATATAGAAGCGATGCCGCCAGTACGAGTGGCAGATGTAGAAGCCGCTCAGAAAGAAATCTTAGCAATTGCCCGTCGAATGGCGGATGCTGGTGAGCTCATGCTATCTGGCGGTGCTGACGAATTCTTATAATTTCTATTGCTTCGCAATTATCCTATTGCGGAGCACCCTCACTTCTTAATCGAACACACAATAGGTAACCCATGGCTGGCGATAGAAAACGTGGATTTATCCGTCCTGATGAAGATGATTCGATGATCGAACCTCAACGTTGGGGGCTGCCTGATTATGGCGAGCCTAAAGCCAAACAAGCAAAACAAACCGCGTTCAACTATGACCCGGGATGGGTGCCGAATTTTGATGAGCCTGAAGAAGAGCAGCCACTTGCGCTCACCGAAGAACAAATTGAACTGATTAAGCAAGGTGCTTATCAAGAAGGCTTACATCAAGGTCAGGAAGCTGGCTTTAAGCAAGGTTACGACAAAGGTAAAGAAGAAGGGTTGCAAGCCGGCCATGCTGAAGGTCTCGAGCTCGGAAAAGCTGAAGGGGTAACTGCAGGGCAAGAATACATTCAGCAGCAAGTTGAAACTTTTATGAACTTGGCCAATCAGTTTGCTCAACCTTTGGAGTTGATGAATGCTCAGGTTGAAAAGCAGCTGGTGGATATGGTGCTCTGTTTAGTTAAAGAAGTGGTGCACGTTGAAGTACAAACCAACCCTCAAATTATTTTAGATACAGTGAAGCAGTCGGTTGAAGCGCTACCAATATCAGGCCACCCTATTACCTTGCACCTGAATCCAGAAGATGTCGCGATTATTCGTTCAGCTTATGGTGAAGAAGACCTTAATTGTCGCAACTGGACGTTAGTTGCTGAGCCATCGCTCAATCGAGGTGACGTCCAGATTGAAGCCGGTGAATCAAGCATTAATTATCGCATGGAAGAACGCGTCAAAAGCGTATTGCACAGCTTTTGTGGCGCAAACCGTCATCAAGAGGGCGAGTAATCCATGCAAGCACTCTCTGACCGCTTAAAAAGCTACAAAGTTGAAGGCCTTACGACGCGTCCTGTCGCCTCTGGCAAACTGGTGCGTGTGGTTGGGTTAACGTTGGAAGCGACCGGCTGTCGCGCACCAATTGGCAGTTTATGCTTAGTGGAAACCATGTCAGGTCAGATGGAAGCCGAGGTTGTCGGCTTTTCAGGTGACAACCTATTTTTAATGCCAAGCGAACAAATTACGGGCATTTTACCTGGAGCGAGAGTCACCCCTTTAACCAGTGACGCTGGTTTGCCTGTCGGCATGGAGTTACTTGGGCGCGTGATAGACGGGGTTGGGAATCCACTTGATGGACTTGGCCCTTTGTATACCGATCACCGTGCCTCTTTTAATGCCGAACCAATCAACCCGTTGGCTCGAAAGCCAATTTCTGAACCGCTCGATGTTGGCCTAAAAGCCATCAATGGTTTGTTGACGGTTGGTAAAGGTCAGCGTATCGGTCTGTTTGCAGGTTCTGGTGTGGGTAAATCGGTCACGCTTGGCATGATGACGCGAGGCACCACCGCACAGGTTGTGGTCGTCGGCCTGATAGGTGAGCGTGGACGTGAAGTTAAAGAATTCATCGAAGAGATCTTGGGTGAGGACGGTCGTCGCCGCTCAGTGGTGGTCGCGGCGCCTGCCGATGCTTCACCTCTAATGCGCTTAAAGGGGTGCCAAACGGCATTAACGATTGCTGAATACTTCCGGGACCAAGGGTTAGATGTTCTGCTATTGATGGACTCGTTGACTCGTTTTGCACAAGCACAGCGTGAAATCGCACTTTCTGTTGGTGAGCCGCCAGCGACGAAAGGTTACCCGCCTTCTGTATTTGCCAAGCTGCCAGCGCTGGTTGAGCGAGCGGGTAATGGAAGTGCCGAGCAAGGCTCGATTACGGCGTTCTTTACCGTGTTGACCGAAGGGGATGATTTGCAAGATCCGATAGCGGACGCATCGCGAGCCATTCTTGATGGCCATATTGTACTTTCTCGTGAAATGGCGGATGCAGGCCATTATCCGGCGATTGATGTCGAGAAGTCGGTGAGCCGTGTTATGCCGCAAATCACGACCGAAGAGCACGTTCTGATGTCAAAAGCGGTGCGACAGGTCTTGTCTATTTGTCGCAAGAATCAAGATTTGGTCTCGATTGGAGCGTACAAACCGGGTACCGATCCTGCTATTGATGGCGCATTTACTTTGAAACCGAAGTTAGACGAATACTTGCAGCAGAGCATGAAAGAATCAGTGCCATATGATATGTGCGTCAATATGCTTAGAAACATTTTGGGTGGGTGATAGCGCATGAATAATGCGATGGAGTTTCTACTTGAGCAAACTAAGGATCGTGAAGACCAAGCTGTGCTTGCACTGAACAAAGCGCGTTCTGAACTCGAAGATTATTACCGTCAGGTTGAACAAATTGAAAAGTATCGGCTTGATTATTGCCAGCAACTCGTCGACCGTGGTCAGGCGGGCCTAACGGCAAGTCAATATGGACACTTAAATCGATTCCTTACCCAGCTAGATGAGACTTTATCTAAGCAAAAGCAAGCAGAAAGTCATTTCAAAGAGCAGGTTGAAAACTGTAAAGAATATTGGTTAACCGTGCGTAAAGAACGCAAATCCTATGAGTGGATGATAGACAAACGCGAAAAAGAGAAACAACTTGCTGAAGCTAAGCGCGAACAAAAGCAAATGGACGAGTTTTCCACCTTACTTTACAGTCGAAAACCACATCGTTTCTAAAGGTTATTGGTTCGATATTTCATTACGGTGTTGCAGCTGACTACATCTCTACCGATTCAAGTAAGGTAACTTTGATTGAGTCTTGTTCAATTAACTCAAACACCTTCGGTCGAATCTCGCAAACCCACCACTCGTTGTATGTTTTTTCGTAGAGAGTCTGGCGTGCTTGTTCATTGTCGAACTCTCTAAGCCAAACAAAATAGTCATGTCCATCATCACCAGTGTGGACGTAAGTATTCAGTACACGCATGCCTTGTGAGCGTTGATAGGGCAACAGTTCTTCCTTCATCCAACTTAGCCATTGCTTTGTTTTGCCTGCTTTGATTCTATATTGGCGTAATTCTGTGATCTTCAAAGTGATTCCTTAATTGTTAAGCAAAGTGTCTGTTTACGCTTATCGTTTTTCAAAGTCAATCAAGTAGCTGTACATCATGTTAGGAACCAGGTTCTCGGATAGTACTGTTGATGTTTGTTCCATAAACATGCCATCTATTAGCTTACCGAGAATTGACTCAATATTGTGGTGTGATTTTTGCATTTTAGCTGTCAGTGTCGGGTCTTTTTGACCTTTGTTTGCCGCCAGTATTGCTGTCTGTCAGCGATACGCTCAGAGCCACGAGAACGAGAGTTTCTAAATGAGTGTGAATTTGTCCCATGTATCTGCGACTACCAAGACGCCAGTTTCTGATGTGTCCGCTAAAGCGTCCGCAGAGAGCACTGAGAGCAAGGGATTTTTAGAAACGTTAACCGATGCGTTTGCTGGTAAACAAAAGCCCGAAAAAGTAGCAACAGAATCGACAGTGGTTGAAGAAAAAGAAAGAGCGGATGTAGGCAGTACTTCTTCTGCTAACGTCTCGGACGAATTGTTGGCGCAAGAAAGCCAAGAATCCGTCAGTGACGAGACCCATGGTTTTGATGAAATATCAGCAAACAAACCGAATGCAACCTTAAGTGAAGAAGCAAGTTTACAAAAGGCGAGTAACAGCACACCTTTGGAGAATGATGTTGAAGCTATTGAAAAAGTGAAATCAACATCAATCGATACGAGCAACCCATCAAATACAATGGACGTAAAAAGCACGATGGGCGAAGGACAACAGCTTCTTGGTCGAATTGAACAAGCGAATCAAACCCTGAATGCGAGTAATGCATCCATCGATAGTGGCAAAGTTTTGCCTCAGAGCGCGAATTTAGTGCATTCGTTCCACGAGCAAGCAACCGTTTCGACACACCTTGATGAGCTGGCTTTGAATGAAACGCCATCAGTTCATTCGCTTGAACAAGCACAGATGATCCCAGGACAAGACTTAGAGCCAATTTTAGATAAGAATGGTCAACCTATCGATGTCGACAAACTTTCGCCTGAGTTTGCTGCTTGGCAAGAGCTAGCGAAACAAGCCAGCCATCCGACGGCTAAGAGCGCAGTCAGTGGTGAAGTAGCTAATGATCTGTCGCCGTTGTTAACAGACGTTGATGGTTCCAACATCGACGCGCTTCCACGAGTCTCCTTGGATGAACTTGAAGTTATAGATACTAAGTTGGCGCAAGGAAAAGCACTGACTCAGCAAGAAGCTCAGATCATTGAAGGTTTGAAACAAGGAAGGATCACGGCGGATATTCCTGAGCAAGACCTTGCCCAATTTGTTGCGCTCCCTAATGACATTAAACAGATTCTCGCAGAGCAACAAGTACAACATAATTTAACTCGCCAGGCTGGACCTATGGCAGTGTCTCAGCAAATCCAGCATACAGCGGCTCAAGTACTCCAGCCACAAACTGCTCATAGTGGAGAAAAAGTCGCATTATCTCCAACGCCCGATATGTTGATAGCCGCGCAAGTGCCGACGTCGCTTCAAGGTGTGAAAGACGGAGAGATTAGCCAGAAAGTGATGAACGCAGCATTGGCGACTGGTGCGCTAAAGGCGACTGTGGATAAACAAGATAAGTCGGACCTCCAACATGGCTTCGCTGGACAGCTTCAAGCTATGGCAGGTCAGCAAGGAATTAATGTGCAGCAACAAACGCGTATTGATGCTGCACAACAAGCTCAGCTTCCGTTGCAACTAACTAAAGAGCTAGCCAACGAGCAAGTTGCGGAAAAAGTGCAAATGATGATGTCGAAGAATCTGAAAAATCTCGATATTCGTCTTGATCCACCAGAGTTAGGTCGTATGCAAATTCGTATGACCATGAATAATGACGTTGCCAATGTACATTTTACAGTGAACAACCCGCAAGCTCGTGACATTATTGAACAGACGCTCCCTCGTTTGAGAGAAATGCTAGCGCAACAAGGTATGCAGCTGGCTGATTCTTCCGTCCAACAACAAAGCAGTGGGCAACAGCAAGGTAGGTATACTGCTGAACAACATGCTCAAAGCGCGCAAAGTGGCGGTTTCTCTGGACAGTCCGAAGAGGGTTTTGAATCTGATGTCAATCTGGATTTGAATGTCGCTTCAAAGCGTGATGGAATTAGTTTTTACGCATAAAAGGCCGTTTAACGGCAATGGCATACGGTTACCAAGCAACTCACTAAAACGTCTTGGTATCTCAAAAGAACAATAAGAGACAAGAATGGCAGAAGAACAGTTACAAGGGGCCGATGCGCCGAAAGGAAAAAGCAAGTTACTTATCATCATCATCGCTGTTGTAGTATTACTACTTGGTGGCGGGGCAGCGGCATTTTTTCTAATGGGCTCTGATGAACCTGCTCAGGCTGAATCGTCTCAACAGGCTCAAGTGAAGGCATCGGATGCTGCGCCCATCGCGTATGTGAATCTTCCTCAGGCATTTGTATTTAACGTTACTGGGGATAGCCGCGATAGGTTGGTTCAAATTAAAGCGCAGTTAATGGTTCGCGGTGCAGAAAATGAAGAGTTGGCGCGGTATCATTCGCCACTGATTGAAAGCTCTATGCTATCAACGTTTGCTTCCGCGACGGTTGATCAATTGCGCTCTCCTACAGGACGAGTGGAATTGCGCGATCGTGCTTCCGAAGATATCAAAGCAGCGCTGAATGCTGCGGTCGGTAAGCCAGTGATTGAAAAAGTACTGTTTACAGATTTTGTTATTCAATAGGTAAAACGTGACCGATCTATTAAGCCAAGACGAAATTGATGCGCTATTGCATGGGGTTGACGATGTTGATGACGTCGATGAACCGATAGAAAACGACACTGAGGGTGCCGTCAATTTTGATTTCTCGTCGCAAGACAGGATCGTACGTGGTCGAATGCCGACGCTCGAACTTATCAACGAGCGCTTTGCACGGCACATGCGTATTAGTCTGTTTAATATGCTGCGTAAAACGGCAGAGGTGTCGATCAATGGCGTGCAGATGATGAAGTTTGGTGAATACCAGAACACATTGTACGTGCCAACCAGTTTGAACATGGTGCGTTTTCGTCCGTTAAAAGGCACTGCGTTGATCACCATGGAGGCTCGTTTAGTCTTTATTCTGGTAGAAAACTTCTTTGGCGGTGATGGTCGATTCCACGCCAAAATCGAAGGCCGTGAATTTACCCCAACGGAACGCCGCATCATTCAGTTGTTACTGAAAATTGTATTTGAAGATTATAAAGAAGCGTGGTCGCCAGTGATGGGGGTAGAGTTCGAATATCTCGACTCTGAAGTAAACCCAAGTATGGCAAACATTGTCAGCCCGACAGAAGTGATTGTCGTGAGTTCCTTCCATATAGAAGTTGACGGCGGTGGCGGCGATTTTCATGTCGTTATGCCTTACTCCATGGTTGAGCCTATCCGTGAACTATTGGATGCAGGTGTTCAGTCCGACAAGATGGAAACGGACGTTCGCTGGAGCTCAGCACTACGTGAAGAGATCATGGATTGTCCGGTTAACTTCCGCGTGAACTTGCTCGAAAAAGACATTTCTTTGCGTGACCTCATGGAGCTGCAACCTGGCGATATCATCCCGATTGAAATGCCAGAACATGCGACGATGTTTGTAGAAGACCTACCGACCTATCGCGTAAAAATGGGTCGTTCGGAAGACAAATTAGCGGTGCAAATTTCTGAGGAAATTGAGCGCCCACATGTCGTCAAAACAGATTTAGCTTTCTTAGGTAAAGACATCATGTCCGAGCTTGAGAGTGAAGACGATATAGACCATTAAGATACCTTATTAAATAGACATGCTATGGCATGAGTAAGGCGTAACACAGGATAGAAAAATGGAACCAAGTGACGATCAAAAGCTAGCAGACGAATGGGCAGCCGCTCTTGGCGAAGACCCGTCTGCCCCTTCTGTAGACGTAGATGAAGTATTGGCTGCGCCACTGGAAGAGCTAAAAGACACTTCAAGCCCAATTAGCGAAGATGAGCGTCGTAAACTCGACACTATTATGGATATCCCGGTGACGATTTCGATGGAAGTCGGTCGTTCTCAAATTAGCATTCGGAACCTGTTGCAGCTTAACCAAGGTTCGGTTGTTGAGTTGGATCGTCTAGCCGGTGAGTCGCTCGACGTATTGGTTAACGGTACTTTGATTGCTCACGGCGAAGTCGTGGTCGTCAACGATAAGTTTGGTATCCGTTTGACGGATGTGATCAGCCAAACTGAACGAATTAAGAAGCTGCGTTAAGATGAGTCGTTCAATCAAAATGCGATTGAAGCAAATCACTGGAGCACTGAGCTTAATGCTAAGTGCTCCTTATGCATTTGCTGCCGCACCAAATAATCTGGATCTTGCGACGACACTTGGCTCGCTTGTGCTTGTAATCGGCGTGATTCTTTTGCTGGCTTGGTTGCTGAAACGTATGCAAGTGCCAGCGATGGGACAACAAAAGGGCTTGCGTATAGTGAGTCAGTTGCCAGTGGGTACAAAAGAAAGAATCGCAGTAGTTCAAGTGGGTGAAGAACAGTTTTTGGTTGGGATTACTAGCCAATCGATCCAAACTTTAGCCAAGTTAGATAAGCCACTGAAAGAGGAAGAGTTGGCGACCAATGCTTTTGCGACTCAATTTAGCCAGCTGATCAAAAAACATGACAAAGGGTAATCCAATTCGTTTGCTCCTGAGTACGTTGTTACTTTTTGTCGGCGTGCTGTTTTCTTCATTTACCTTTGCTGAAGCAGAGGAGTCAGCGCTGCCAGATAACTTAGCCGATGGAAGTGGTGTTACAGTTCAGGCTATGCAAAGTGATACTGGTGCTAGCCGTGCTATGTCCGTTTCTAGTGGCGGTGGTATTCCAGCATTCACCATGACCACGAACCCTGATGGCAGTGAAGACTACTCGGTTACACTACAAATTTTAGCGTTAATGACCATGCTTGGCTTCTTGCCTGCCATGGTGATTCTGATGACCTCGTTCACTCGAATTGTGGTGGTGATGTCGATATTGCGTCAGGCAATGGGTTTGCAACAAACGCCTTCTAATCAGGTTATTATTGGTATTGCGCTGTTTTTGACCTTTTTTGTTATGTCTCCTGTCCTGAACGAAATCAACGACAAAGCTGTTCAGCCTTATTTGAACGAGCAAGTTACGGCGCGAGAAGCGTTTGATGCTGCACAAGCGCCAATGAAAGCATTTATGCTTAAGCAGACCCGAATCAAAGATTTGGAGACGTTCGTAACCATGTCAGGAGAGCAAGTCGAGAATCCAGAAGATGTGTCGATGGCGGTGTTGATTCCGGCTTTTATCACCTCAGAGCTAAAAACTGCATTCCAAATTGGCTTTATGCTCTTCTTGCCGTTTTTGATTATTGACCTTGTAGTCGCTTCGGTACTGATGGCAATGGGTATGATGATGTTGTCACCAATGATTGTTTCGTTGCCGTTCAAGTTGATGTTGTTCGTATTGGTCGATGGTTGGAACTTGATACTCTCGACACTCGCGGGCAGCTTTGCCCTTTAGTTAAGCGCAGATAGAGGATAAGACATGACACCAGAAATGTTTGTCGAGCTTTTCCGTGAAGCACTTTGGATGGTGCTTATCATGGTCTGCGCCATTATCATCCCAAGCTTGCTTATCGGCCTTGTAGTCGCGATTTTTCAAGCTGCGACATCCATCAACGAACAAACATTGAGCTTCTTACCGCGTTTGATTGTCACGCTTTTGGCCCTGATGCTGTTTGGGCATTGGATGACGCAAATGTTGATGGAATATTTCTATGGCTTGATTGAACGCTTACCTCAGGTGCTTTATTAGAGGCGCCTATGGAGTACCCCACTAGCGTTGTCTTAGATTGGATCGCAAACTACTTCTGGCCCTATGTTCGTATCTCATCCATGTTGATGGTGATGACAGTAACCGGGGCCCGATTTGTTTCGCCAAGAATCCGCCTTTACCTCGGTTTAGCCATCACTTTCGCTGTCATGCCAGCCATCCCCGCCGTACCTCAAGACATTGAGCTACTCTCGTTTCGTGGCTTCATGACCATTGCCGAGCAAATGATCATCGGCATAGCGATGGGTATGGTTACTCAATTTATGATTCAAACCTTTGTCCTACTTGGTCAAATATTGGGTATGCAATCAAGTTTGGGCTTTGCTTCTATGGTTGATCCCGCAAATGGTCAGAACACGCCATTGCTTGGCCAGTTATTCATGTTCTTAACGACAATGTTTTTCCTTGCCACCGATGGACACTTAAAAATGCTGCAATTGGTGGTGTTCAGTTTTAAAACTTTGCCGATTGGCTCCGGCTCGCTCAACGCGGTTGATTTCCGTGAAATGGCAGGCTGGCTTGGTATTATGTTCCAAACGGCACTGAGTATGTCTCTATCTGGCATTATTGCGCTACTGACCATTAACTTGTCGTTTGGTGTAATGACCCGTGCCGCACCACAGCTGAATATCTTCTCGCTTGGTTTTGCTTTTGCTTTGATGGTGGGTCTATTACTTTGTTGGTACATACTGGCTGGTCTATACAGTCATTATGAAATGTTCTGGACAGTGGGTGAGGCGCAGATTTGTCGGCTTATTCGCTTGGAGTGCTAAGATTTGGCAGAATCAGACGGTCAGGAACGCACCGAAGAAGCCACGCCCCGACGGTTACAACAAGCCAGAGAAAAGGGGCAGGTCGCTCGATCTAAAGAGCTCGCATCAGCATCTGTGCTGATCGTTGGCGCCATTTCATTGATGTGGTTTGGAGAGGCGTTAGCACGTTCATTGTTTTCCATCATGAGCCGTTTATTTGATCTTCAACGAGAAGAGATTTTCGATACTGCAAAACTGTTTGATATCGCTTTGGGCGCGATGAGTGATTTGTTGTTCCCACTATTTTTGGTGTTAGCGACATTGTTTACCGCCGCCATGATTGGAGCAGCAGGTGTGGGAGGAATCAGTTTTTCTGCCCAAGCAGCCATGCCCAAGCTGTCGAAAATGAATCCGCTTAGCGGCTTAAAGCGAATGGTTGGAATGCAAAGCTGGGTAGAGTTGATCAAATCAATCCTTAAAGTGGTTCTGGTCACTGGTGTCGCCATCTATTTGATCCAAGCATCGCAGGCCGATCTGATTCAATTGAGCATGGATGTGTATCCGCAAAACATCTTCCATGCTTTAGATATTTTGCTGAACTTTATTTTGCTGATCAGTTGCTCGCTATTGATTGTGGTTGCCATCGATATTCCATTTCAAATCTGGCAGCACGCCGATCAGTTAAAAATGACCAAGCAAGAAGTCAAAGACGAATACAAAGAGACTGAAGGTAAGCCGGAAGTGAAAGGCCGTATTCGTATGTTGCAAAGGGAAGCGGCTCAACGTCGAATGATGGCGGATGTTCCTCAAGCTGATGTTATTGTTACTAACCCTGAGCACTTCTCGGTAGCGCTTCGTTATAAGCAGAAGACAGACCGTGCGCCAGTCGTGATCGCTAAAGGTACTGACCACATGGCGATGAAGATTCGAGAAGTCGCCCGCGAACATGACATTACGATTGTGCCCGCACCACCTTTGGCTCGTGCGTTGTACCACACGACAGAGCTCGAGCAAGAGATCCCCGATGGGTTATTTACTGCCGTCGCTCAGGTTTTGGCATTTGTATTCCAATTGAAGCAATACCGAAAACGAGGTGGACAGCGCCCGAAAATTCAAGATTATGATTTGCCAATCCCGCCCGAGCACCGTCATTGATACGAAAAGCGGTAAAGCCTTAAAAAAGCTCGTTTGATCAAAAGCTAAGCTCTATTTGAGTGTTTAGTCATTATTTTGGCGCTAATTATGGTACATAGATTGCTTAAAACGCTTTAATTATCAACCCTACCTAAACTTTTAGGCTAAAGCGGTCGCGTATTAATAGTAAGAGCTTACGTGACGCTTCAATCGATTGAGATCTCTCGCAGTATGAAGTTAAGCCTGCCGTTTGCAGATAAATTGCCACGAATCCCTCAACGTGAAATGCCAGCTATTGGTGCTCCGGTGATGGTTTTGGCCACCCTAGCGATGGTGGTACTGCCGATTCCAGCATTTTTGCTGGATATGTTCTTCACCTTTAACATCGCGCTGTCGATGGTGGTGTTGTTAGTGACCGTTTACACACGTCGCCCTTTGGACTTCGCTGCTTTTCCAACGGTATTGCTGATCGCCACGTTGCTCCGCTTGGCTTTGAACGTTGCCTCGACTCGTGTCGTCTTACTGCATGGTCATGAAGGCGGTAATGCGGCAGGTAACGTAATTGAGGCGTTCGGTAACGTCGTTATTGGTGGTAACTACGCGGTCGGCCTAGTGGTTTTCCTCATCTTAATGATCATCAACTTTATGGTGGTGACCAAAGGTGCGGGTCGTATCTCTGAGGTAAGTGCTCGCTTTACGCTTGATGCGTTGCCGGGTAAGCAAATGGCGATTGATGCCGACTTGAATGCCGGATTGATAGACCAAGAGCAGGCAAGAGTTCGTCGTTTTGAAGTGACCAAAGAAGCGGATTTCTATGGCTCGATGGATGGTGCCTCGAAGTTCGTAAAAGGTGACGCGATTGCCGGTATTTTGATTCTGTTTATCAACATCGTCGGCGGCCTGTCGATCGGTATGGCGCAGTATGGATTGGGTTTCGGTGAAGCGATTGAAATCTATACCTTACTGACAATCGGTGATGGTTTGGTCGCACAAATCCCATCGCTATTGCTGTCAATTGCAGCGGCAATGATGGTGACACGCCAAAACACCGATGAAGACATGGGTGAACAACTGGTCTTCCAGATGTTCGACAACCCAAAAGCGCTGATGATTACTGCGGCTATTCTTGGTGTGATGGGCATCGTACCGGGCATGCCACACTTTGCGTTTTTGAGCCTGGCAGTCGCGGCCGGTGCAGCGGCATATTTCATCGACAAACGGCAAAAGCAGAAAGCGAAAGAGCCCGCTTTACCAGCAACAGCAGACGAAGGTACAGAACCTTCCTCACAGCGCGAACTGTCTTGGGATGACGTCCAGCCAGTCGATATTATTGGCTTGGAAGTCGGTTATCGCTTAATCCCTTTGGTGGACAGAGACCAAGGTGGGGAACTGTTAGAGCGCGTAAAAGGTGTGCGTAAAAAGTTATCGCAAGATTTTGGGTTCCTAATTCCAGCGGTTCATATTCGTGACAATCTTGAGCTGACCCCAAACAGTTACCGAATTACATTGATGGGGGTTGCGGTGGGCGAAGCAGAGATTCGTCCTGATCAAGAGCTAGCGATTAACCCAGGTCAGGTGTATGGCATGATTGATGGTGAGCCAACCATTGACCCTGCTTTTGGACTGGAAGCCGTATGGATCCGAGAAGATCAGCGTGAGCACGCGCAGGCCTTAGGTTATACGGTTGTTGATTCATCAACGGTATTAGCGACGCACCTAAGCCAGCTATTGACCAACAACGCATCACAGCTAATTGGCCATGAAGAAGTAGAGAATTTATTAGAAATGTTGGGACGCAGCGCGCCTAAGTTGGTCGAGAACTTTGTTCCTGACCAATTACCATTAGGTGTGGTGGTGAAAGTCCTACAAAACTTGTTAAACGAGGCCATTCCAATCCGCGATATTCGCACGATTGTTCAAACTTTGGCTGAGTACTCAAGTAAGAGTCAAGAAGCTGACATATTGACGGCAGCAGTTCGAATTAGTCTTAAACGTCTAATTGTTCAAGAAATCAATGGTATAGAGCCTGAGTTACCAGTGATTACTTTGATCCCCGAACTGGAACAAATATTGCATCAAACTATGCAAGCATCAGGAGGCGAATCCGCGGGGATTGAACCGGGACTCGCTGAGCGATTGCAATCTTCACTAAGCCAAGCGACACAGGAACAAGAACTGAAAGGCGAACCTGCCGTTCTGCTTACTTCTGGTGTATTACGCTCGACGTTGGCGAAATTTGTGAAGAACACAATACCTAATCTCCGGGTACTGTCTTACCAAGAAATCCCGGATGAAAAACAGATCAGAATTGTGCAAGCCGTGGGTAACTGATCTCACGCATCATTAATGGATTCATAGTTTGAAAATAAAGCGATTTTTTGCCAAAGACATGAGAACGGCGCTGCTCCAAGTGAAAGAGGAGTTAGGCGCGGAAGCGGTGATCATGTCAAACAAGAAAGTGGCTGGTGGAGTAGCGATTGTTGCGGCGATAGATAGTGAATCTAATCCGTCTCAAGCAAGCGCAGCGTCACAGCAAAATCGCGGTGCTTCTCAATCGAATCGCTATAACGAACATCGTCAAATGTCATCGTCTTCTGCTGATCGTTACCAAGATCGTCATTTAGATGAAGATAAAATTAGCCTGAACAGTAATAACAGTAACAATGAAAAAACAGGCTCAATGACGCAGCGATTCGCTAATATGCTTAAGCAATATAGCGGTGGTGCAGCAGATGCTGACGACCATGTAGCGGAAAATGAAGATTCGCTCTCTGCTTTGCTGCAACGCCAAAATAAGCATCGCGACGGCTACAACCAAGAAAAGCCAGCGCCATATCAACCAGATTCACCTTTGGCGAAGCTAATCGCACAGGACAATCGATTTGAACGTCCGACGCCCAAGCTGGACCCGACGCGATATGACCGACGTCGCCCAAGTGATGAGCGTGACGAATCGGCCGATGAGCTAGAAAGCATGCGCGAAGAGATGACGTCAATTCGTCGTCTGTTGGAGCACCAAGTTTCTGGCCTGATGTGGCAAGAAGTAGAACGCCGTGAGCCGCTAAGAGCAATGCTGATTAAGCGCTTAGAGCGAATGGGCGTTTCTCCGGAGTTAGCAGACCAGATGGCCTGTTACATCCCGGAAGATACAAAGCCAGCGCGAGCGTGGAAAGCGTTATTGTCGCTGGTGGCGGATCAAATCAATATTCCTAAACAGGACATTTTAAAACGTGGTGGCGTAGTCGCATTGTTGGGTCCGACGGGGGTTGGGAAAACAACGACCGTAGCGAAACTCGCAGCACGCGCAGCCATGGAATACGGTGCCGACAATGTGGCCCTTGTGACAACAGATACATATCGCATAGGTGCACATGAGCAGCTCTCAATTTATGGAAGAATCATGGGTTGTCCCGTAAGAGTTGCTAAAGATTCTAACGAGTTAGCCGATGTTATATATCAGCTAAGAAACAGAAGACTGATTTTGGTCGATACGGCAGGGATGGGGCAACGAGATGTGAGGCTTTCCGAGCAGCTCGACACTCTAATGCAAGAGAGCGGAGAAGTGATTCACAGCTACCTTGTTTTGCCGGCTACCGCACAACGTCGTGTTCTACAAGAAACGCTGGATCACTTCCGACGTATACCACTTTCGGGTTGTATTATGACGAAGCTTGATGAGTCATTAAGCCTAGGCGAATTCATCAGTGTAGTGATTCAAAACGCAATGCCAGTAGCTTACATCGCTAATGGTCAGCGCGTACCAGAAGACATTGTGATAGCGCAACCAAAATATATGCTTGCGAAAGCAAATGAACTGTTAGAGAAGTCGACAGAGAACGAACCTCACTTTTGGAACAGTGACAGTGAAGGACTCTAAGGCGGCGGACTACTATGACTGAGAATATGATACACGATCAAGCAAGCGGCCTCCGTCGCTTAACACAACCATCGTTGACCAAAGTGATTGCTGTTACTGGCGGCAAAGGTGGTGTGGGGAAATCAAACGTAACACTGGGTCTGGCGATTTGTATGGCTCGCCAAGGCAAGAAGGTGATGGTTCTCGACGCTGATTTAGGTCTGGCCAATGTGGACGTGATGCTCGGAATTCGTGCAAAACGTAATCTAGGACATGTCTTAGCGGGTGAATGTGAGCTAAAAGATGCGATTGTCGAAGGGCCTTATGGTATAAAGATAATTCCTGCAACTTCTGGCACACAGAGTATGACAGAGCTTTCTCACGCTCAGCATGCCGGACTCATCCGAGCATTTGGTAGTCTTGAAGACGAAATGGATGTCCTGCTGATTGATACCGCTGCTGGTATCTCTGACATGGTAATCAGTTTTTCGCGAGCAGCTCAAGATGTGGTTGTAGTTGTGTGTGATGAACCGACGTCAATCACAGATGCCTATGCATTAATCAAGCTGTTGAGTAAAGAACACCAAGTTCAACGCTTTAAAGTTGTAGCAAATATGGTCAGAAGCTACCGTGAAGGGCGAGAATTGTTTGCAAAGTTGACACTAGTCACAGAGCGATTCTTGAATGTTAGCCTTGAACTCGTAGCATGTATTCCATTAGATGATAAAGTACGACAGGCTGTAAAAAGACAAAAAATTGTCGTTGATGCGTTCCCACGCTCGCCTGCCGCTTTAGCTATCAGCTCACTAGCAAACAAAGCGTTGACGTGGCCACTACCGAAAACACCAAGTGGACACTTGGAATTTTTTGTGGAAAGGTTGCTAAATCGTACCGAATTCGCAGAGGACCCTTTTGGTGAATAAAGCGATAACCTATGACCAACATGGCAAATTTAATAGCCAGCAGGCGTTCATTGAACGTTATTCAGTGTTGGTTAAGCGCATTGCTCACCACCTACTAGGCCGTTTACCGCCGAGTGTTCAGGTAGAGGATTTAATTCAGGCCGGCATGATCGGTCTTATCGAAGCTCAGCAGAATTATGATGGTTCTAAAGGTGCGAGCTTTGAAACTTATGCAGGTATCCGTATTCGTGGCGCAATGTTAGATGACATGCGTAAAGGCGATTGGGTACCGCGTTCTGTTCATAAAAATAATCGAGAGATTAACCAAGCGATTGCGGAGCTGGAAGGCGAATTAAATCGAGATCCTACTGATTCTGAAGTAGCCACGCATCTCGGTATGACACTGGATCAATATCATAGTGCTCTTACCGATATCAACTGCTCAAAATTAGTCGGTATTGAAGATTTAGGCGTTTCTGATGATGTGATTTCACCGGCGGATGAAACCGATGACAGCAACCCATTCAAAGGGGTAGTTGATGAATCATTTCGAAAAGCACTGGTTGAATCAATAAAACAGCTTCCAGAGCGTGAAGCTTTGGTTCTTTCGCTTTATTATGATGAAGAACTCAATTTGAAAGAAATTGGCGATGTGTTAGGCGTAAGCGAATCTCGCGTAAGTCAAATACTGAGTCAAGCGATGCAACGTTTACGTACCAAGCTCAGTGCGTGGACACAAAATGACTAAAAACACTGATTTTACGATTCAGTGGAGGCAATTTTGAATAAAAACATGAAGATCCTTATTGTTGATGATTTCTCAACAATGCGCCGTATTGTTAAAAACCTGCTTCGTGACTTGGGTTTCAATAACACTCAAGAAGCGGACGATGGTTTAACCGCATTACCAATGCTGAAAAAAGGTGACTTCGATTTTGTTGTAACTGACTGGAACATGCCAGGTATGCAAGGCATCGATTTGCTTAAACACATCCGCGCGGATGCAGAACTTAAGCATCTGCCAGTTCTAATGATCACGGCTGAAGCGAAGCGTGAGCAGATCATTGAAGCTGCTCAAGCAGGTGTAAACGGCTACATTGTTAAGCCATTTACTGCTGCAACATTAAAAGAAAAATTAGATAAAATTTTCGAGCGTTTATAACTCTCTCTTTCTCTTTGTTATTCGAGTCATTCATACCAATTATTAAATACCTATTAAATGACTCGTTTAGCGTTTTCAAAGTGATAAGAAGAACTAAACGTAAAAGGGTCTATTCAGAATGATCTCACTAGAGCAGGCGAAGTCACTCGTTCAAATGCTAGAAAACGGGGAACAAGACCAAGCCAATATGCTTGTTGCCTCGATCTACGAAGGTGCCGATAACCCAATGCTGCAAGAAATTGGAGCGTTAACTCGAGACCTTCACGAATCACTCAAGCAGTTCAGTCTCGATCAGCGCATGACCGAAATTGCGAAAGACGAAATCCCTAACGCTAGGGATCGTCTCAATTATGTGATCGAGAAGACAGAGCTTGCAGCCAACAAAACAATGGATGCGGTCGACTGCTGCCTTCCTATCGCTGACAACCTGCATGATTGCCTTCTAAAAGTTCGTCCTCAATGGAATGAACTCATGCACGGGCGCATAGAATTAAGCGAATTTAAAGCACTGTGCCACCGAATCGACGGGCTATTAGTGCAAGTCGAAGGTGACAGCACTGAATTGCGCGGCCAGTTGACCGAAATTCTCATGGCGCAAGACTTCCAAGACCTAACTGGCCAAATCATTCGCCGCGTAATTACGTTGGTTAATGAAGTCGAAGGCCGCTTAGTGGAAATCCTAACCGTATTCTCTGGAAATAAACTTGAAGAACACATTCAAGTTTTGTCAGAACCGGCAGATAAAAAGAATACACAAACAAGCGAAGCCGAAGGCCCGATTCTTCATCCAGAACTGAGAGAAGATGCGGTTTCATCGCAGGACGAAGTCGATGACTTGTTGTCCAGTCTTGGATTTTAAAGGTAACGTATGAGCTACGATTTAGACGAAGATATTCTTCAGGACTTTCTCATTGAGGCTGGGGAAATTCTCGAGCTGCTTTCTGAGCAGTTGGTTGAATTGGAAAATAACCCAGAAGACAAAGACTTACTTAATGCTATTTTCCGCGGGTTTCATACCGTAAAAGGCGGTGCCGGCTTCCTTTCATTGGCAGAGCTAGTCGATACTTGTCATGGTGCGGAGAACGTGTTCGACGTTTTACGAAACGGTCAACGCACGGTAACGCAAAACTTAATGGATACGATGCTAAAAGCCTTGGATACGGTTAATACCCAGTTCCAGGCTGTTCAAGATCGTGAGCCGTTAGAAGCTGCGGACCCTGAGCTTCTTGAAGAACTTCATCGTCTATGCAAACCTGAGTCAGAAGATGAAGTAGCGGCAACCGTAGTTGAAGAACCAGTGGCTACTCCAGAGCCTATTATTCCCGAGCCTATCATCGAAGAACCTGCTGCGCCGTCAGCACCATCAAGTGTCGGCTCTGTTGATGAAATTACCCAAGACGAATTCGAAAAGCTACTGGATGAGCTTCATGGTAAAGGTTCAGCGCCAGGCAACTCAATGTCTGCGACACCTACAACGCCATCTGAACCGCCTCAATCGAGTGCACCATCAGTTGAAAGTGGTGATATCACTGATGATGAGTTTGAACGCTTACTCGATGAACTGCACGGTGTAGGAAAAAGCCCTTCTACGGCAGAGGCTGCTGCATCTGTACCAGTAGAGCCACCTAAAGCGGCAGAGCCTTCCGCTCCAGTGTCATCTTCATCAAATCAAGACAGTGACTTAATGACGGACGAAGAGTTCGAAAAGTTACTCGATGAGCTACATGGTTCAGGTAAAGGTCCAACGCTAGAAGAATTGGATATGGCAACGAAGCCAGCGTCAGCAAACGTAGAGCAAAGCCCTGCGAAACCTGAGCCTGTTGCTAAGCCAGCACCCGTTCAAGCAGCGCCAGCACCAAAGCCAGAATCTAAACCAGTCGCGGTAAAAGAAGAAGCCAAAGCACCAGCGGTTAAAAAACCTCAGGCTGAAGCAACCGTTCGTGTTGATACCTCGACACTTGATACCATCATGAACATGGTGGGTGAGCTCGTATTGGTTCGAAACCGCCTATTAAGCCTTGGTTTGAATAGCGACAACGAAGAGATGTCCAAAGCGGTCGCTAACCTTGACGTGGTAACTGCGGATCTACAAGGCGCGGTAATGAAAACGCGTATGCAGCCAATTAAGAAAGTGTTTGGCCGCTTCCCACGCGTTGTTCGTGACTTGGCTCGTAACCTAAATAAAGACATCGTGCTAGAAATGCGCGGTGAAGAAACCGATCTCGATAAAAACCTTGTAGAAGCATTGGCCGATCCGTTGATTCACTTGGTGCGTAACTCGGTTGATCACGGTATTGAAATGCCAGACGCACGCGCGAAGGCAGGCAAATCACGCACAGGTAAAGTGATTTTGTCAGCATCGCAAGAAGGGGACCATATTGAACTATCCATCGTAGATGATGGTGGCGGTATGGACCCGAACAAACTGCGTGGCATCGCGGTGAAGCGTGGCATGATGGATGAAGATGCGGCGGCACGTTTAACAGATAAAGAGTGCTTCAACCTTATCTTCGCACCTGGTTTCTCAAGTAAAGATAAAATTTCTGACATTTCTGGTCGTGGTGTGGGTATGGACGTGGTTAAGACGGCGATCAATACCTTAAACGGTTCAATCGATATCGATTCTGAGCTAGGCAAGGGCACTAAGATTACGATCAAAGTACCACTAACGTTAGCGATTTTACCGACTCTGATGGTTGGTGTTGGCGGTCACCCTTTTGCTCTACCACTGGCTTCGGTGAGTGAAATTTTCCACTTGGATCTTAGTCGTACAAACGTGGTAGATGGTCAGCTGACGATTATTGTGCGTGAGAAATCTATCCCACTATTTTACTTACAAAACTGGTTGGCATCCAAATCGCAAAACGTCCAAGAGCGTACTGGTCACGGTCACGTGGTGATTGTACAGATTGGTAACCAGCGCGTTGGTTTTGTTGTGGATACGCTTATTGGTCAAGAAGAAGTGGTTATTAAGCCACTCGATAATCTATTACAGGGCACTCCAGGTATGGCTGGTGCGACAATTACTAGCGATGGCCATATTGCATTAATTCTAGATGTGCCTGATTTACTTAAGCGATATGCTGCGGCTTCACGCCTTTAAGCAAAGCTGACGTTATTAAAAGGAATAAGATGGCGATTAAAGTACTAGTCGTTGATGATTCGAGTTTTTTCCGACGTCGCGTGAGCGAAATCATCAACTCAGAATCGCGCCTAGAAGTGATTGACGTTGCGGTAAATGGTAGAGAGGCGGTTGAGAAAGCCAAATCTCTCAAACCTGACGTCATCACGATGGATATTGAAATGCCAGTGATGGATGGCATTACAGCTGTACGTGAAATAATGGCCGCTGCTCCAACGCCAATTCTAATGTTTTCGTCCCTGACCCACGACGGGGCGAAAGCTACGCTTGATGCGCTAGATGCGGGCGCATTGGACTTCTTACCGAAAAAGTTTGAGGACATTGCGCGTAACCGTGAAGAAGCGGTGTCATTACTTCAACAGCGTGTGATTCAGATTGCCTCGAAGCGCGCTTTCATGCGTCGACCTATCGCTCGCCCAACAGCGAGTACCAGCACGACTACTCGATCATTAGGTTCAAGAACGGCTTCACCTGTGACTCCAACACCAACTCGACCTGCTGCGACAAAGTACCGTGCTTCTGGTAAGAAGTATCAACTGACGGCAATTGGCACATCAACAGGTGGCCCCGTTGCTCTACAAAAAATTCTGACGCGCTTGCCGATGAACTATCCGCATCCGATTGTATTGATTCAACACATGCCAGCAACGTTTACTGCTGCGTTTGCCAGTCGTTTGAACACCTTGTGTAAGATTCAAGTGAAAGAAGCACAAGATGGCGATGTGTTACAGCCCGGTGTGGCATACCTTGCACCAGGTGGGAAACAAATGATGGTGGATGGACGAGCGGGCGCTGCTCGTCTTCGCATTATTGATGGCGGCGATCGCATGAACTACAAACCATGTGTGGATGTGACTTTTGGTTCTGCCGCAAAAGTATATGGCGACAAAGTGCTCTCTTTAGTGTTGACAGGCATGGGTGCAGACGGTCGTGAGGGCGCTCGCATGTTGAAGTCTTCAGGCTCAACAATTTGGGCACAAGATGAAGAAAGTTGTGTTGTTTATGGCATGCCCCAAGCGGTTGCTAAAGCAGGCATTTCTTCAGAAGATTTACCGCTTGACCGCATTGCTGAACGCATGTTGGTGGAAGTTGGCCTAGCTTAGGATTCATCATGATTGTTTGGAGTGTAGCTAACCAGAAAGGAGGCGTGGGTAAAACCACCTCAACAGTGACATTGGCGGGCTTATTGAGCCAGAAAGGCCATCGAGTATTGATGGTTGATACTGATCCTCACGCCTCACTGACTACTTATCTCGGTTATGATCCTGATGCAGTAACTTCGAGCCTATTTGATTTATTCCAGTTGAAGACGTTTTCTCGTGAGACGGTTAAGCCGTTGATTTTAGAAACAGAGCTGGAAGGAATGGATATCATTCCCGCGCATATGTCCCTTGCCACGCTTGATCGCGTAATGGGTAATCGCAGTGGTATGGGATTAATCTTAAAACGGGCGCTGCAAACTGTCTCACAAGACTATGACTATGTGTTGATTGACTGTCCGCCAATCCTTGGCGTGATGATGGTGAACGCGTTGGCAGCCAGTGACCGAATTTTGATTCCTGTTCAAACAGAGTTTTTGGCAATGAAAGGTCTAGAGCGCATGATGCGTACGCTAACCATTATGCAAAAATCTCGCCCGGGCGGTTTCAAAGTGACTATCGTCCCAACCATGTACGATAAGCGCACGAAAGCGTCATTGCAGACATTGATGCAACTGAAAAAAGATTACCCAAATCAAGTGTGGACCTCAGCGGTGCCTATTGATACCAAGTTCCGCGATGCCAGTTTAAAGCACTTGCCAGCTTCGCATTTTGCATCTGGTAGCCGTGGTGTGTTTGCCTATAAACAGCTACTGATTTACCTGGAGAGGTTGGCGTTCGATGAGCAGTAATGATGTGCTGTCCAGTGAACAAGCACTTGATGACTACTTTAATGCATTACTGGATGATGAAACTGAAATAACGACTCTTGAGGAAGACCTTGACCTGTTGGCTCAAGAGGTATCATCTGCAGAGCCAGAGCCAGAGCCAGAGCCAGAGCCAGAGCCAGAGCCAGAGCCAGAGCCAGAGCCAGAGCCAGAGCCAGAGCCAGAATTGCAGCTACAATACTCGGAGCCAGAAACGTACCAGTTTCAAGAAACATATCCGCCAGAGTTGGAAGCTCCAAACCTGGAAGATGTTCAAAGGCTATTAAGTCAGCTTGAAGCAAGCAACCCAGTGGCTGAGTTGGATATTGATAGTATTCTTGAACAAAATACGATTGATATTGCAGCAGAGATAAAAGCGGCTGAGCCTGAGGTACAAACCTTTAGTGAGGTGCCTGAGCTTCAGGGTGTTGAGGAAATACAGGACTGGGTGATTGATGAGCCAGTTTTTGAGGAAGCTCAACCAGAGGTGGATGAACCTCACGCAGTGATCGAACAAAGTATCAATATAGAATCGAACGTCGATACTGAACTCGAAACACAAGCAGATTCCGATATACCAACGGCCTGGGAGAGTACGAAGCGAAGTGAGGACTTCCAAGTTCTTTACTTTGATGTGAATGGTGTCACGTTTGCTGTACCTCTTGATGAGTTAGGTGGTATTCATCGCATTAGCGAGCTTAACCATTTGATAGGAAAACCCGCCTGGTATTTGGGGCTACAAACAAATCGCGAGCAACAGTTTGATGTCGTCGATACCGCGAAATGGGTGATGGCAGATAAGCTTCGTGATGATAGCTATAAAGATAACTACCAATATGTCGTCATGCTTGGTGAGAGCATGTGGGGGTTGGCCAGTAACCAATTAATGGGGACTGAAACGCTTAATATCGACAAGGTTCGCTGGCGTGAGCAGGCGGGTAAACGCCCTTGGCTAGCGGGCATGGTAAAAGAAAAAATGTGTGCCTTAATTCATGTCCAGGCGCTCATTGACATGCTAAACGCCGGTTTAGATGTCAAATCACTGAATTAGATTTAAGTCGGGAACGACATTAACGAGGATTAACTATGTCTCAAGCTTTTGAAGTAGAAGTGAAGAAAGATGCATCGAATGACGAAGTTCTTCAGTGGGTGACGTTCCAGCTAGAAGAAGAAACGTACGGCATCAACGTAATGCAAGTTCGTGAAGTACTTCGTTATACTGAAATTGCCCCTGTTCCAGGTGCACCAGATTATGTACTTGGTATCATCAACCTACGCGGTAATGTAGTTACTGTTATCGATACACGTTCACGTTTTGGCCTGATGGAAGGCGAAGTCACTGACAACACTCGTATTATTGTGATCGAGTCTGAGCGTCAAGTGATTGGTATCTTAGTAGATAGCGTGGCAGAAGTCGTTTATCTGCGTTCTTCTGAAATTGATACGACGCCTTCAGTTGGTACCGACGAGAGTGCGAAGTTCATCCAGGGTGTGAGCAACCGTGACGGCAAGCTTCTTATCCTTGTGGATTTGAACAAGCTGCTAACAGATGACGAGTGGGACGAGATGGCTCACCTTTAATGGCTGAATGATGATGGCTGAAGAGACTCTTTTATCTGCTCCATTCCTTGCGGGTGGCGTCGCTTTTATCGTGTTAGTATTGGTTGTTTTGCAACTGCGGATTCGCTCGGGGTTACAAAAGCAGTTAGACCAACAACGAGCTCAATCTCGACACGCAGATAAAGAAGTGCAAAAGTTGAGTAAGCAGTTACTCGAAGTGCGCTCGGTTGTCGTTGGTCTTGGGCAAAAAGTGACGGAGCAACAGGACATTATTCAGCACTTAAACGAGAGAATTCGCGAACTCGAACACGCTGATACTGATGGTCGCTTGTACAGTCGCGCTTCTAAAATGGTACAGCTTGGCGCTGATATCAACGAGCTGATTGAAGAGTGCGAACTACCAAAAGCCGAAGCTGAGTTGATGCTTTCACTGCAGAAGAAACTGGCGGGGAAAGAGAAGATTCCACCATTAAGTGGTCAGCCATCAGATGACGCAGAATATCCAACGCGTGGACGTCGTCGACGCTAAAGGTTATCAAGCGATAAAAAAGAGGCGTTATTACGCCTCTTTTTTTGTTTTTAGCCGCTAATGCTCTTCTTGAATACAACCCTAGATAAACTTCAGTCGATCTTGCTCTTAGCTCTGGCCTCTCAAATTCAAAATGAGCGCTTATAACTACTTATAGTTAATTTTATTAAAGTGTGATGATTAATTAACAAAAATACATGAACTTACATGTAACCTAGCCCTCTTATCCTGTTTTGTCATAACTAAGCTGTGCTAATATAGCGGCTCGTTCATTTTTTAGTTGAAGCTCTATGTTAGAAGTGTCTAACCTGACAGCAATCCGTGATGAAAGGGTTCTGTTTGAAAACCTGCAGTTTGAAATTAAGCCTGGTGAATTGGTCCAGATCGAAGGGCGTAATGGTACTGGTAAAACTACATTGCTACGGATTGTGACAGGGTTAGGTGATAGAGAAGAAGGTGTCATTAAATGGAAAGGCGAAGAGGTTGAAAAATCTCGTGATGTTTTCCATCAAGATCTGCTTTTCTTAGGACATCAAACAGGAGTGAAACGAGAGCTTACCGCATTAGAAAACTTACGTTTTTATCAATCTATTCAAAATAATCGCTCTTCAGACGAAGAAATCTTTATCGCTTTGACTCAAGTAGGATTAGCTGGTAGAGAAGATGTGCCTGTAGCACAACTTTCCGCAGGTCAGCAACGACGAGTCGCATTGGCAAGGTTATGGCTCAGTAAGCAAATTTTATGGATCTTAGATGAGCCGTTGACTGCCATTGATAAGCAAGGTGTCAAGGTGCTTGAATCTTTGTTCGCAAGTCATGCTGATAATGGCGGTATTGTTGTGTTGACGACGCATCAAGATATGTTTGCGGACAGCCCGAAACTTAGAAAAATAAAGCTGGGTGACTGATATGATTTCCTCGATGACCACCATCATTCGTCGTGAGCTCCTAATCGCATTTCGCCGTCAGGCAGACATTCTGAACCCGCTGTGGTTCTTTATTATTGTCATTACTCTCTTTCCTCTGAGTATTGGACCAGAGCCTAATTTGTTAGCACGTATTGCAGCGGGCATCGTTTGGGTTGCCGCATTGCTGTCCGCCTTATTATCATTAGAGCGTCTATTTCGTGATGATTTTCAAGACGGTGCACTAGAACAAATGATGCTAATGCCGATTCCATTGCAACTTGTAGTGGTTTCAAAGGTCATAGCACATTGGTTGTTAACAGGGTTACCTCTGATTTTAATTAGCCCATTATTGGCGGTTTTACTTTCGCTCGACTTCAATACTTGGCTATCGGTTGTATTAACCTTGATGATCGGTACACCAACACTAAGTTTTATTGGCGCCATTGGTGTGGCGTTGACTGTTGGGTTGCAAAAGGGTGGCGTTCTTTTGAGTTTGCTTATTCTTCCGCTCTACATCCCAATTTTGATTTTCGCAACATCGGCAATTGATGCTGCCGCACTCGGTATGGCGTATAACGGTCAACTAGCGATTTTAGGTGCGATGCTAATGGGGGCGATGACATTAACGCCTTTTGCCATCAGTGCCGCATTACGAGTTAGTGTTAACTAACTCAATAAAGTGCCAATGAAGCGGCGCTTGATCAAAGAATTATTATTAAAGCACTGCTACGGTCTCAACCCTTTAGACAGTGTCCCTGAAGTAAGAGTGAGAACAAAACATGTGGAAATGGCTACATCCTTATGCCAAGCCAGAAGCAGCTTATCGTTTGAGTGGTAAGTTTCTGCCTTGGTTTTCTGTATTGGCCCTCGTATGCTTATCGGTTGGTACGGTTTGGGGGCTTGCATTTGCGCCTTCAGATTACCAACAAGGTGACAGTTTCCGAATCATCTACATTCATGTCCCATCAGCTATTTGGTCTATGGGCGTTTATATGTCGATGGCGATCGCTGCATTTATTGGCCTAGTATGGCAAGTTCGCCTATCTGATATGGCGGCACTTGCGATGGCTCCGATTGGTGCAGTATTTACTTTTATTGCTCTACTTACAGGTGCTGTTTGGGGCAAGCCTATGTGGGGCACTTGGTGGGTATGGGATGCCCGTCTTACATCTGAATTGATTCTTCTATTTCTCTACCTTGGTGTGATTGCGCTTTACCATGCGTTTGACGATCAAAAAACCGCCGCAAAAGCTGCTGGTATTTTAGCGATCGTAGGCGTAGTAAACCTACCTATCATTCACTTTTCCGTGGAATGGTGGAACACGCTTCATCAAGGTGCGACGATCACGAAATTTGAACAACCTTCTATTTCATCCGACATGCTTTGGCCGTTATTGCTGAACATCTTTGGCTTTGCGTTCTTCTTTGGTGCCGTGACGATGGTCCGTTTTCGTAACGAAATCATCAGTAAAGAAAGTCACCGCCCTTGGGTGCGCAAACTCGCAACAGAACAAACTCAGTGAGGTAACTGATTATGCATTTTGAATCTCTGAGCGACTTTTTTGCCATGGGTGGCTACGCATCATACGTATGGAGTGCGTTTGGTATTACTTTCTTATCCATGCTGATTCTTCTGATCACTAGCCTTCGCCGCGGTGATGCATTATTGAAAGAAGTGAAAGCAAAAATTGACCGTCAAGCTCGTATCGACGCAGCGAAGAACATGGAGAACACCTTATGAACCCGAGACGTAAAAAGAGGCTAGGTATTGTACTAGCGATCTTTATCGGTATTAGTGCCACCATTGGTTTGATACTTTATGCGCTTAACCAAAATATGGACCTTTTCTACACTCCAACGGAATTGGTTAATGGTAAGCCAGATGGCACCAAGCCAGAAGTAGGCCAGCGTCTGCGTATCGGTGGAATGGTGGTTGTGGGCTCAGTTCGTCGAGATCCTAATTCTTTGAAAGTGAGTTTTGACCTGCACGATGTCGGTCCGAAAGTGACGATTACCTATGACGGTATTCTTCCTGACTTGTTCCGTGAAGGGCAGGGTATTGTTGCTCAAGGTGTACTGAAAGATGCCACGACAGTTGAGGCATTTGAGGTCCTAGCGAAGCACGATGAAGAATACATGCCACCAGAAATTGCAGAAGCGATGAAGAAAACGCATGAACCGCTTCAATACAGCACCGAACAGAAACAAGGAAGCGGCCAATGATTGCTGAAATCGGTCACTTTGCTCTCATTCTTTCGCTTGCAATGGCAGTGCTGTTGAGCGTATTGCCATTGTGGGGAGCATCGAATAATAACACCATGCTCATGAACACAGCGCGACCGCTATCTTGGTCTATGTTCCTGATGCTGTTGTTCTCTTTCGCCATTTTATGTTGGGGATTTTATACCAACGACTTCACGTTACAGTATGTAGCGAGCAACTCGAATAGTCAGCTTCCTTGGTACTACCGTTTAACCGCAGTATGGGGTGCACACGAAGGTTCACTGTTGCTATGGGTGTTAATCCAAGCTGCTTGGACTGTCGCAGTAGCGACGTTTAGTCGTGGTATGCCGCAAGAGTCGGTTGCACGTGTACTTGCTGTTATGGGCATGATCTCAGTGGGTTTCCTACTGTTTATCATCCTAACGTCGAACCCATTCCTACGTACGTTACCGTTCTTCCCGGTTGACGGACGTGACTTGAACCCTCTGCTTCAAGACCCTGGTTTAATTGTTCACCCGCCAATGCTTTACATGGGCTATGTTGGTTTCTCGGTTGCGTTCTCTTTTGCTATCGCATCCCTAATGACCGGACGCCTTGATACGGCTTGGGCTCGTTGGTCTCGTCCTTGGACAACCGCAGCATGGGTATTTTTAACACTTGGTATCGCACTAGGTTCTTGGTGGGCTTACTACGAACTTGGCTGGGGTGGCTGGTGGTTCTGGGACCCAGTAGAAAACGCATCATTCATGCCTTGGTTAGCGGGTACCGCATTAATGCACTCTCTTGCCGTGACAGAAAAACGCGGCACATTTAAAGCGTGGACGGTACTATTGGCAATCTCTGCATTTTCGTTGAGTTTGTTGGGCACCTTCTTAGTCCGTTCCGGTATTTTAGTATCGGTGCACGCGTTCGCGTCTGACCCGTCGCGCGGTATGTTTATTCTAGGCTTCCTCGTTTTCGTTATCGGCGGCTCTTTATTGCTGTTTGCCGTAAAAGGGGCAGCAGTGCGTGTACGAGGTAACTTCGACTTAGTCTCACGTGAAAATGCGCTCTTAGCCAACAATGTATTACTTATCGCCGCTCTTGTTGTGGTGTTAGTGGGGACACTGTTGCCGCTCGTACACAAGCAGCTTGGTTTGGGGTCGGTCTCTATCGGTGCGCCATTCTTTGACATGCTATTTGCGTGGTTAATGATGCCATTTGCTTTCCTGCTTGGTATTGGCCCTCTTATTCGTTGGAAGCGAGACAATTTATCTAAACTTGTGAAGCCAATGCTCGTTTCAGGTGTGCTTGCTTTCGCCTTGGCCGCGCTATGCGTGTACCTGTTTGCCGATTTCTTCTCAACCATGGCTTACATTGGTTGGGTGATGGCGATTTGGATTATTGCGATGCATGGCTTTGAACTGTACGAGCGAGCAACGCACCGTCATAGCTTTAGTGAAGGTGTTCGCAAGCTGCAACGTAGCCACTGGGCAATGATGTTGGGTCATGTTGGTCTGGCGGTATCTGTTATCGGTATTGCGATGGTACAGAACTACAGCATCGAGCGTGATGTACGTTTAGCACCTGGTGAACACTTCCAAATTCAAGGCTATGATTTCTATTTCTCAGGCTTGCGTGATAAAGATGGTCCAAACTACGATGGCTACATCGCAGACTTTGAGATCACACACGATGGCAAATACGTGAATACGCTTCACGCAGAGAAGCGCTTCTACCGTACGGCTAAGTCTATGATGACTGAAGCAGCCATTGACCGTGGTATTAGCCGCGACTTATACATTGCAATGGGTGAACGTTTAGACGACAACCGATCTTGGGCTGTTCGTATTTACTATAAACCGTTCGTTCGATGGATTTGGGCTGGCTCTTTGATTATGGCATTAGGCGGCGCACTAGCGATTTCTGATAAACGCTACCGCTTCCGTAAATCGCCGAAGAAAAACGCGAAGTCAAAAGAGCAGGAGGCATAACATGAATAAGAAAATCTTATTTATTCCGCTTGTCGCTTTCATGATTCTAGCGGGCATTTTCGCAACCCAATTAATGCGTAACCAAGAGGGCGATGATCCAACTAAATTGGAGTCGGTTTTGGTTGGCAAGCCAGTTCCTGAATTTCATTTAGAAGACCTGGCTGAGCCTGGAAAACAGTACGACCAATCAATTTTTAAAGGTGAACCGTTGCTCTTGAACGTTTGGGCAACGTGGTGCCCAACGTGTTATGCAGAGCATAAATACCTAAACGAATTGGCGGGTAAGGGCGTTAAGATCATCGGTATGAATTACAAAGATGATCGTAATAAAGCAATAGGTTGGCTGAATGATCTCGGCAACCCGTACTTGATCAGCCTATTTGATGGCAGTGGTATGCTTGGCCTTGACCTTGGCGTTTATGGTGCTCCAGAAACATTCATTATTGATGCAAATGGTGTGATTCGCTATCGCCATGTAGGGGATGTAAACCCACGTAATTGGTCAGAAACACTGGAGCCGCTTTACAACAAATTGGTTGAGGAGGCGAAGCAATGAGAAAGCTAATTCTTGCCGTTTTTGCTGCGATGACATTATCTCTTGCTGCTCATGCGGCCATTGAAGTGTACGAGTTTGATAATTTGGAACAAGAACAGCAGTTCAAAGAGTTAAGCCATACGCTCCGTTGCCCTAAATGTCAGAACAACACGATCTCGGATTCTAACGCTGAACTTGCTCAGGACTTACGCCATAAGGTGTACGAAATGACCAAAGAAGGTAAGTCCAAAGATGAGATTGTTGATTACATGATCGCCCGTTACGGTAACTTCGTGACTTACAACCCACCATTTACGGTCGCGACTGCGATTTTGTGGCTAGGGCCACTCGCTGTAGTACTGGGTGGTTTTGGTTTGATTGTGCTGCGTAGCCGTAAATCTAAAGTTAAGGCGAAAGCGAGCAGTGACGAGCAATGGGATGAGCAAAAAGAAGCTCGTTTAAAAGCATTGCTTGAAGAAGAGAACAACGGAGATAAGAAGTAATGACACTATTTTGGATTTCCACCGTTGTTCTCACGCTTATTGCTTGTGCGCTGGTGGCTTTGCCGCTGCTTAAACAAAAAGCGAACAATGATGATGTGTTACGCGATGAGCTTAACAAGGCATTTTATAAAGATCGACTATCTGAGCTTGCAGAAGAAACTGACGAAGGTCTAGTTGAAAGTGAAGACGAACTGATTTCTGATCTAAAGCAATCACTGCTTGACGATATCCCTGGTGATAAAGCGCAAAAAGAAACCAAGGTTTCTCCAATCGCGGTTTTAGTTCCATCGGTAATTCTGACGGTGGTGCTGAGCTATGGTTTGTATTATAAATTTGGCGCGTCAGACGATATTGTTCAATGGCAAGAAGTGTCTGCAAATCTACCTGAGTTATCGAAAAAGCTGATGTCGGCTTCTTCTGAGCCGCTGAGTGACGATGAAATGGCGGATTTGACCCTTGCCCTTCGAACTCGCTTACATTACCAGCCGGAAGACTCGACAGGTTGGTTACTGCTAGGTCGTATTGCGTTAGCAAATCGTGATGTCACCACAGCTATCGATGCGATGGAAAAATCGTACCGCCTAGAGCCCAAAGACCCAGATGTGATGTTGGGTTATGCACAAGCTCTGATGCTGTCTCAAGAGGAAATGGATCAAGCGACGGCTCGCTCATTACTCGGCAAGCTGATGCAGCAAGACTATGTCGATCTGCGTGTGTTTTCTTTGTTAGCGTTCGATGCGTTTGAGCGTCAAGACTTCCCGGCAGCCATCAAGTACTGGGGAATCATGCAGCAAATGATTGGTCCAGAAGATAGTCGCTACGAGATGTTGTCACGCAGTATTGAGAGTGCTCGTAAGCAAATGGGCGAAGCGGTTTCACCGGATAAGAGTGTAGCTGTGACAATTGATGTGGCACCAAATGCTCAGTTGGATCCAAACGCAGTTCTGATTGTGTCAGTACATCGTTCAGATGGCTCCCCAATGCCTGTGGCTGCTGCTCGTTATCCGCTAGGTACTTTCCCTCGCACAGTCGTATTAGATGATGGCAATGCCATGATGCAAGGGCAAAAGTTATCTACACTCGATAAGCTCATCGTCCGTGTGCGTGTAGATTCTGACGGTAACGTAGCAACGCGTGATCAAGATTGGCACGGAGAAAGTGACGTCGTTGAATTTGGCGCACCAGTAGAAGTGACCATTGATCAGCAGTATTAATTGTTAACATCTGTCTCTGAAACATGACAACGAGGTAGAGTCAGTTGCCTTTAGTGGTATGACTCTAAACGATCGAGTAGAATACCGAAGGCCAGCGATTGCTGGCCTTTATTTATTCCCATATCTGAGTCATCTTTACTATGTATCCTGCTCAACATACGTACAATGGTTAATCGGGGTGACTTAGGTACATTAATAGTCGTTATGGAAAATAAAATGTATAACAAGGGTAAATCTACCTTCTTGTTGCTGTTAGCCGTTGGACTGGTTGGCTGTTCAAGTGCGCCTGATGAAGCAGTAACAGGACAAGAAACAAATCAAACGACTTCTGATGTGTATGACCCGTTGGAAGGCTTTAACCGAACCATGTGGGAACTCAACTACGAATATTTAGATCCGTATTTGGTTCGTCCTGTATCACTTGCGTATGTAGAATACACGCCAGTTCCTATTCGTTCTGGTATCGCTAACTTCTTATCGAACTTAGATGAGCCAGCAAGCATGGTTAATAACTTAATCATGGGTAATGGTACGAAAGCTGTGGACCACTTTAACCGTTTTTGGATTAACTCGACGTTCGGTATTTTCGGTTTATTCGATATTGCAAGTGCCGCGGGTATTACGAAGTACGACGAGAAAGCGTTCAGTGATGCAGTAGGCCACTATGGTGTTGGAAATGGTCCTTACTTCATGGTTCCAGGTTATGGTCCGTATACCTTACGTGAAGTGACAGATACCGTAGATAGTACGTATTTACCCCTCTCTTATCTCAACTTCTGGGCGAGTTTGGGTAAGTGGGCGTTTGAAGGAATGGAGAAGCGTGCTTTATTAGTACCGCAAGAAGCGCAGCTAGACTCGTCGCCGGATCCATATATTCTAACTCGCGATGTTTATATACAGCGTCAAAACTTTAAAGCAGAAGTTGAAACGGTAGAAGAAGTTAACATCGAAGAAGAAGAGTATTTAGATGAATATCTAGAAGACTTTTAAGCGTTGTTCTTCATAATCGAGAAATGAAAAAAGGCTTAGCTGATACTAAGCCTTTTTTGTATTTTGCAGCTTGGTTAGAAACGGTAGTTTGCTTGAACACCGATTAGCCAAACATTACCCGTAGTTTCGCCTACGAATTGGCCGCCGACTTGTTCTGCAGTGTCGTCTGACTTGTAACCACGAGACTCAACGATTGGTGCGTCTTTCGCAAAAATATAGGTGAAGCCAGCGTCTAGGCTGAAGTCTTTCGTCCAATCGTACGTTGCGCCAATACTTAGCCAAGTGCGGTCAGTTTCTGGAATAGTAATCGTGCGGTTTTTGTCGCTTACCGCTGAAGTATCGTATGCAATACCAGTGCGTAGCGCTAGCTTAGGATCAAGCTGGTAAGTAGCACCAACAGCAAAGCGATAGTTGTCTTCCCAGTTTTCTACTTTAACCATATGCGTGCCAGCAGTATTTAGACGTGCTTCCAATTTCTCGAAAGAGCTCCAATCCGTCCAGTTAACGCTTGCGTGTAACGCAAGTTGGTCTGTTACTTGGTGGAAGCTTGCCAATTCAGCCGTTGCAGGCAGGTTTAGATACATGTAGCCGTTGTCGCGTTCAGAAGTACCGAAGCCAAAACCAAGACCTTCAGCATGGCCTTCAAGCTTTAGTTCAACTTCAGATTTGTACGCGAAGCCGATACGGTTATTTTCATTGATCTGCCATGCTGTACCAACTTGCCAGCCCCAAGCGGTATCGTCACCTTCCATGTATTTTAGAGCAGTACCTTGAGGAACACTGATTGGTTGATTAGTTTCAGGATTTAACCCTACAACGTTATTCTTAGGAGCTGCTGCGCCAAAGCTGCCTTCGCCGATGATGTAACGGATACCACCACCAACGCTGATTGATTCATTGACTTTGTAAGCTGCGTTCAAGTTCGCTTCCATTGTCGTTACGCTTGCTTCGTTACCGAAGTGCGAGGCACCAAAGCCTTTACCTAAATCGGTTTCCATGCCGTAGTTGGTGCCAAATGCCAAACCAATCGCGAATTTCTCATTATATTGGTGTGATAGGTAGAAGTTTGGAATGATTGCATCATGTGCGAAGTCATCTGAAGATGCAGAAGAAGTGCTACCGTGGAAGTTTACATCACCTTCAATATCAATATTTGGGTTCACATAGATTGCACCAACGGACACTTGAGTGCCTTCCAAATAAGTTAGCATTGCTGGGTTACGCCATTGTGCACTTGCGTTGTCAGCCATTGCTGCTTCACCAGCATATGCTCGACCTAGGCCTGTTGCAGAATATTCAGCAAGTTGGAAACCTGCTGCGTTAGCCATGCCCGTTGCGCCAAGTAGGCTTAATGCCACTGCTGTTGATAGAAGAGTCTTGTTGGTTTTCATTCGAATGTTCGCTGATTTGTTTATAACGTGGGACAAAAGTTTAAAGGTAGAGTTTTTACTTTAGAAATGAAAATCCAGCGTAAGTGGTCATTTGGAATATTATGCTTTTAAATGTTATTTGTGCGGTTTAATAATCTAACTGTGAAAGGCTTGTAAACGGAATTCAGCGAACAGCTGTGCGTCCTAATTGTGAGATTTAGATACACGTGTTCACTCAAATTGAGTGGGCAATAAATCGCAGATATGAAAAAAGGCTGGAAATCCAGCCTTTTATATAAAGTATTTTTCTACTAACTAACAGCGAAGCGTTTAGAAGCTACGGCTGTATTGTAAGCCGAATAGAATAGCATCAGCGCGTGTTGTTGCTGACAAGCTCGAGATATTTTGAGGGCTTTGAGCGTCACTTGGGTTGTACATTGGGTTAGGTGTTGATTCATTTACCTCAACATCTTTACCCATTAGGTACGTAAAGCCAAAGTCGACATTTGATTTACTATCAATGTGATAAGTAAAGCCAGTAGAGAACCATTGGCGATCTGAGTCAGGAACGGAAACAGACGTTAAGTCAGCTTGGGCGCTCGTGTCGTACATGTAACCAGCACGAAGTGTCCAGTTATTACTTAGGTAATATGTACCACCAATCGAGTAGTGCCACCCATCTTGCCACTGGTACTGTTTATCGTACGATGAGCCAAGAGGAGAGCCTTTTAAGTTAGAGAATTCAATTTGATCGAAAGTTTCCCAGCCAATGTATTGGATGCTGTAGTGTACAGCAAACTTAGTGTCTTGAATTTTGTGGAAGCCAGAGAACTCGGCCATATCTGGTAAAGGTAGTGTGATTTTTTGACCTTTATCGTCTTTTGCTTCCATTTCTGGACTATGACGGTATGCAAGACCAAATCGATTGTTTTCATCTAGCTCGTACACAGTACCAACATTGAAACCTACAGCCCAACCATCAGCTTCGTCCACATCGACGAGTGTGCCTATTGCAGCATGTTCACGCTTCATTGTACCTTGGCCGTAGATTAAATCTAAACCAGCACCAAAGCTCCATTGTTCATTGAGACGGTAAGAACCTGCAAGGCCAAAGTTTACGCTCTTAACATCAGTTAAGCCGCCATATTCTTTTGCCGCAAAGCTATTGTCGAATTCTGTTTTAGTACCGAAATTAGAGTATGCGTTTACGCCCCATGCAAACTTGTCATTTACAGGAACGATTAGATGAATGTTCGGTGCAATAGAAGTATCGCCAGCGTCGTCATAGTTTGAGTCGACAGGCTTGAACAGTGTTGGTGCTACTTGGCACGTTGAACCACAATATTTCGCATCTTTCACTTCAATCATTGAAGTAATGCTTTCGAAACCTAGCGACAGTTCCATTTTATCAAACAGAGCCATTGCTGCTGGGTTACGAGCCATTACTGCTGCATTATCTGCGATTACTGCATCACCAGCAAATGCACGGCCGATGCCAGTTGCTGATTGAGCGTTGATTTGGAAACCCGCTGCCATCGATTGACCTGAGGCAAAAGCTACCGTTACTGCTAGGAGAGTCTTTTTAAACAGACGCGTGTTCTGAGTCATTTGTTTTTCCTTATTAGATTCGTCTCTTTGGACGATAAATTGAGCTTTTGCTCAGTGGCGCAGATAGTAGTATCAATAATTGCTTGGACAAATCCGACCATTGGATAAAATTGAATAAAAATTGCAGAAATGATGTCTAAAAGACGGGAAATTGCACTTAAAATGCATAATTTAGAGTTTAAGCTCTAAATGGTATAGCGGTGGTGAATGTTTTGCGTTCTATTTATACAAAAATGCCGCTAAATAAGATCATTTAGCGGCATTTAACCTTTTGAAGGCTGGAAATCGTCGAAGTTGTTACATCGGCTTAATCATTGATGCAAGAGTCGTAGCGATAGCATCAATATTTTCACCTTCTTCCCCGACTAAAATCAGGCTTGAACTCCCAACGGGCTGAACGATTCCGGTCATGCCATCCTTATTAAAGTCGGTACTTTGTTCGCTTGGAATACCAGTAATAAATAACGTTACTTTACCTTTTGGACCTTGGAACACCATATGCACCGCATTGGATTCACCAAAACCGCAGTGGTTTAGGTAGTAAACGTGATATGGAAAGTTTTCACTAAACTGGTAATGAAATGGCGACATTTTCGCATTAATTTGCGAGCTCGGTACATCCTCATCAAGATGACGAACAAACGGTTCTTCATGAATTACGTGTTTCATCGCGGTATCCGCTAAACTGGCTTGTGCTGGAGACACCAAAACATTTCCCCAGTTTACTTGACCAACTAATAACCCTGCGGTGAACGCAATAGAAGCGGCAAGTGCCATTGCTTTGCGGACAAAGTTTGGTCTGACGACCTTCTCTTCATCAAGTGCACTCGACGTCTGGCTAAATAAAATCTTATCTGCGAGATCTTCGGGTACATCCACATTCATGGCTTGTTTAATTTTTACATCGAGATCCAAAACGTCATCAACAAACTTATTGTTGGCGTCGCTACCAGCTAAAGCTTGCAGAATCTCTTCATCCTTTTGTTTTGGATCCGACAAAATACGACGACGAAATTCTAAATCATCCATTCTTTTGTCCTCTCTTGGTATCTTGAGAATCCAACATCTCTTTAAGTTGATTACGAGCGCGAAATAGTCGAGTCATCACTGTGTTTTTATTTAAATCAAGAATGTCGCCAATTTCTTCTCCACTGAAACCACCGACAACTTGGAGAAATAAAGGCTCACGGTATTCAACATCGAGCTTCATGATCTGTGCCTGCAGCCATTCTTGCTGATGATGTGAGTCATCGCTGACTTTAGCATCATTGCCGTAATCATCGATATCAACTAAATCAAATTGTTTACGTTCGAAGCGGCGCGCATTTTCTCGTCTCAATATTGTGATGAGCCAAGACTTGGCAGCTTTTTCGTCTTGGAGGCTATCGAGTGACTTCCAAGCTCTAAGACAGGTTTCCTGAACTAGATCTTCCGCGACCGCTTTATCTTTGCACAACCAATATGCGTAGCGGTACAAGTCACGATGATACCCTCGGACGAGCGCTTCGTATTTTCTTTGCTTGTCCATATCAGAGTTGACCGGACTGTTGGAATTTTTCTTTCCAAACATTTTTAATATGGCCACAGGAGCCTCCATCCTCGCTCTGTGAGTTTCTTATTTGTTCTGAGCATGACTTTACTTGCTTCATCGCTTAGCGGTTTTGGTTGCAGGATTTGTCATGCAACCCCTTTGACACAATAAGCCATGTGGTTACCTAAAAGTGTATACGCAAATGTCAGATATCATCGAACACGAATTGATATATATTGTTAACAATATCATCATTAGTAATCAATGGCTTGGATAAGTTCACTCGATGGAGCATTAAAAGGGACTTCTGATGGTGGATTCTTGAATTGTTTTGAATCAATAATCGCTTTAGGTGAGCTTAAAACTCGTAAAATCACTATAAAATTGATCTATTTCAAAATATCAAGCAGTGAAGGGGTTATAGTACACCTTGTCATCTCGTTAGTCATTGCGACTAACATGTTGAGCAAGATGACACTTCCTTTTGAAGGCTGACTTTACTTTCTCCTAATCAGGAAACTGATTACTTTTCAATTGGCGTAAGTTAATTGTTTTATAGATATTCCGACCACACAGTTATGTGTGGTTTTTTTTTTTTGCTTCGATTTTACTTTCCGTATACCTCTTACCGTTTTAACTCTCTATAGTTAACCATTAGTAATCGCATAAGAATCAAAGAAGTAGAGTAATTGAACTACTTGCTTCACGTTTATTTAAACGCACGTTTGATAAATTTAACAAATTCATTACAATGCATCAGGTCAGACCTCTTGTATTTAAGGAGAAACAATGGGCAAGCAGGAAGTAAAAACACGCAATGGTGAGCGTGTCGCTATTGTCGCGGGGCTTCGAACTCCCTTTGCTCGTCAAAGCACGGAATTTAGCCAAGTGCCAGCGGTCGATTTAGGGAAAATGGTAGTAAGCGAAATGCTTGCTCGAACAGATATTGATCCGAAGCTAATCGAACAAGTGGTATTTGGACAAGTAGTACAAATGCCTGAAGCGCCAAACATCGCACGAGAAATCGTGTTAGGCACCGGTATGAACATCCATACTGATGCTTACAGTGTGACTCGAGCGTGTGCAACGAGTTTTCAAGCGGCGGTTAATGTCGCAGAAAGCATCATGGCGGGAACCATCGATATTGGTATTGCTGGCGGTGCAGACTCTTCTTCCGTCCTGCCTATTGGCGTATCAAAGAAATTGGCCGCTAATCTGCTTGCTCTTAGTAAGACAAAAACAATGGGTCAGAAGCTTAGTATCCTCAAAAACTTGAGCTTTAAAGACCTGATGCCAGTGCCACCAGCAGTAGCAGAGTACTCTACGGGTTTATCCATGGGACAAACTGCAGAGCAAATGGCTAAAACACATGGTATTTCTCGCGCAGAACAGGATGCGCTTGCACATCGTTCTCATACGCTGGCTTCTCAAGCTTGGAAAGAAGGAAAAATCCAAGATGAAGTGATGACGGCTTTCCCTGAACCATACAAAAAATGGATTTCGGAAGACAACAATATCCGTCATGACTCAACGGTTGAGGGATACGCGAAATTGCGACCTGCGTTTGATCGTCAGTATGGCAGTGTTACGGCAGCGAACAGTACGCCATTGACTGATGGTGGTGCGGCAGTGATGTTGATGCGAGAAGGTAAAGCGAAAGAGCTCGGAATGGAGATCCTTGGTTACATCCGAGGTTATGCATTCTCTGCTATCGGCGTGGAAAAGGACATGCTGATGGGGCCGACTTATGCCACAGCGAAAGTGCTTGAAAATACAGGCTTGGAACTGTCAGACCTGACGTTGATCGACATGCACGAGGCCTTTGCTGCTCAAGCATTGGCGAATGTGAAGATGTTTGCTTCCGATAAGTTTGCTCAAGAAAACCTTGGTCGCTCAAAAGCGATTGGTGAAATTGACATGGATAAGTTCAACGTGCTTGGCGGATCAATTGCTTATGGTCACCCATTTGCTGCGACTGGTGCGCGTATGATGACGCAAACCCTACGAGAGCTAAAACGCCGTGGCGGTGGTATTGCATTGAATACCGCATGTGCTGCTGGTGGTCTTGGTGCGGCAATGATTCTGGAGGTTGAGTAATGAGCGAGCAAAAAGCATTTAGTCTAAAGGTTGATGAGCAAAATATTGCTTGGTTAGCCATCGATGTTCCTAATGAAAAAATGAATACGCTGCAGGCGGCTTTTGCTGACGAAATGAAAGAAATTTTTGCTCAGCTAAAAGACTCCAGTGGTATTAAAGGGATGATCATCCACTCCCTAAAACCGGACAATTTTGTTGCGGGCGCAGATGTTAGAATGCTAGAAGCATGCACCACAGCAAGTGAAGCGGAAGCCTTAGCAAGGCAGGGTCAGGAGTTGTTCCAGCAGCTATCGGACTTACCGTATCCTGTCGTTGCGGCCATTCATGGCCCATGTTTGGGCGGTGGTTTAGAACTGGCTCTTGCATGTGATTATCGTGTTTGTACGGATTCTGACAAAACGCGTTTAGGTCTGCCAGAAGTACAACTTGGTTTATTGCCAGGTTCTGGTGGTACTCAGCGTCTGCCACGTTTGATTGGCCTGTTACCATCGTTGGACTTGATCCTGACGGGTAAACAACTTCGTGCGAAGAAAGCTAAAAAATTGGGCGTTGTGGACGCCTGTGTGCCTGACACCATTTTGCTCCACGTAGCAAAACAGTTTATCGACAAAGGTAAAAACAAGGGCACGAAAAAGCTATCGACGAAAGAAAAGGTGATGTCTGGTAGCGGGCTAGGGCGCAAGTTTGTATTTGAGCAAGCTGCGAAGAAAACGAATCAAAAAACTCGCGGTAACTATCCAGCAACGGTTGCAATTCTAGAAGTTATTCAACATGGTTTAGAGAAAGGCTTCGCTAAAGGTCAAGAACTTGAAGCGAAGCGCTTCGGTGAGCTTGTGATGAGCTCAGAGTCAAAAGCGCTCCGTTCGATCTTCTTTGCCACAACAGAAATGAAGAAAGAAAATGGCACGGATGCGAAACCAGCACCAGTTCATAAAGTTGGTGTGCTTGGTGGTGGTCTGATGGGCGCCGGAATCAGCCATGTGTCTGTTGCAAAAGCAAAAGTACCTGTTCGCATCAAAGACGTTAGCAACGATGGCGTTTTAAACGCGCTCAACTACAACTACAAGTTATTTGAGAAACAGCGCAAACGTCGCATTCTATCCAAGGCCGACCTGCAAGCGAAAATGCTGCAACTGTCTGGTGGTGTCGACTTTACCAGTTTTAATCATATTGATGTCGTAATTGAAGCCGTTTTTGAAGACTTAGATCTTAAGCAAAAAATGGTGGCGGACATTGAAGCGAACGCTAAGTCAGAAACTATCTTTGCGACCAATACTTCTTCGTTGCCTATCCACAAAATTGCAGAAAAAGCAGAGCGTCCAGAAAACGTAGTGGGTTTGCATTACTTCAGCCCAGTAGAAAAAATGCCTTTGGTGGAAGTGATTCCGCATGAAACGACGTCAGATGAAACCGTTTCAACAGTTGTTGCACTTGCTAAGAAGCAAGGTAAAACCCCGATCGTAGTGAAAGACAAAGCGGGCTTTTACGTGAACCGCATTCTTGCGCCATACATGAACGAAGCGGCGCATATTCTGCTGGCTAACGAACCGATCGAAAAGATTGATACGGCGTTGCTTGACTTTGGTTTCCCTGTCGGCCCGATTACCTTACTGGATGAAGTCGGTGTCGACATTGGCGCGAAAATTATGCCGATTCTGGTTAATGAGTTAGGTGACCGATTCAAAGGCCCGGATGTGTTTGATATCTTGTTAAATGATGGACGTAAAGGACGCAAGAGTGGTAAGGGGTTTTACACTTACAAGGGCAAGAAGAAAGATGTCGACAAATCGGTTTACAAACTGCTTAAGCTCGATCCTGAATCTAAGCTAAGCGATAACGATATTGCGTTGCGCTGTGTGCTGCCAATGCTGAATGAAGCGGTACGTTGTTTGGATGATGGCATCATTCGCTCGCCACGTGACGGTGATATTGGCGCGATATTTGGTATTGGTTTCCCACCGTTCTTGGGTGGTCCGTTCCGTTACATGGACCAATTTGGTATTAAAGAGCTCGTAGAGAAAATGAATGAGTTTGCATCGAAATATGGCGATCGTTACGCGCCGTGTGATGGTTTGCTTACTCGAGCTGGTGAAGGGACAACGTTTTATTAAACGTTGCTTCGGTAGAGAAAAAGGCTTGCCAGTGGCAAGCCTTTTTCATAAATAAGAAATGGTTACTTCTTCTTGTCTTTCTTATCTTTATTGTGGCCTTTACCAGGGTTGTCGTCCCCATGAACGCTGCTATTACCTTTTTTGTCTTTATCATTCCATTGTTTTGAAGAGCAATCATCTGATTTGATGGATACATTGTCTCCGCTAAGGCGCACACAGTCGTCACTTAGTTCGAAACCATCGCCTTTGACTGAGATTTCAGCGTGAGCAGATGCCAATGGCAGTATAAGAGCCACAAGTAAAAGTGCTTTTTTCATGATTACCTCATTAAGTTATTTTTAGTGCGGTAATTAGAGCATAAGCCGCAATGGCGTAATTTCAATTTTCTGCCAATTATGGTGCCGATTCAATCTATGAGACCGACAACCTCATGGGTTTGTAGGTTCATTCTAGTAATCGACAATTTTATTTCTGCGCAACTAGATCACCCCAAGCCGCAATCTTTTGGCCGAAGTTGGAACTCTTCAATCGATCCTATTTCTTGTCCTAGATGGATGCGCGGAGCCTCCGAATGCGCTTGACCTTGAGAGTGCATGATCAAACGATTTGCAGTACGAGGTTTCAATTCGTTCACAACGAAGCGAATCATGTCTGCGCGCGTCAGCTTCTTCAACTCCGCCAGTACCTTGTCACGTTGGTTAAACTCAGTGTCTTTGTTTCCTATCGCAACCCAAAGACGTTGAGCCCGACCTCGAAGTGTGGTGTCCGGCGTTGCTATTTGGTTCCACAAGCCGCGCTTACTGCTGTGCCATTGGTAATCGTTTAACTCTAACAGCACCATATAAAAGGCATTTAAAAACTCATCGATTGAGGTAACCAGCTCGGCAGGTGCTGCATTAGGTGACTGCACATACAGTACAATACCAGGGTGACGATTTAGCGGCATATTGCCAGTGCCTACCATGTAACCTAATTGCTGCTTGGTACGGATTTCGTGGAAAAACGTTGCCGACATAAGGTGATTGGCCAATGAGTATAGCGCGATACTGCGAGGCTCAATATCCTCGCACTGGTGGTAAATAACGACCGCGGAATCTTGCTGATTACAATGCACCTCACGTTGAAAACTGCCATTTTTACCTAGCATAATGAGCGGACGAAGTGCTTCTTCATAACGTTGCTCGTTAACTCTTAGAGCATCTTTTAAAGTCGTTGCCATGTCATGGGCTTGCTGGCGTTGCCAGTCTCCGTAAACAAACATTTCAACGTGCAGTTCTGCAAGAATGGATTCTACGAATACCGAGAGTTCATCGACTTCGATTTCTTCTAGCGCTTCGACTAAGGTTGCGAAAGGCGGGTTATTGGGTTGAAGTAACCCAGTAAGTGCGTTAAACAGCTGCGAAATAGGGCGATCTTGTGAAGCATTTCTCCAGTTTCGTAACAGTTGTTGTTTGATGGTTTCAAAGCGAGCAGGGCTGAAATCTCGAGAAGCAAAACGGTGCAGAATCATTTCTAGCAACTGAGGCAGCTTTTGACTGAACCCTGAGAGGGTTAAGGTCACGCCACCTTGGTGAGCGTACATGTTGTAACCCATCCCTGCGATTTCTGCTTGATAGGTTTCTTTTGCTAGCGAATCGAGGAACATCTCTACACATAAGCGCGTTTTGACGATGTTCTTTGGTGATGCAACGGCATGAGAGCTGTCGATAGCGACATAAACGACACCTTTAGGCACGCGAAATTCGTCATCTTGCAAATGCCACAGCCGAAACCCTTCGAGATCCTCAATCAACTCTGGCAGTGAATCACCATTTTCGAGTGGCATGGGGTCGAGATCGTAGCAAATATAAGGGTTCTTTTCCGGTAAGACGAATTGCCAGCTTGGGTCGATTTGTTGATAGAAACGACGTTGGTCTTCACTAAAAGGTGTGACGGAGTACGGGGTAAAGTACCATTCGGCAGTACGGTTGTATTCCAGGCCTTTAGCAATCAAAGTGACGCGTACATTATCGATGGTTAAGTATCGCAGCAATGAACGCTGTAACTCCTCATCGTAGCCCGCCATTTTGTAGTCACCATAAACCGTGTCTTCCGGTTGATAGTGCTGCATGTTGATCACCAGATGGCTGACGAGATCCATTGGGCGCGATGGCTCTTGGAAGCGGAAAGCCGATTCTAATACCGCTTGTTTTTCGAGATAGCGCCATTCATCTAACCCGTCTTGTTTGATCATCGAGAGGTATTGAAAAACCGCTTGAACGATATCATCAACATGATCTAAGCCGTTTGGCGTCAGGGTGCAGCTTACGGTAAAGTCTCGGTAGTTACTGCCACTCGCGCCGCCGCCCGCTGAGAGAGAGGTAATCCAGCCTTTTTCTTTGAGTTGAAGCATCAAACTGCCTTCTCCTTCATAACCCAACAGGTGAGCAAAGTAGGAGAGTGGCTTCACGCTATAATGCGCATCCATTCCCGACATGGGGAATGTGAGAATCAGTTTACGGAACTCTTTGAGCGGCTCGACTTGAACCAAAATGCCCGTGCTTTCCTCAGTGCCTATCGGTACATCAATCGATTTTCCACGAAGGTGGTGATTTGGGATGTCAGCAAACATGGTTTCTACCCAAGCTTGCTGTTCATCGAGCGACTGTGGCCCAAATAGAGTCAGTGTCATCAAATCGGCGGAATACTGAGAGTGGTGAAACTCCACAATTTCGTCGCGGATGGATTTACCATCTCGGTCGCCAAGAGTATCTAAGTTTCCGACAGAGAATTTTGAAAACGGGTGCTCTGGATTGATGACTTCTTTGTTAACTTGATACAGGCGACGAGAATCATCATTGAGTTTGAGCTTGTATTCGGAGTCGACAGCCTGGCGTTCTTTGTCTAATGCTTCTTCGTTAAACAAAGGTGCGGTAAAAAATTGGCTAAATCGATCTAAGGCACTTTCAAAGGCATTTGGAGCAATATTGAAAAAGAAACAAGTGTGCTCTGTACCAGTCCAAGCGTTGTTTGTTCCACCGTGTTGGCTAATATAGCTTTGAAACTCGCCCACTTTAGGGTATTTTTCCGTACCCAAAAAAAGCATGTGTTCTAAATAGTGTGCCAGACCTTGGCGATCGTTTGGGTCGTCGAAGTGTCCAACGTTCACTGCCAGAGCAGCTGCCGACTGTTGAGCTGTATCGGAATGAATCAGCAGTACACGCAGTTCATTGCTCAAGGTAATGTAGCGGTATTGATTTGAATCGTTAGGACTTAGATGCACGATGCGTCTCCAGATTTCGCATTACAGTAATTTAGGCTCCCCTCGCGGGGGGCGCAAAGTTTGCGTTTCGACAAATACTGCTTGCCGTATTTTTGTTATTCGTAGACTTCTGCACAGGCCCATCGCGTTTGCGTATGGGGAAGAACTGTTTGAGTGAATGCTCTGAACTCATTGCACAGTTAAATAGTGTGATGAACTGAGTACATTCTTTTAATAGATTGTTAAGAAAGTCGCTATCTTTAACAAGCGAATTGGTATAATGAACAGATAATTATATCAGTATTTTTGTTTCGTCATTGTTAAAGTTAGCCCCGTCTATCTAATAAAGATAGCAGTCAACCTTTTGGTAGCGTTAGCTATCCCTAGGAAATAACATGAAAATATTCATCATGCGTCACGGTGAAGCCGAGCATTTTGCAGATTCAGACGCAGCACGACAATTGACCCCAAGAGGCAGAGTCGAATCAGAAGCGGTTGCGAGAGCCTGTAAAGAACAGGGTTTTGCGCAATTCGATAAAGTGTTGGTGAGTCCGTACATTAGAGCTCAACAAACTTGGCAAGAGATCAGTGCGTATTTCTCTGCAAAAAGCATTGAAACTTGTGAAGATATTACACCTTATGGCCAGTCCGAGCATGTCTTCGATTTCGCAAGTGCGTTAATCGAAGTCGAACAATTGGACTCGCTTTTGTTCGTATCGCATTTGCCTTTGGTCGGTTATCTGACTTCAGAGTTTGTAAAAGACATGACACCTCCGATGTTTCCTACATCAGGCCTAGTGTGCATTGAATATGATTTACAAACACAAAATGGTGAAGTGCTATGGCATATTACGCCATAAGTGTCTAAACCAAAATAAGCGTTTGCAAATTAGAGACAGAATAAGAAAGGCAGGAGATCCCTGCCTTTTCGTTTCATCGTGTCTACGGTAAGCCTGTTACTTTTCAGGAATTGAAAGCAACACTAACAACGCACCATCACCACCAAATTCTAGTGGCGCTTGGTGAAAAGCCATAACGTCAGGATGCTGTGCTAACCAAAGTGGGGCTTTCTGTTTCAGGATGTGTTTCCCAATACCATGTTGCACACACGCACAATGAATCTCGTTTTTGATGCAATAGGCTATCATCGCACCAAGCTCGCGTTTTGCTTCTTGCTGTGTCATGCCGTGCATATCGAGGAACACGTCCGGTACATACACGCCACGACGTAGACGTTTGACTTCATAAGTGGAGACGTCGTCACGTGCATAACGAGTTGGACCTTCATCGTTTAATAGAGGGACAAACTCATCTGAAAAGTAAAATTCAGAGTCACTCGCTTCACGGTTGGAGCGCTTGATTTCTTTTTGCTTAGTATTTTTTTTTGGTTGCTGGATTATGGTATCCTGTCGCAACTTTTTTACGCCCTGTACTGCTTCCTGAAACAAGGCGAAATCGTCATCGTTCTCGGTGTCTTTTTTGCTCATTAGGTAAACAATTTCATTAATAAACTTTATTGGCAGTATTGTAGCGCTTTTCGGAGGCAATTTTGGATAAGATTTTTGTAGAAGAAGCGGTATCGGAACTGCATACCCTTCAAGATATGATTCGTTGGACGGTAAGCCGCTTTAATGCAGCGAACCTGTTTTACGGTCATGGTACTGATAATGCGTGGGATGAAGCTGTTCAGCTTATCCTGCCAACCTTATACTTGCCGATTGATGTGCCTCCGCACGTATTGAACTCTCGCCTAACGACAAGCGAGCGTCTGCGTATTGTTGAGCGCGTAGTAAAACGCATCAACGAGCGTACGCCAACAGCATACCTAACAAACAAAGCATGGTTCTGCGGTCTTGAGTTCTTCGTTGATGAGCGTGTACTTGTGCCACGCTCTCCTATCGGCGAATTGATTCAAGCGGAATTCCAACCTTGGTTGGTGGAAGAACCTACGCGCATCATGGACCTATGTACGGGTTCTGGTTGTATTGCGATTGCTTGTGCGCACGCTTTCCCTGAAGCAGAAGTGGATGCGATCGACATCTCTACAGATGCTCTACAAGTGGCTGAGCAAAACGTACAAGATCACGGTATGGAGCAGCAAGTGTTCCCAATTCGCTCTGATTTGTTCCGTGATCTTCCAAAAGAGAAATACAATCTAATCGTGTCCAACCCACCATATGTGGATGAAGAAGACATGAACAGCCTGCCAGATGAGTTCACGCATGAGCCTGAGCTTGGTTTAGCCGCGGGTACGGATGGTCTAAAACTAGTGCGTCGTATTCTTGCTAACGCGCCAGATTATCTAACAGATAACGGCATTCTTATTTGTGAAGTCGGAAACTCAATGATTCATATGATGGAACAGTATCCAGAGATTCCATTTACTTGGATTGAGTTCGAGAACGGCGGTCATGGCGTATTTATGCTAACGCGTGACCAGCTGGTTGAGTGTGCAGAAGAGTTTAAACTGTACAAAGACTAATAGAGTCTTGCACTAAACATCAAAACACCGAGCTTTATGCTCGGTGTTTTTTTTATGCATACCTCGCCGATATTAACTCTTTACATCAAAACGTAATAAAGCCACTATGAATCCACGAAGAATTGGAAAGCAGCTATGCTCTGTTTTGAGAGAGCGTGGCGATAAAAACTTGAGGAAGTAATGGCAGGAAACAGTATCGGACAACATTTCCGAGTGACGACATTCGGGGAAAGTCACGGTATCGCACTGGGATGTATCGTAGACGGATGTCCTCCGGGGTTGGAAATTACAGAAGCAGATCTACAAATCGATCTCGACCGCCGTCGTCCAGGCACATCACGTTACACCACACAACGTCGTGAACCGGATGAAGTTAAAATTCTTTCTGGCGTTTTTGAAGGCAAAACCACGGGCACATCGATCGGTTTGCTAATTGAAAACACCGATCAGCGCTCAAAAGACTACTCTGACATCAAAGATAAGTTCAGACCGGGTCATGCTGATTACACTTACCACCAAAAATACGGCATCCGCGACTATCGCGGTGGCGGCCGTTCTTCAGCTCGTGAAACCGCAATGCGTGTGGCGGCTGGTGCAATCGCGAAGAAATACTTAAAAGATGAGTTTGGTGTTGAGATTCGTGCTTACTTGTCACAAATGGGTGATGTATCTATCGACAAGGTAGATTGGAGCGAAATCGAGAACAATGCATTCTTCTGCCCTGATGCTGACAAAGTAGAAGCATTTGACCAACTTATCCGTGACCTGAAAAAAGAAGGCGACTCTATTGGCGCAAAAATCCAGGTTGTGGCAACTAACGTGCCTGTTGGTCTTGGGGAACCCGTATTTGACCGTTTGGATGCAGACATCGCGCACGCACTAATGAGCATCAACGCGGTGAAAGGCGTGGAAATCGGAGACGGTTTCGAGGTGGTAAACCAAAAAGGCAGTCAGCACCGTGATACGCTTGCTCCTGAAGGTTTTGGTAGTAATCATGCGGGTGGCATTCTTGGTGGTATCTCGACTGGTCAAGACATTGTCGCAAACATTGCGCTTAAGCCAACATCAAGTATCACTGTGCCGGGTGAGACCATCACAAAAGAAGGTGAACCAACTCAGTTGATCACCAAAGGTCGTCATGACCCATGTGTGGGTATTCGTGCTGTGCCTATCGCAGAAGCGATGCTGGCTATTGTGGTGATGGATCATTTACTACGCCACCGTGGTCAAAACCATGGCGTAACAACTGAAACACCGAAGATTTAAGAGCTTTGTGTCATTCCAGCGAGCTATAGCGAGACTAGGAATCTAATTTCAGCGCGATGAAAAGAGAAAGAAACATCTCTGACAACAGAGTGCTCGGATAATAGATCCTGAATCATGCTCCTTCGTCGCTGTTCAGGATGACTGAATATAAAATTATGCCACTCACTGAATCGCGGGTGGCACAATTTTATCAGGCAACCTTTTTTGTTTAAGTAGTTTTTGCTTAATGAATCGAGCCTTCGGTTTCCAAATGAAAAGAAGGCAGACGCCACTTAAAGCGTACCGCAGCCATACGCAACATGTAACCAGTAACCAGTGTAATAATAGTGGCAGTGACATCGGGAACATTGAATTCTAATAGCGCTAAGTACATTCCTGATGCGATAAGAGCGACAGAAGCGTAAAGCTCTTCATGCAGTACCAATGGTGTTTGGCGACAGATCAAGTCGCGAAGTAGCCCACCGAATACACCAGTTACTAACGCTGAAACCATACAAATACCAGGGTGCAAGCCCATGCCCATCGCAATTTTTGTTCCGATGATACTAAACACGATTAAACCTAATGCATCGAGGCGAATGAACAGGCCTTTTAGCTTAATCACCCATTTCGCTAAACCTGTTGTTAGCACACCTGCAACACACGTAATTGCAAGGAACTCTGGGTTTTTTACCCAACCAAGAGGGTAGTGGCCTAATAGAATGTCACGTACGGTGCCACCACCAATGGCCGTTGCGCTGGCCACCAACATAACACCAAACCAGTCCATCTTTCTTCTACCAGCACTTAACGCACCTGTCATGGCTTCAGCCGTGATACCAATGATATACAACACACTTAGCAACATAGGGAAACACTCAACGTAAAAAGTCACTACGTTCTACGAGAATCAGCGTAGGCGAAGTAACAACACTTACAAACGGTTCTATCTCTCTTAAAAAGTGATTAAAACCAGCAACATGCTTGTAATCAAACGGCTTAAAAATAGCGGTTTGAACGGCATCAAAATAAGGCGAGAGTGTAGTGGTAAATAAGTACGCTGACGAATGAGAAATTGTATGGAGAAAGCGACCTTCAGATAAATTCAACTAATAACCAAAAATGTGGGGGTGCCTTTACCTCATAGCTAAAAACAGCGACAATATGCAGCGCATGTCAAACTGAAGTACAAACTCGACGATGACCCACGAATACCAAGACTTAATCACCATTTTTAATGACACCTTTTTAGAACAATTTAATACGAAATTAGAGTTAGGTGGTGATGAGCCTATTTATCTTCCTGCTGATGATGAACACCCTCATCATCGGATTATTTTTGCTCGGGGTTTTTACGCCTCTGCTTTACACGAGATCTCGCATTGGTGTGTGGCTGGTCCAGAGCGTCGTTTGCTGGAAGATTTTGGTTATTGGTATGAACCTGATGGGCGAACAGCAGAAGTTCAAGCGGAGTTTGAGAAAGTTGAAGTGCGACCTCAAGCTTATGAATGGATTCTGGCACAAAGCGCTGGCTTCCCTTTTACGGTGAGTTGTGACAATCTACACGGCGATTTTGAACCAGATAGGCTCGGCTTTATGAAAAAAGTGCATAAAGAAGTGCTAGGTATTTTGGACGTTGGCTTGCCTTTGCGAGTGAAAATGCTTTCTGATGCCCTGCGCGCATTTTATCAAACTAAGCCATTGGAAGCGTCGGACTTTTGCGTTAAATAACCACTAATAACCTCAGAGATACACCATGATTATTGAATTTGAAGAAAAACTACTGGAACTGATTGATGCTCGAATTGAAACAGCATCTGACGATGAATTGTTTGCTGGTGGTTATTTACGTGGTCACATCTCTTTATCCGCGGCGTCTTGTGAAGAAGAAGGGATTAGCGATATTACTGAGCTGAAGTCACGCATTGAGAGCAGCTTAGAAGATGCGCGTACCGAGTTAAGCCCGGCCGATCGCGTGATTGTCAGTGATTTGTGGCAAGAGCTCCAGGCTCAGGCTTAGTCCCTAAGCAGCGTTCTCCCTTTATTTAATCCTAGTCATTTACTACTTCGAAAAATTCGAACCTCTCCATAAAATTTTTGTGGTTGTAGCGAAACTGTTCAACTTTTATTCTGATCAGCATAAAACGTGAACAAAGGATTACAACCATGAAAATTGTCGCATTTGGTGCATCTACCAGCTCTACCTCAATCAACAAACTACTTGCTACATACGCAGCAAACCAAGTCGAAGGCGCTCAAGTGAATGTTCTAGACTTAAACGATTATCAAGCGCCAATGTTTAGCGAGGACAAAGAGAAAGAAATAGGTCAAGCTGAAGGGGCTGTCGCGTTTTTACGTGACTTGGCGGAGGCTGACGCTATCGTTGTTTCCTTCGCAGAGCATAACGGTTCGTACCCAGCGGCCTATAAAAACTTGTTCGATTGGGCGACGCGCATTGAGCGTAATGTATTTCAAAACAAACCTGTCGTTTATTTAGCAACTTCCCCAGGTCCCGGTGGTGCACAAAGTGTTCTTGCGGCGGCGACAGGTTCTGCTCAATTTTTTGGCGCGGATGTAAAGGCATCGTTATCTGTGCCGAGCTTCTACGAAAATTTTGACGTGGAATCGGGTAAGGTTGTAAACCCAGAAGTGGCAGAGCAAGTGAAACAGGCAGTTGCACTGCTGAAGTAATCTCAGTACGAGCGACTTAATGAGTTAGCGATTCCCGACACGTATCTGTGTCGGGAATTAAAACGAGAGAATACTCTTACAGCTCGGTAATGGCTTTGCCTTTTCTTAGTTTACGAACCCACATTCGACTTGGGTGAAGTTCGGTCAATATATCAACAGGTAATGGCAGCGGGTCCCCACAGATCTGGGAGGCCAACACTTCAGCTAATAATGGTGCAGAGCTCAGTCCACGAGATCCTAAACCTAAGAAGCAGAATAGGTTAGGGTACTGATGAATGGTTTCTACCTCTTCTTCTTTTTGATTTTGTAAGTTGGCGTATTGCGTTTTGATCGTCTCAAAGTCACCCACATTTCCGACAAATGGTAAGTGATCTCGGCTAACACAACGAATACCTTGGCGAGATTGATTACCAGTGATATCTACCTCTTTTGCCCATGTTTGATTCGGTACACATTTCACTAGCTTTTCCGCATTATCTTTTTGGGCGTTTTCATCAAATTCGTAGTCAAGGTGACTGCGGTCGTAGCTTGCACCGATACACAAGTGTTGATTACTTGGGTTAACAGGAGTCATGTAACCGTCGTAACACAACACCGTTTTCAGCTGACTCAGCGTTTCGGTTGCTGGCGCATGACTGACTTGTCCTTTCACCTGCCCCATTGGGAGGGAAGCGGTTTGACTCAATGTCTGGAACTCATGGCCGTTCGCAATCACAACCGTTGAGTGCTCAAATGTTTGACCACTCGCCGTTAGTAGCCAGAGCAGACGCTTTTCATCCCAATCTAATGCCTCAACATGGTGTTCAAACTTTGTTGAGAGTAACGACGTCTGCTCCAATTGTTTAATTAACCCACGAGTTAACTCGGCAGGGCACAGCCACCCTCCCATTGGGTAGTGCACAGATGCCATATCAATAGGTAACCCGATAGTGTTCGCAGTCTCCTCGGCGGACAGCTTGTGAATGAGCTCTGGTGTGAAGTTACCCGCAAGTATTTTCTCCAGTTTGTCTGTGGATTTGTCATCCCACATCAACTGAGTTACGCCACACCAGTCATGATCAAAATCGATCTCTTGTGCTGCTTGTTCAACAAACTGACGTGCGAACAAAAATGCAGGAGCAAACACTCGTGAAACACCCGTGTGCGGGCCATTAAGCAGTGGATAAACGGCTCCTTGTCGATTGCCTGAAGCTCCTTTGGCTGGTTGTTTGTCTTTACAGTAAAGGGTGACGTTTTGGCCACGACGAACTAACGTTTTCGCTAACGCCGCGCTAGCTATACCACCACCAATGATGGCAATCGAATCAAGATTGCTAGATGCTGAGCGATTGAACCAAGGGAGATGGTTCGACTGCTTTTCACGTTGCTCCATAGAGCCGGCGATCATTTCTCGCTTAGTGCCGAAACCTTTCACCTTTTTCATTGTAAAGCCAGCTTCGTTCAAACCACGACGTACAAAGCCTGCTGCGGTAAACGTGGCAACTGTACAATCTTGCTTGGCTAGCTTTGCCATGTTGTTGAACAGGCCTTGGTTCCACATCTCAGGGTTTTTGCTTGGCGCGAATCCATCTAAGAACCAAGCATCAATCAAACCTTGTTCGTTGTATGGGACTTGCGGCATGCAGTCTTTAATGTCACCAAACCAAAGGTCGAGTGTGATTGCGCCGTCTTCTAAAACAATGCGATGACACTCCGGCACAGCAGCAGGGTAGTGCTTTTGTAACTTTTCCGCGTATTCAGCTAGCTCAGGCCAAGCTTCATGCGCCTTCTTTAAATCGGCTTTGCTTAATGGGTATTTTTCAAAGCTAATAAAATGCAGCTCTTTCAATGTTGCGTCCGGATGCTGACGACGAAACTCACTAAACCACTGGCATACTGCTAAGAAGTTTAATCCCGTGCCAAATCCTGTTTCACCAATGACAAAACGTCTTTGGTCAAATTCCTGCCATCTTTCTGGGAGATGATTTTGTTTTAAGAAAACGTAGCGTGTCTCTTCAAGACCGTTTACGTTAGAGAAGTAAACATCATCAAATTGGTCTGAAACCGGAGTACCAGCTTCGTTCCAACCAAGTTCTGCGTTTTTTATTGAAGTCATAATGGTGCAAATTTGTGATTTGGCGCGGTAAGAATGGGGCGATTGTACGAATTTATGGGAAAGCTGACCACTTTTGTTGACTATCTTAGTTATCATCTAGCGGATTTTTGAATTATAGGAATGTCATAATGAAACGAGTCGTAATCACCGGTATGGGTATTGTTTCAAGTATCGGTAACAACGTCGAAGAAGTTCTAGCGTCTCTTAAAGCGGGCAAATCTGGCATCACTGCATCTGAGCAGTTCAAAGAACACGGTCTTCGTTCGCAAGTATGGGGTGACCTAAAAATCAACCCGGCGGAACACATCGACCGTAAGCAGATGCGCTTTATGGGTGATGCGGCTGCTTATGCATACCTATCAATGGAGCAAGCAATCGCAGACGCTGGTCTTACAGAAGAGCAGGTTTCAAACGATCGTACCGGTATCGTTGCAGGTTCTGGCGGTGCTTCTGCATACAACCAAACGGTAGCGACAGACACGATGCGCGCAAAAGGCGTAAAGCGAGTTGGTCCTTACATGGTTCCTCGTACTATGTCTTCTACTGTTTCTGCTTGTCTTGCTACGCCATTTAAGATTCGTGGCGTGAACTACTCAATGAGCTCTGCATGTGCAACATCTGCACACTGTATCGGCCATGCTATGGAGCTTATTCAACTAGGCAAACAAGATATTGTTTTTGCTGGTGGCGGCGAAGAGCTAGATTGGTCTCAAACTATGATGTTTGATGCGATGGGCGCACTGTCAACCAAATACAATGACACGCCAGACAAAGCATCTCGTACATACGATGCAGACCGTGACGGTTTTGTTATCTCGGGCGGCGGCGGCATGCTGGTTATTGAAGAACTAGAGCACGCACTGGCACGTGGTGCGAAAATCTACGGTGAAATCGTAGGTTACGGTGCGACATCAGATGGCTACGACATGGTAGCGCCATCAGGTGAAGGCGCAATTCGTTGTATGAAGATGGCGATGCAAAACGTTGATGGTGTGGATTACATCAACACGCACGGTACATCGACACCAGTTGGTGACGTGAAAGAGCTTGGTGCTATCCAACAATTGTTTGGTGAGAACAGCCCTGCAATCTCTGCAACAAAAGCAATGACTGGCCACGCACTCGGCGCAGCGGGCGTGCACGAAGCAATTTACTCAACACTTATGCTAGACAAAAACTTCATTGCTCCAAGCATCAATATTTCAAACTTGGACGAAGCAGCACAAGGTCTGGACATAGTGACAGAAGCACGTGATGCAGAGTTAACGACCGTAATGTCAAACAGCTTTGGCTTTGGCGGCACAAACGCAACTTTGGTTATTAAAAAGTACCAAGGTTAACTGAATTTGTTGGCGCCTTGCGAGAGTACTGTAAACGCCAACAATCCAGTTTCCAGAGCTTGATCAGTCACACTGATCGAACAGACGCAGACTCTATCCCATGGAGAGCGGGATAGGATCCTTTTGTTCTGGAACTTTGCCCGGCTATTTAGCCGGGCTTTTTCTTTTCTCTGTTTCTGCTTTTCTCTAGGCTTCCCGGCAATCGATTCTATAGGAGTTACCTCCTTGAGGTTTATTGGTGTTATATCTTGAGATTTTTCGGGAAAAGGGCACAATCGCTTTAGTTTCGCATCTTGCGAATAAACGAACTCTTACAAATGGATGTTAGAACGCTGGCGCTATGAAAATTATTGTTGATGAAAATATGCCGTATGCTGAAGAGCTATTCAGCCAACTCGGTAACGTAATTCTAAAACCAGGTCGTACACTGACCGCCGATGATTTAGTGGATGTTGATGCCCTAATGATTCGCTCTGTCACCAAAGTGAATGCTGACCTGATCAGCAAAGCAAACAAGCTGAAGTTTGTTGGTACGGCCACGGCAGGCATGGATCATGTTGACCAAGCACTCTTAAAAGAGAAAGGCATTTTCTTCACTGCTGCGCCAGGGTGTAACAAAGTGGGTGTAGCGGAATACGCGTTCAGCGTGATGATGGTACTCGCTCAGCAACAAGGTTTCTCGGTATTTGACAAGACGGTAGGTATTATTGGTGCAGGCCAAGTAGGTAGCTACCTAGAGAAATGTTTGAAAGGCATGGGTATTAAAGTTCTCATCAATGACCCATTCAAACAAGAGGCTGGTGATCCTCGTAGCTTTACTCCGTTGACAGAACTGATTGAAAGCTCAGACATCATTACACTACATACGCCAATCACCAAAGATGGCCCATACCCAACGCATCATTTGATTGATGAGAAGGTGTTAAATGGTCTCCGCAGCGATCAAATTTTGATTAACGCGGCTCGAGGTCCCATCGTTGACAACGCTGCTTTGAAGCAACGTCTTTTGAAAAACGATGGCTTTATAGCGGCACTTGACGTATTTGAATTTGAACCAGAGGTTGATATGGAGCTTCTGCCTCTGCTAGCATTCGCAACCCCTCACGTTGCAGGCTATGGTCTGGAAGGGAAAGCTCGCGGTACGACGATGATTTTCAACAGCTATTGTGAGTTCTTAAATAACGAATTACGTGCGCATGCCAGCGATTTACTGCCAACCGCGCCTGTTCCTACTATGGTATTGGACAGAGCTTGGGACGAAGCAACACTGCATAACATCACGCAGTTAATCTATGATGTGCGTAGAGATGACGCTCTTTTCCGCCGTGAAATCAGTAAGCCAGGCGCTTTTGACCTGATGCGTAAAAACTACTGGGATCGCCGTGAATACAGCGCTGTCACGCTAGTGGGTAACAAAACATGTAACCTTGCTCCATTAGCAGAACTAGGTTTTCAGATTGAGGTAAGTCAATGAGCCAGCAATATAATGTTGCCATTTTAGGTGCGACCGGTGCGGTCGGTGAAACAATTTTGGATGTGCTTCAAGAGCGCAAATTCCCAGTAGGCGAAATCTTCCTACTCGCGAGTGAGCGCAGCGAAGGCAAGACTTACCGCTTCAATGGTAAAACGGTACGCGTTCAAAACGTAGAAGAGTTCGATTGGTCTCAAGCGCATATCGCACTGTTTTCTGCTGGTGGTGAGCTATCAGCCAAGTGGGCTCCAATTGCCGCTGATGAAGGCGTGATTGTTATCGACAATACATCACACTTCCGTTACGAGTACGACATTCCTCTTGTCGTGCCTGAAGTAAACCCAGAAGCGATTGCAGAGTTTCGTAACCGTAACATCATTGCGAACCCGAACTGTTCAACCATCCAAATGCTGGTGGCACTAAAACCAATTCACGACGCGGTGGGCATTGAGCGTATTAACGTATCAACTTACCAATCGGTGTCTGGTGCAGGCAAAGCGGGTATCGATGAGCTAGCAGGTCAAACGGCGAAGCTGCTAAACGGTCTGCCTGCAGACAAGAAGCAATTCTCTCAACAGATCGCGTTTAACTGTATTCCACAAATCGATCAAATGATGGAAAACGGCTACACCAAAGAAGAAATGAAAATGGTGTGGGAAACACAGAAGATCTTTAACGATCCATCAATCACAGTCAATCCAACGTGTGTACGTGTTCCTGTATTCTACGGTCACGCAGAAGCACTTCACATTGAGACTCGTTCACCTATCGATGCACAAGAAGTCGTTAACTTGCTTGAACAAACTGACGGTATCGAAGTGTTCCACGGTGAAGACTTCCCTACACAAGTTCGCGATGCGGGCGGTAAAGACCATGTAATGGTTGGCCGTATCCGTAACGATATCAGCCATCATAGCGGCGTAAACCTGTGGGTTGTTGCTGATAACGTGCGTAAAGGCGCGGCAACTAACGCGGTGCAAATCGCAGAAGTTCTGATCCGCGATTACTACTAAGTCGCTTACAGTTCATTTCAAAGCCTCGCACAGTGCGAGGCTTTTTTGTACGAACGAAACAAAATAGTGTGAGATTAGTACGAATATGGCGAGAGCCACACATTTTTTATTCTCAACGCTATAGTTTTGCATGCGATATCCGATATATTTAACCGATCACCATTTCAAATTGTATTTAGCACAAAACTGAGCCTTCTATGCGTCAAAATTATAAGCGTTTGTTAGCAGCCCTTGTGTTGATGAGCGCGACTCAGACATCATCAGTGGTTCAAGCCGAAGGAATTCGTCTTGTTGGACCGTCTGGTGAAGTGCAATCATCTCCGAGCTATGCTGAAGATATTGAGCGAGCATTACCTGCTCCTCCTGCGAATACTCAACCGTCACGTTTCTTTGGTCCGACTGGTGAAAATCAAACACTATGGTCGATCGCTTCAGAATTACGACCTTCACGCGGTGTTACCGTTCAACAAACGCTTCTTGCCATTTACCGAATTAACCCTCAAGCGTTTGAGAACCAAAACATTCATGAATTGATCCCAGGTAGTCGGCTACGAGTACCTTCTCTAGAGCAAGTGCAAAGCGCGACCACAGCGCAAGCTGTTGCGATTATGAAGGCGCATGAAGCTAAGTTAAAACAGCCGAAGCCGACAAATAGAGCGACGCCAGCACAACGAGTCACCGAGCAACCAAAGCCACAAATTAAAGTAGAACCCAAGCCTGCGGCTAAGCCAGAGACAGTGGCAGCAACGGAGCCAAAACCAACTCCGAAAACAATACCCGTCATCCCTGCGCCACCAGTAACTACCTCTCCGCAGGGTGAAAAGCAGGTCAGTGCGCTAAAGGACAAACTTCAAGGCTCACAAAGTGAATTAGACTCATTAGAAGAGAAGAACCATCGTCTTCGATTGATGCTGTCAGAAGTGCAAAGCGAAGTCGAAACTTTGAAAAGCGAGCTGAATGACGAAGAACGCATTCGCTCAGAAGTCGAGAAGCTGCTTGCTGAAGAACGCCAGCGCCTTGCTGAACAACAACGCATGCAACCAAGCACCATGGACAAAATTTTGTCGAATGGTTGGCTTGTTGGTCTTGCGGCATTAATTCCTGGTGCTTTGATTGCGTTGCTAGTTGTTATGCTTCTTGGTCGACGCTCTAAAGCGAAAGAGGAAGATGCGGCTGCACAGGAACAGCAAAACGTTGATCCTCTTGCAGCGCCAATCGGTTTAGCGGCGGCGGATGAGCTTGATGAAGAGCTCACGCTTGATGATGAATTGTTTGCAGATGAAGATATCAACACACAGTCTTTACAAGAAGAGAAGTCAGATTTAGAAGAAGACGTCTTTGCTAACCTCGACGATGAAGAACTTGATTTCAATCTGGAAGGGGACGATGACCCATTTGCAGATATTGGCGATGACGGCGACCTAGATGTTGGTCTGGATGAGTTTGAATCATCGAACAATGGTATCCAAGTCAACGGCGAAGAAAAAGCGCTTGGTTTAGAAGAAATGGAGCGAGCCTTAGATGAGGTTGCTCCAGAACTAGAAGTGCTCGATGACGATGAGTCTGGCTTCGATCTTTCGGATGATACGAATGAGAAATCAGACTCGCTTTCAGACGACGCATTTGCCGAGTTACTTGCAGCCGATGAGCCGTCAGAAGAGTTACCAAGTGACACTGTCGACCAGGATATGCTTGATGACTTGTTTGCTGAACTTGGCAACGATGACTTCGATTTAGATACTGATGAGCCTGAGTTAAAACAGCCTGTGTCGGATGATGACTTTAGTGTAGGAGAGGCATCTGACGACGATATCGATAAGCTATTGGCCCAGTATGAACAACCGGCTAGCGAATCGGAAGTTCGAGAAGCTGACGCCAATGAAGGTCCTGTTCTAGATGAAAACAGTACAGAGCTACTCGATGAACTCATTGATTTTGATGAAGATGACACAGACGAGTTTGATCCACTAAACGAGCTAGAAGCAATCTCTGGTTTTGAAGGTGATGACTCGATCGAAGAGTTAGACGCAGATAGCACAGACTTACTGGATGAACTCATTGATGATGTTACCTCTGAACTTGATGAAGAGACGGAAGCTGATTTAGATCCGTTTGATGATCTGATTCGAGAGGACGAGAGCCCAGAGCAGAATAAATCGGAAGAGGAAGAGTTACTGAAATCACTTGGTTTTGGTGAGCCAGACGCCGACGAAAAGCCATCTTCCGTAGTTGAGTCAGAACAAACTCATGAAGATCAGGACATTGAGTCTGGATTGGACATCGACGCTTTATTAAGTGAAAGCCAACCAGACACGCAACAAGCTGCAAAAGAGCAACCATTAACCGAGCCAGAGGCTGCTTCAGAGCCATTTAGCAGCGATGAATTTCTTGGTGATTTAGAGGACCTCTCACCAGAGAATGATCCTTTAATGAGCGAGCTAGACGACCTATTTGAGTCAGACAGTGAAGAACTTCTGCCAACAGAACAAGAAAAAGCGGATTTTTCTGCTGAACTTGACGCTCTATTTGATAGTGAAGACGATTTACCGCAGCAAGTTGAAAAAACACAAACGGAGATAGAGGAAGCTTCATCACTACAACAAGAGGCTACCGATACTGATTCAACACAAGAACCATCCGTGGAGTCCGATGCTGAGGTACAGCCTCACGTTGAGCAAGAGGAAGACATTCCAGCCTTCACACCGACACCAAATACAATAGAAAATGAATTCGGTGTTCCACAAGAAGAAGATTGGCTACTGGATGAACCTGAATTGGAGCCGGAAACTGAGTCGACCAACGATTCAGAAGAAGAATTCAATTTTGATGAGCTAGATCTTCCAGAATTCAGCGAAGAAGATGCTCTAGCATCTATGGCTGGCGAACCTGCGTTAGAAACGTCCGAGTCCGTTGAACCAGAACAAATTGAAGCCGACTTGCCAGCTGAGTCCGAAGAAGAGTTCAATTTTGACGAGCTGGATCTTCCTGAGTTTAGTGAAGAAGACGCATTGGCGTCTATGTCGGATGAGCCGGAGTTAGAAACGTCCGAGTCTGTTAAACCAGAGCAAGTCGAAGCTGACTTACCAGCTGAGTCCGAAGAAGAGTTCAATTTTGATGAGCTGGATCTTCCAGAATTCAGTGAAGAAGACGCATTGGCGTCTATGACGGATGAGCCGGAGTTAGAAACGTCCGAGTCCGTTGAGCCAGAACAGGTTGAAGCCGATTTGCCAACTGAGTCCGAAGAAGAGTTCAATTTTGATGAGCTCGATTTGCCAGAGTTCAGTGAAGAAGATGCACTGGCGTCTATGGCTGGCGAGCCTACGTTAGAAACGTCCGAGTCCGTTGAACCAGAACAAGTTGAAGCCGACTTGCCAACTGAATCAGAAGATGAATTCAATTTTGATGAGCTAGATCTTCCTGAGTTTAGTGAAGAAGACGCATTGGCGTCTATGGCGGATGAGCCGGAGTTAGAAACGTCCGAGTCCGTTGAGCCAGAACAGGTTGAAGCAGACTTGCCAGCTGAATCAGAAGATGAATTCAATTTTGATGAGCTGGATCTTCCTGAGTTTAGTGAAGAAGACGCATTGGCGTCTATGGCTGGCGAACCTGCGTTAGAAACGTCCGAGTCCGTTGAGCCAGAACAGGTTGAAGCCGACTTGCCAGCTGAGTCCGAAGAAGAGTTCAATTTTGATGAGCTCGATTTGCCAGAGTTCAGCGAAGAAGATGCCTTGGCGTCGATGGAAGAAGAGCCAGAATTACCGAGCTCTGAGACTGCAGATATAGAACCAATCTCCGGTGAGGATGAAGAGTTAAGTTTTGACGACCAAGATCTTCCAGAGTTCAATGAGGAAGATGTTCTCGCATCAATGAACGAGGGTGCGCCAGAGAACCCTAAGGTTGAAGCAGAGACATCGAGACCAGCTATTCAAGCCGATAACGATCATGATGCTTTGTTTGAAGTATTTGCGCAGCAAAACGGCTTTGATACTGACCCAGAAGTGCAGCCAACAGCGACAGAGGGTGAGCCGCTCAGTAATTTGGATGATGAATCATCAATGGCTAACCTTCTTGCGGAAGACGCAAACTCAGAAGTATTTGAAGGTAAACTAGACAGTGACACCATCGCAAGTGCAGGTATGGATTTTGAAACCATGCTTGATGTTGGAGATGATTGGGATGGCTTTAAACCCGCTGCTGATAACGTAAGTTCTACTGAAGAAGTGCCTGAGGACCAGCGTGATGTTTGGAATTCGAGTGATGCACTAAGTCAGCCAGAGATCGCGCAAGAAAACTGGGCAGAGCAAAGCGACTTGGATGACTTCGACCCGAAGAAAAATCAATTTATGACGATTGATGAATTGATGGCTCAGGTCGACAGAGAAGGTGGTGAGTTCGAAGAAGAAGACCTTAAGCTCGATGTCGGATTGAACGAGTTTCCAGATGTTATCGGCGAGATCGGCGATATTGACGTAGATAACAATGCTGAAGCGGCTGGGAAACTGGATTTGGCTAAAATCTATCTCGAGATGAACGATTCTCAAGGGGCGATTAAACTACTAGAAGAGGCGATTGTTTACGGTGAGGATGATATTCGCCGCGAAGCAAAAAGCCTGATTGACGCCATTAATGGCCGATAAACCGAAACAAAAGGGTAGCGTTTGCTACCCTTTTTGTGTCCCGTTAGTAGGATGCTACCTTTATGTCACCCTTGGTGAAACTGGCAACTTGAGGTGACTTGAGTATATACTTCCCGCCCCATTTTAGAGTTCGAAGGTTAAGATGAGAATCGCATTAGGTATCGAGTACAACGGTACAAACTACTTTGGTTGGCAGCGCCAAAGAGAAGTGAAAAGTGTCCAAGAAGAGCTAGAGAAAGCATTGTCCGTCGTCGCTAATCACCCAGTTGAAGTTCAGTGTGCTGGTCGGACAGACGCAGGCGTGCATGGCACGGGACAAGTTGTGCACTTTGATACCAACGTTACTCGAAAAATGGTAGCTTGGACCATGGGCGCAAACGCGAACATGCCAAGCGATATAGCGGTTCGTTGGGCTAAGGAAGTTTCAGATGATTTCCATGCAAGATTCTCAGCGACAGCGCGCCGTTATCGTTACATTATTTTCAATCATGCTTTACGTCCAGGCATCTTAAACTCGGGGGTTAGTCACTATCATGGTGAGCTCGACGAGAAAAAAATGCATGAAGCAGGGCAGTTCCTACTTGGCGAAAATGATTTTACGTCGTTTCGCGCGGCGCATTGTCAGTCTCGCAGCCCATTTCGAAACTTGATGCATCTGAACGTTACGCGCCATGGGAACTATGTGGTTATTGATATTAAAGCTAATGCGTTCGTGCATCATATGGTTCGTAATATCACGGGTAGCTTGATAAAAGTTGGACGTGGCGAAGAGAGTCCTGAATGGATCAAGTGGTTATTAGAAGCCAAAGATCGCAAACTAGCGGGTGCGACAGCGAAAGCGGAAGGTCTGTACCTGGTAGATGTAGACTACCCAGAAGAGTTTGGGTTACCTGAAGTGCCGATCGGTCCACTGTTTTTACCAGATAATTTGAACTAATTTTACAAACTTATTTCAAAATATCGGTAGTGTTTACATTGAATGTGAACGGAAAACATACGCTATTTACGATATCAAAAATAGGTACAACCAGTTTTTTATCTACAGTAGCTGCAAGATATGGTTTAATCCGTCGGTATTATGTCGAATTTATATCTTTCGCAATGAAGCGGAAGAGTTGAGAGAAAAGGTCTTCCATGAGTTGGCTTGAAAAGATTTTAGAGAAAAGCAATCTAGTAAGTTCACGCAAAGCTTCTATCCCAGAAGGTGTGTGGACTAAATGTACCTCTTGTGAACAGGTTTTATACCATGCTGAACTAGAGCGTAACTTAGAAGTTTGTCCAAAGTGTAACCATCACATGCGTATGAAAGCGCGTCGTCGTTTGGAAACATTTTTAGATGAAGGTAATCGAGTTGAATTAGGTTCTGAACTTGAGCCACAGGATAAACTGAAATTTAAAGATTCTAAGCGATACAAAGAGCGTATCTCTGCTGCACAAAAAAATAGCGGTGAGAAAGATGCGCTAGTTGTGATGCAGGGTGAATTGCTTGGTCTGCCGCTTGTGGCGTGTGCGTTTGAATTCTCCTTTATGGGTGGTTCAATGGGTTCAGTCGTTGGTGCTCGCTTTGTGAAAGCCGTAGATGCAGCCATTGAAAATAACTGTGCGCTTGTTTGTTTCTCAGCAAGTGGTGGTGCTCGTATGCAAGAGGCTTTAATGTCTCTTATGCAAATGGCAAAAACCAGTGCTGCGCTTGAGCGTTTATCAGAAAAAGGTCTGCCGTTTATTTCTGTTCTAACTGACCCTACAATGGGTGGTGTATCAGCAAGTTTGGCTATGTTGGGTGATATCAACATCGGTGAACCTAAGGCCCTCATTGGCTTTGCTGGTCGTCGTGTAATCGAGCAAACTGTACGTGAAGATCTTCCTGAAGGTTTCCAGCGTAGTGAGTTCCTGCTTGATCACGGTGCTATTGATATGATCGTTGACCGTCGTGAAATGCGTCAGCGTGTGGGTGGTCTTATCGCTAAGATGACTAACCACAAGTCTCCTTTGGTGGTTTCGGTTAACGAATCTCCAAATGAAGAGCCATATTCTGTACCAGAAGCGGACGAAAAAGGGTAAAGTATCAACTAACATAAAAACCAAAGAATTTAATGGTTAAAGTTAGATGACCCAAAACCCAATTCCTCAAGCCACATCTTCATTAGAGATGTGGCTTGATTATTTAGCAAATATTCATTCCTCAGCAATTGATCTAGGCTTAGACCGTGTCCAAGCGGTAGCAAACAAAGCCAATCTTACCAAACCAGCTCCAACCGTAATCACCGTTGCCGGAACCAATGGCAAAGGCTCAACGTGTGCGTTAATGGAAGCCATTTTACTTGATGCTGGCTATTCAGTCGGTGTTTATAGTTCTCCGCACCTGATTCGTTACAACGAGCGTGTACGCATTAATGGCGTTGACGTTGTAGATGCCAAGCACTGTGAAGCATTCGATTATGTAGAAAAGCAGCGTGGTGATGTTAGCCTTAGCCTCTTTGAATTCGGTACGCTTGCTGCGCTACGTATTTTCCAAGTAGAGAAAGTTGACGTTGTCTTACTTGAAGTAGGACTTGGCGGCCGTCTAGACGCCACTAATGTTGTTGACCATGATGTTTCTGTTATTACGAGCTTAGCGATCGATCATGTGGATTGGCTTGGTGATGACATCAATGTTATTGGTTTTGAAAAAGCGGGCATTTACCGTTCAGGGAAGCCAGCAATTTGTGGTCAACCGACGCCACCAGCGACCGTGGCGGCTCATGCTGACGATATTGGTTCTGAGTTCTTCCAAGTAGGTATTCAGTACGATTACCAACTAACTGATAATGGTTGGAAATGGAGCAGTGGGGCATTTGAGTTAGAGGATTTACCAATCCCATCGCTACCATTACAAAATGCAGCCACTGCACTGATGGCACTAGGGGCTTCGGAATTGCAAATCACTGACATAAATATTGTCAATGGCTTGAATAATGCGCGTTTGGCGGGGCGTATGCAAGTACTGCATCACGAACCTGAAATAGTCCTTGATGTCGCTCATAACCCGCACTCTGCTGAGTATTTGGTAGAAAGAGTGAAGCAACAATATCTGGGTAAGAATATCCATATTGTGGTTGCAATGCTGCATGACAAGGACATTAAAGCAACCATTGAAGCGCTAACTCCAGTTGCAACACAATGGTATCCAGCGTCGCTTACTGGACCGAGAGCGGCGACCGCTGATGAATTGTGCCAATACTTACCTGATGGGCAAGTTCATTTTGAAAACCCTGTTGACGCCTTCGAGAGTGCGAGAAGCCACGCAAAGGCAGGAGACGTTATTCTGGTGGTTGGCTCATTCCATACCGTCGGAGAGGTATTGGAACATTGGCAATCAAATAATAAATAAGTAAAGGTATTTTGATGGCAAGTAAATTCCAAAGTCGTTTAGTCGGCACCATCATTCTAGTCGCAGTCGGAGTCATTGTTCTTCCCGATGTGCTAGATGGTAAGAAACTGCACTACAAAGAAGAATTTGCCAGTATTCCTATCAAACCAGAACTTGATAGTGATGTGGAAAACTTCGAAATATTAGAGCCAGTGGAAGACGACATTACGTTACCGGATTCTCCGGTTGAAGCTGTAGTGCAAGAAAGTGAGGATGCTCAAGTAGCCGTTTCTGAGCCCGAGCCAGCGCCAACATCTAAACCTGAGGTCATCAAACAACCAGAGCAAGTTGAGGTCGTCACTCGTCCTGTTCAAGAGAAAAATCAATATGAAGATTCAGCTTGGATCATTCAGTTGATGGCACTTAAGAATCACGAAAATGCTGTCGCGCTTGTCGCGGATTTGCAAAAGCGTGGTTATCAAGCTCACACAAAGAAAGAAAACGAGTTTACGAGAGTGATTGTTGGCCCTGATGTGTCAAAAAGTAAACTTGAACGACAAGTTCAAGAATTACAAAAAATTACAGGTTCAAAAGGTCAATTGCTTAAATTTAAGCCATTAAATCCATAAGAAAACGTTTGCGTCAGCATTTTTTCTGTTAAAATGCGCGCCAACTTAAGATGAAGAAAAGATGAATTGGATAGATTTTATCATTTTAGGTGTGATCGGATTTTCAGCTCTGATCAGTTTAGTTCGCGGTTTTGCTAAAGAAGCTTTGTCTTTGGTGATTTGGTTCGGAGCGTTTTTTATCTCCAGTAATTACTATGCCAAATTGGCGGTGTACTTCACCAACATCGAAGATGATATGTTTCGTAACGGAGCGGCGATTGCGGCGTTATTTGTCGCAACCTTGGTAGTTGGTGCAGTGGTGAATTACGTCATTGGTCAACTGGTACAAAAAACAGGGCTATCAGGTACGGACCGAATTCTCGGGATTGTATTTGGTGGTCTACGCGGAGTCTTAATTGTTTCTGCGGTGCTGTTTTTTATGGATGCGTTTACTGCATTCCCAAGCTCGGATTGGTGGAAAGATTCACAGTTGATCCCTGAGTTCAGCCGTATCATCGCCCCATTCTTCGAGCATTTACAAGCAACATCAAGTTTTCTGTCTGGCACTATCTAGTAGTGCCAGCTACTGTCGCAAATCGAGGATTAGGACATGTGTGGTATTGTTGGAATCGTGGGCACAACGCCTGTAAACCAGTCTATTTATGACGCGTTAACGGTGTTACAGCATCGTGGCCAAGATGCCGCTGGTATTTGTACCATAGAAAGCAATCGTTTTCGTCTGCGTAAGGCGAACGGTTTAGTCAAGGATGTATTTGAAGCAAGACACATGCAGCGCCTGCAAGGCGAGGTCGGAATTGGTCATGTTCGTTACCCTACAGCAGGCAGTTCAAGTGCTTCAGAAGCTCAACCTTTCTACGTAAACTCTCCTTTCGGTATTACACTTGCCCACAACGGTAACTTGACCAACGCTAACGAAGTTCGTCAGAAGCTGTTTGAAAAAGATCGCCGTCATATCAATACCACTTCAGACTCTGAAGTATTACTAAATGTACTGGCGCACGAAATTGACTCAGTAAAAGGAAATGTCACGACCGAAGACGTATTCCGCGCAGTCACCAATGTTCATCGCACAATTCGCGGTGCTTATGCTGTGACCGCCATGATCATTGGTCATGGTATGATTGCATTTCGTGACCCACACGGTATTCGCCCGCTGTGTTTAGGTAAGCGTGAAGTTAACGGCAGAGCAGAGTACATGGTTGCGTCTGAATCGGTGGCATTGGATGCGGTCGGTTTTGATTTCGTCCGTGATGTTGCACCTGGTGAAGCGATTTACGCAACGTTTGACGGTGAGCTTTACACGAAGCAGTGTGCAGACAATCCTAAGCTGAACCCTTGTATTTTCGAGTTCGTGTACTTTGCTCGTCCAGATTCGTTCATCGATAAAATTTCGGTATACAGCGCTCGCGTTGAAATGGGTAAAAAGCTGGGCGAACGTATTCGTGAAGATTACGCAAACCTTGATATCGATGTTGTCATTCCTATCCCTGAAACGTCTTGCGACATTGCACTGCAAATCGCTCAAGCGATCGATATCCCTTATCGCCAGGGTTTCGTGAAAAACCGTTATGTTGGACGTACGTTTATCATGCCTGGCCAGCAACAACGTAAGAAATCAGTACGTCGCAAGTTGAATGCTATTCGTTCGGAATTCAAAGGTAAGAATGTGTTGCTGGTGGATGACTCTATTGTTCGAGGTACAACGTCAGAGCAGATTATTGAGATGGCTCGTGATTCTGGTGCCAAGAAAGTGTACATGGTCTCAGCGGCTCCTGAAGTTCGTTTCCCGAACGTATACGGCATTGATATGCCAAGTGCTACAGAGCTTATTGCCCATGGCCGTGACAACGATACAATTTGTAAGCAGATTGGTGCCGATGCGCTTATTTATCAACGTCTAGAAGATTTGGTAGAGGCGGTAGGTCTTGGAAACCAAGACATTACTCAGTTCGATACTTCCGTGTTTAACGGCGAATACGTAACGGGTGATATCGACCAACAATACCTAGATTTCTTAGATGGTCTTCGTAATGATGATGCGAAAACACAACTTGAAATCCAACAGGATTTAGCAAACCTAGAGCTTCATAACGAAGGCGCATAGGATGCGCTTTCTTAAGTCGTAAAAAAACCAGAGCTTCGGCTCTGGTTTTTTGTTTTCGCTATCTAGTTAGTGAATGTTATAAGCGATCACAAAGTCAATAAAGAGGCGAACTTTCTCTGGCAGGTGGTCTTTGTGGTTGTAAAGCATATAAATGTCGCGCGGGTTTGCACTCCAATCTGGCAGTACGCGTACCAAATCGCCGCTCTCGATGTACTCTTTGATCATGACATCTGGCATTAGTGTGATGCCTAAACCTTCGGAACAAGCGCTGCGCACCACATTGAGCGCGTTTGCTTGAAAACGACCACGATCAACATTCACCACAGACTCGCCTTTGCTATTAATCAAGGTCCACTTAATAAGTGGGTACCCTTTTAGCAATGAATGGTTAGATAGCTCTTCTGCATGGTGTGGCGCAGGATTCGAGGTTAGATAGTCAGGGCTTGCAACGAGAATATCCTTCACTTCGCCAATCTTACGCGCGATGAGGCTAGAGTCGCGTTGCGGTCCCACTCGAAAAATTACATCCCATTCAGTAGGGTCAAGCTTGTCCGCATTATTCTCTGTCGTTAGCTCAATGTTGATGTCCGGGTACTGCTTCATAAAGCTGTTGAACATCGGCATCATCATTCGTTTAGTTAAGTTGTAAGGCGCGGATATCTTAATCTTGCCGGATGCTCCTCGGCAGTCGTCAGTGATTTCCTCTGCTGCGGTTGTTAGCCTTTGTAGTAAAGGAGAGCACTCATGGTAAAAACGTTCCCCTGCTTCAGTGAGCGAGAGTTTGCGAGCATGACGGTTCAATAGTCGAAGATTGACAGAGTCTTCTAGCGCTTGAATGCGTCGGGTGATGGTCGCAACCGGGATCATGGTTTTTCGCGAAGTTGCGGTGTAGCTCCCATTTTCGACAACCAGTCGAAACAGGTTTAAGTCATCTAATTTCATATTTCCAGACACATTAAATTACCGATTACGGTTAATTTATAATTAACTTTGTGATCAAAGCTTGCTTTAAGTCAACATGTTGCATCATTTGAACACAGCAACCCTGTTTGAGTAAATACTGTTATACGCCGTAATATTTGTATTAATGCAGTTTCCGAGCTAAGTTTTATAACAAGGCGAAGCGGCCTCAGGTCTTGCTGTGACACGTTTTGCTGGAAGTAAACACAACAAAAATAATGACTTAATAATAAATCTGTTTTTTTGACTGAGCTTTGTGAGGGATAAAGGTATGTTTAAGACTCACAGTCAAACGGCAATGGTCTCGGCACAGGAAGTGATTAATCAAAAACTAATAATGTTGGTGGACGATGATCCAATATTTCGTAAAGTAACCAATGCCTATTTAGAAAGTCAGGGTTTTAAAGTAGTAGAAGCAGAAAACGGCCTAGAAGCGCTTCAACAACTCAGGGAATGCCAACCCGATCTTATCTTATGTGATTTATCGATGCCGGTCTTAGATGGTATCGAGTTCGTCGAAGAAGTTAGTCTCGAATATCCATATATGCCGCTTATCGTGGTATCAGGCACGGATGAAATGTCCGATGTCGCGAAAGCGTTGCGATTTGGTATTAAAGATTTTCTTCCTAAACCGATAGGTAATTATGAGCACCTATCTCAGGCGATAGAGAATACGCTAGAAGATACCGATAGCCACTTCTCAGAACAACGTGACTTTTCAAGTCAGTGGTTCAGGGTTGATGATGGTGGTGAAATCCCGGATGAACAAGAGCTGTATTGGCATCTGGAATATTTGCAACAGAATCCGAGTGCGGCAAGAGATTTACTGCAAGCTCTATTGCCAGAGAAGGATGCTGCTCAGGGAGATTGGCGCTGCTCGTACCGTTTATTGCAATCGACGGATGTGATGCCCTTGGTTTTCGATTATCGTTGGTTAATGAATGGTCAATTTGCGTTTTATCTCGTTGATTCTGCTTCCCAAGCTAATGATGGAGTTGCGACGACATTGCTCGTTAGGGCATTGTTTGACGATTATCTCCGTAACTTGAAAAGTTTCAGTGCTGATCTCAAGGACATGGTAGGGATCATTGAAAAAGGAATTGAGTGTTCGGAGTGTGCGGGTGCAGTCAATGCTGTGTTTGGTGTCGCCGACCTCGCTTCATCCTCGGTCTCTATATTGCCTGCGGGTTTAGATAGCCATTGGTCTGACGGAAATACGAATCAACACATCGCAGCAGGTAACCGTTTAGGGGGAGGAAGTATGAAAAACTTCATCACCCGCGATTTACCGCTTAGTGTTGCAGGACAGTTGTCTATCGGGTGTTTAGGTTCTTCAAGTTTTAGTTTAAGTATTACCCGGAAATCCCGACTAGTATAATTATGACTTGCAAACCAATAAGCAGCGTCCTTACGCTGCTTATTATCTTTTTAGAACCACCAAAACAACATACGTTTAGTTCAATAACCTTACTTTTTACTGGTGTTTAGATTTGGCTGTTTAATGTATAGTCAGCGCTTAAAACAATAATGACCCATTTGTGCAACGATAATTTAACGCTGTGCCTTGGGAGAAGCAAAGTCAACTAGTGAGAAGACACATCATGGCAGACAAAGATTTTAAAGAGCCTTATAATATTTTTTACTTTTTAGGTTTTATTGCAGTTCTTTTGATCCCAACACTTCCTGCAACGCTAACCTGGCTTCGTGTAATGAATGGTTACGCAGGCTTTTAATCCTAGCTATTTTGTACCGGAGTTCACCATTCGTATTAAGCGTTACTTTTTCAATACTGTTGGTGGACTCTGTATTGTGCTCGGCATAGCCGGCATAGCCCTTCCACTTTTACCCACCACACCTTTTATTTTGCTTGCTAGCGCATGTTTTATGCGTGGTAGCCCCGCATTTCATCAATGGTTACATAACCACAAAACGTTTGGACCCATTCTCGACAATTGGCATAAGCATCGGGCTGTTACTTCAAAAGTAAAAAAGCGTGGTGCGATTTTTATTGCGCTTAGTTTCATGGTTTCAATCGTTGTTGTCCCCCTCGTTTGGGTAAAAATTGGTCTTTTAGTGATGCTAATCGTTTTACTCAGCTGGTTTATGCGTCTGCCTGTGATTGAGTTGGTTGCTGACCGAGAAGAAAATCACTAAGATTGTAGAGAATAGTGTGCCCGCTCTTCGAGTGGGCGTTTGTATTTTCAGCGCCTGTGACTTTTACGAAAATAAGCACATAGTGGTGAAAACCTATTGTTCGTTGCCCTCGTGATACTGCGATTAGAGAGGGCGATGAGCCAATCTAAGTAAATCGGTATTATGACTACAGAAACAATTTCACTGATCAAATCTAGCATCAAAAGCATCCAAGACTACCCAAAGCCAGGCATTCTATTTCGTGATGTGACGAGCCTTCTTGAAGACGCGAAAGCATACCAAGCAACGATCAACTTACTTGTTGAACGTTACAAAGATATGGGCTTTACCAAGGTTGTGGGTACGGAAGCTCGTGGCTTTCTATTTGGCGCGCCTTTAGCGCTTGAGCTAGGTGTTGGTTTTGTACCAGTGCGTAAACCAGGCAAGCTACCACGCCCTACTGTTGCTCAATCTTATGAGCTTGAATACGGCGTTGATACACTAGAAATCCATACAGATGCCATCGTTGAAGGCGACAAAGTACTGGTTGTCGACGATTTATTGGCAACGGGCGGTACTATTGAAGCGACGACTAAGCTGATTCGCCAACTGGGTGGTGAAGTTGAGCACGCTGCGTTCGTTATCAACCTACCAGAAATCGGTGGCGATAAACGTTTAGAAGCACTAGGTCTAAACGTGTACAGCATCTGCGATTTTGAAGGACATTAATACATTCAATGAGTTATTTAGCTTTAGCGCGAAAATGGCGTCCTAATCAGTTTGACCAAGTTGTCGGACAAAAACATGTCCTGACGGCGTTGGAAAACGCACTGGCGCAAAACCGTTTACACCATGCTTATCTGTTCAGCGGGACTCGTGGTGTGGGTAAAACGAGTATCGGTAGGCTGTTTGCCAAAGGCTTGAACTGCGAAACCGGCATTACCGCGACACCTTGTGGTAAGTGTGATACTTGTCGTGAAATTGATGAAGGTCGCTTTGTCGATCTTCTTGAAATCGACGCAGCATCACGTACTAAAGTTGAAGACACTCGTGAACTGTTAGACAACGTTCAATACAAACCTGCTCGTGGACGTTTTAAAGTGTACCTCATCGATGAGGTGCACATGCTATCGCGTCACTCTTTCAATGCGTTGTTGAAAACCCTGGAAGAGCCGCCAGAGTATGTGAAGTTCTTACTCGCGACAACCGATCCACAAAAGCTGCCTGTTACTATATTGTCGCGTTGTCTACAGTTCCATCTCAAACCGATCAGCGTTGATGATATTCATCAGCAACTTGACTACATTTTGGGTCAAGAGCAAGTATCGGCAGAACCAAAAGCACTGGGTATGATTTCACATGCTGCAGATGGCAGTATGCGTGATGCTCTCAGCTTGACCGATCAAGCAATTGCTTTAGGTAACGGTGCGGTGCAAACCGATATTGTCAGCCACATGTTGGGGACGATTGATACCGACCAAGCGATTCACTTACTAGAGTCAATCAGCAGCAAGCAACCTCAACCAGCCATGGATAAAATCCAGCAATTAGCAGCAAATGGTGTTGAGTGGGATGGTTTGTTGCAGCAAGTCGCAACACAGCTTCATCGAATTGCGATGTATCAAGCGCTGCCAGCGTCGCTAGACCGAGCGCAGCCAGATGCAGAAAAAATCGAGTTGTTGAGTAAAGCTCTAAGCCCGCAAGACGTTCAGCTTTACTATCAAATTGCATTGAAAGGTCGTGAAGATTTGACCCTCTCGCCAAATGGGCGAGTCGGTCTGGAAATGATTGTGCTGCGTATGATGGCGTTCCGCCCATCAAGTAACAGTGGGGCAAATGTTGTTTCCAGTAACTGCGAATCAGCTTCAGCCCCAGTTCAAAGTGCCAGTCAATCAAAGACTGTACCAGCTCAGACAGTAGCAGCTCCTCGAGCTCAGCAGCCGAGTCCAGCACAAAGCTCACCACAAGTGGCGCCTCAACCTTCATCCAATTCACAACCTGAATATCACGCGAGTGGATATGAGAGGGTTCCGCCACAGTATGATATGGCGCCGCCGATGAGCGAAAACCCTGCACCGCAGCATGAAACGCCACCTCAACAAGTGCAAGAGAGCGTTTCAACACCGGCGCGCGGTGGTCTAAGCGGTTTACGTCACCAATTACGTTCTCAGCGTCAAGGCCTACAACAGAACACTCCTCAAAATGGTGGCTCAAAAAAGCCTAAAGCGGCATCTGCACAACCAGAATCGGTTATCGACCGAGTAGCGCAATTGCATGGCAATTCCGCGCAGGTGTCGCCAAACTCAGCTCCGAAGTCGACGGAGCCACAAGTTGAGGAAGCGTATCGCTGGCGTCCAAGCAAGCCTGTTGAGACAAAAGTAAATACAAAACTGACACCTACGCAGCTCAAGCAGGCACTTGAGCATGAGAAAACGCCTGAAATGGCACAAAAGCTCATCGATGAGTCATTAGAACATAATGAATGGGCGAAGCTAATCAGCTTAATGGAGATCCCTAAGCTGGTAGAGCAACTTGCGCTAAACTCTCATTATAGTAAGGAAGGAACAACCGTTTCGTTACTATTGAGAAGCAGCCAAGCTCATTTGAATACTGATAGAGCTCAAGCCGAATTGCTCAAAGCACTTAATACCGTGTTAGGTGAAGAGTGCCACATGAGCATCGAAATAGGGGAGAGTGGAGAAACACCACTTGAACTGAGAGATAGGCTCTACCAAGAGAAATTACAGCAAGCGCTGAACAGTTTAGAAAACGATCCAAATGTTCAATTTATTGAACGTCGTTTTGCTGCAGAGCTTGATAAAGATAGTGTGCGCCCTATCTAATAATCGAATGGAATGGGGTTGAAAACCCAAAGGTATAACCCCATTAATTGATGCAACACCTCATTAAACCAGAGAGATAAACATGTTTGGTAAAGGCGGTATGGGCAACCTAATGAAGCAAGCCCAGCAAATGCAAGATCGCATGCAAAAGCTTCAAGAAGAAATCGCGAATATGGAAGTAACTGGCGAGTCTGGTGCTGGCCTAGTTAAAGTTACTATCACTGGTAGTCACAGCGTACGTCGTGTTGACATCGATGAAAGTTTGATGGAAGACGACAAAGAAATGCTTGAAGATCTGATCGCTGCGGCGTTCAACGATGCAGCCCGTCGTGTTGAAGAAACTCAAAAAGAAAAAATGGCTTCTGTAACTGGCGGTATGCAACTACCACCAGGCATGAAAATGCCATTCTAATCTGCTGATATTTAATTAAGCGGACTTTTAATGCGTACCAGTCATATGCTGGAGCAATTGATGGAGGCCTTACGTTGTCTACCTGGGGTTGGCCCCAAGTCAGCGCAGCGTATGGCCTTTCATTTGTTACAGCGCGATAGAAAAGGCGGTTTGCAGCTTGCAGATGCGCTTAGTCAGGCAATGACAGAAATAGGTCATTGTACTGAGTGTCGAACCTTCACCGAAGAAGAAGTCTGTCACATTTGTACCAACCCAAAACGCCAAGAAAATGGTCAAATTTGTGTGGTAGAAAGCCCGGCAGACATCGCAGCCGTTGAAGCAACAGGCCAATATTCTGGTCGGTACTTTGTTCTTATGGGGCATTTGTCGCCATTAGATGGTATTGGTCCAAGTGATATTGGATTAGATGTCCTTGATTACCGCTTACGTCGCGGTGATATTACCGAAGTGATTTTGGCGACAAACCCAACAGTTGAAGGTGAAGCCACTGCCCATTACATCGCAGAGCTATGTAAAGAGCACCAAGTTGATGCCAGCCGCATCGCGCATGGTGTGCCTGTCGGTGGGGAGCTAGAGCTTGTTGATGGCACGACGTTGTCACATTCGCTATTAGGTCGACACAGAATTTAATAAAAAGCCGCTGAACTCAGCGGCTTTTTTGATCTTGGGAGTTGGGAACGATTAATCGTTCGATTCTTCACCAAGAAGGTTTTTGTAGATAACCGCACCAAGCACGCCACCCACAATAGGCGCAACCCAGAACAGCCATAGCTGAGAAACCGCCCAGTCACCCACATATACTGCGACTGCCGTGCTACGAGCAGGGTTTACTGACGTATTGGTGACAGGAATGCTGATCAGGTGAATGAGAGTCAAACACAGGCCAATTGCGATAGGTGCAAAGCCTTGTGGCGCACGTTTGTCTGTTGCACCCATAATGACAATCAGGAACATCATCGTCATGACAGCTTCAGTCACAAGTGCAGCGATCATCGAGTATTGGCCTGGAGAGTGTTCCCCATAACCATTGGCGGCAAAGCCAGAACCCACAACATCGAATCCTGCTTGTCCAGATGCAATAACGTAAAGCACGCCACCTGCGATAAGCCCGCCGATCACCTGTGAGATGATGTAGGGAGCAACGTCTTTTGTCTCAAAACGACCGCCAGTCCAAAGGCCAACTGTCACTGCAGGGTTCAAGTGACAACCTGAAATATGACCGATAGCAAATGCCATCGTCAGAACGGTTAAACCGAATGCCAAAGAAACGCCCAACAGACCAATACCCACTTCAGGGAAACTCGCAGCCAACACCGCGCTACCACAGCCGCCTAACACTAGCCAGAACGTGCCAAAAGCCTCAGCCAAATACTTATTCATGTTCTTTCCTGATCTTTAATTAAATGACCCGCTGAACATAGTCGAGAATTGTCAATAAATTGTGAGGGAGATCGCGCAAAAACCGCAAATGGAACGCTATGTGGCAAGAGTTCTCAAGGGTGAGATAAAAGGCTGAGGGGGGGGAGTGCTAAATCTTGAGTTTGCTTTGATTACTGCCTCGGAGAGAAACAACCGAGGTACTAACTTTAAACGTGTGGTCTAGAGTCGCATTACGTCAATTGTTCTAATTCAGTGATGTTGTCGAGTGCTTCTTGATTGGTGTTGCCGCATACAATCGGACACGGTTTAAAATCGTGACAGACTTTAGGGCGTTCAGGCTTACCAAATAGCTTGCACAAATTGTCGTCGTTGAGTTGCACACAACGAACACCTGCAGGTTTGCCCTTGGGCATTCCAGGTATTGGTGAAGAGATACTTGGCGCAATACAGCACGCTCCACATCCTAATCGACAATCCATAATGTAAACCTCTTAAAAAATTAAGGGGGCAATTATGGTCATTTTGACGTGGATTGGAAGAGTGAATAAAGAAAAAAACAAAAGGGCGCGCTTAACATTACGCTCCCTTTTTGGTTTTTTGCTTTTAAATCATCGTGATTATTTTAAGAAACGGTTATAAACAAACAACAGAATAAATGCGCCTAGTGTTGCGGTAATGATACTACCAATGTTGACGCCAGTTGCTCCGCCGAAACCGAGAATGCCGCCAAGGAAGCCACCTACAAATGCCCCTGCAATACCAAGTAACATTGTTGCAATCCAACCGCCCCCATCTTTTCCTGGCATGAGCCATTTAGCAAGTGCGCCGGCGATTAAGCCCAAAATAATCCAAGAAATAATACCCATGAAAACTCCTTAATGCCTTCTTGATCAATTGAGTAATGGAAACTTGTTTAAGGATAGAACAGTAAAACGAAAGTAGTTGAATATCTCCACCGTTATGTGGGAAGGATGCAAGATCTTCTCAAAACTTGAACTTTTGCGTTGAGAAGAGTATAAATCGCCCCCTAAATTCCCTTGGTGAGACCTGAAGTATGAGCACTCCATTTTGGCAAAGTAAATCGTTAGAGCAGATGACAGAAGAGGAATGGGAATCTCTCTGTGATGGTTGTGGCAAATGTTGTTTGCATAAGCTGATGGATGAAGATACCGATGAAATCTACTATACCAATGTGGCTTGTAGCTGGCTGAACAGTAAAACGTGTTCATGTAAGGATTACCCAAACCGTTTCACTTCGGGTGAAGAGTGCACCAAGCTGACCCGAGAAGACATCGACGATTTTACTTGGCTGCCACACACGTGCGCTTACCGTCTGTTGGCTGAAAAGCAGCCTTTACCAGAATGGCATCCGTTGATTACAGGCTCTAAGTCCGCAATGCATGCGGCTGGGGAAAGTGTCCGTAACAAAGTTGTTTACGAGATTGATGTGGTGGATTGGGAAGACCATATTTTAAATCATCCCAACCGTCCTTAGTCGAATAAAAACAAGCCTTTCATTGATTAAATGAAAGGCTTGTTTGCTATTGGGGCTCCCAACTTTGACGTCTCGCTAACGAAATGCTGCTCAGTTTATTATTTAGTGTTGTAAACTTAGGAGTATGATTTCAACGCTTTACACTTCTATTCCTGATTGTTTTGATCAGGATTGTTCCCTATGAGGTAAACATGACGTTTCATTTCCCCCAGAAACTGCGCCTGACATCTTGGGTGACATTATTCGCACTTGCCGTCATTATGTTCTCCCCAATGGCTGTTCATGCGACTGCTACTGACGATATCCAAGAGCCTTCTGCTGCCGAAATCTCGATTGACAACTTGAACCGAGAGATTGTGGATTTATCCCAAAGCCTCTCGCAAGCGAGTGGCGACGAGCGTGACGCCCTTCAACTGCAACTATTCCAAAAGAATGAAGAATTAAGAAGCCAGTTAGCGTCAGCGATTGAACGTGAAACTATCTCTCGCGACAAGCTGATCTTGCTAGTTAAAAAACAAGAACAATACTCTGAGGACGCGACGAACTATCTATCGGAAAAAATAAAGAAAGTCGTCGAGGATTTAAATAAGGCTAAGGATGAAGAGAAGCTTGCTCTTGTTAACGATTATCGAGAGCTACAGCGTTATCTTGATGTTAGCTTCGATTCGAGCTGGCAAAATCTCGCTTGGTTGAAGGAGCTAGGGGCCCAAAACGAGCGCGCAGAAGCGGAACTAAAAGATAAAATTGATAAACGTATGCGCTTACTGTCTGCTTCAATTGAGTACTTGAGTCAGCAAAGTGAGATCATTGGCTCCCAACTTTCGTCTAGCCCAGAGTCGGAAAAAGCGTCGTTGCAACTTAGTCAGCTCATTACTAAACAAAGGCTAAATATTGCGACAGAAAGCTTACGCAACCTGATTTCAATTGGTGATAAAGTCGGTTTAGAAACGTCTGAATACAAACGCCAAATTTTTGAAGTGACGGGTAATATCACCCATGATTTACTGAATACCAAAGTTGTGTGGTCAATACTGAGTCACTGGTCCAACTCGGCACTGGATTGGTTTGCCGAGAATGCACCGCAGCATATCTTCCAGTTGTTTGTTTTTGCGCTGATTTTATTGATCGCTCGCGGACTGGCTAAGTTAACTCGCAAAGTCGTCCGTAAAGCAGTTGCATCGAAAAACTTAAAACTTTCCCACTTGATGCAGGACTTCTTTATCTCGATGTCCGGCAAATTCGTGTGGGTGATCGGTATCATGGTGGGCTTATCTCAGCTTGGTTTGAACCTAGCGCCAATCCTAACCGGTTTCGGTATTGCTGGTGTGATTATTGGTTTCGCGTTGCAAGACACGTTATCCAACTTCGCGGCGGGTATGATGCTGCTTATTTATCGCCCATTTGATGTTGGTGATTTTGTGTATGCTGGCGGTGTGGATGGCAAGGTAAGCCATATGAGTTTGGTGAACACCACAATCCGTACGTTTGATAACCAAATTATTATTGTGCCTAACAGCAAAATCTGGGGAGATGTTATTAAGAACGTCACGCATGAACGCATTCGCCGCGTGGATATGGTGTTTGGCATTGGCTATGCGGATGACCTCTTAAAAGCGGAGTCAGTATTGTCTGATATCATTACCTCTCACCCTTCGGTACTTCGCACTCCAGAGCCAATGATCAAAGTTCATACATTAAATACGTCTTCTGTAGATTTTATTGTGCGTCCTTGGGTAAAAACGGATGATTACTGGGATGTATACTGGGATGTGACAAAAGAGGTGAAACTACGCTTCGACCGAGAAGGTATTTCGATTCCTTTCCCACAACAAGATGTGCATTTGCATATGGTGGAGAAGCAAGACGCTTAATCACAGGTCCCAACTAGTGAAAGGCACTCTAGATAGAGTGCCTTTTTTGATCTTCGGTTAGCGCTATAGTTACAGTTCGTTAAAGAACACCAGTTTAGGCTCGCATTCTAACAAGTTGTCGATCTGGCTAATCAAAAGAGCAAAGTGTTCTGTTTTACCATGAAGCTCAAATGCTTGTTGGTTTTTAAATTGCTCCTGAAAAACGAAGTGGCATGTATTGTCTTTATCTTGGAACAATTGATAACGAACGCAACCTTCTTCATTGCGAGTAGGTTCAAGCGCTCGGGTAAGTACCTCTTTCAACTCTTGTTCTTTTCCCGGTTGTGCATGAAAGGTAGCCGTCAAGTGAATCATAATGTTTACTCTTTTTGTTATAGGTAACGCCCTTGGCGTTGCAGGAACTCAATTTTGTAACCATCAGGGTCGGTTACAAAAAAGAACGTTGCTAAATGCTTTTGTTGATGGTCAAAGGCTTTGATGTCACCAGTTTCAATGCCGAGAGATTTAATGCGTTTGTGGGCTTGTTCAATGTCCTCCACGCTGACGGCAAGGTGGCCGTAACCTGAGCCGTGAGTGTAGGGCTCACTTTGGTCGTGATTGTGCGTCAGTTCCAATTCAAAGCCAGTTTCTTGGTTGGCTAGATAGGTTAGAGAAAAGCCATCAAAGATGTATTGATCAGCGACTTCTAGTTCAAGTACGTCACAGTAAAATTGTAGAGAGCGGTCCAGATCACTTACTCGGATCATGGTGTGAATCATTTTTGTCATAGGTACTCCTTGATAGTCCGCACAGGTTAGCGATTTCAAAAGGAGTCTGGGTAGTACTCTAGTACGACAAATTAGAAGATGCTCAAGGGTTTATAATACGGATGCATAGCCTAGGATGGTTATTGCTCGGTTGGTTGCTATTAACTGTTAAGTTGCGCAAGTGCTTGACGAGTGGTCTCTTGAGGTTGGCGGGCGTAAGTGAGGCAAGCGCATCGAAGTAAGGAGGCAAAGTTGTTCACTTCACCATTGTATTCGAGTGCTTCTTGATAAACAGTGCTTATGAATTTAGGAACCGTCATGTTTTGAGCACTAGCGATTTCCTCAAGAATTGTCCAAAAGCTCGCTTCAAGTTTTACACTGGTCGCGTGACCATCAATACGGATAGAGCGGGTGATGAACTGATAGTTGTCTTGGGGTTGCTTAGCAAAGATTTCGCACATTTTCTTTATTCATATAATTAAAGACCCATAATTATTGTGATGTACGATTTAAAACGTCAACTGTTTTCATGCATAAAAAAACGCTCCCTTGCGAGAGCGTTGAAACATCACGAGTTGTGAAGTAAGTGCAAGTTGATTATTTAATTTGTTGCTTCAAGTACTCGCCTAGTTGCGAGTGGTGCATGATTTTTGATACCGGAAGGATAGTTTCTGCAGGTCCCCAAGCAAATACGTTGACAGGAGTATGCGTATGAGTACCCGTCCCCCATACTGTGTTTTGCTTTGTTGCATGCTCACGCGCTAGCAAGTTGCCACGGTCGTTGTAAGGAAAGAAAGCATCAAAGTCATTGATTGTCGGTACGTTCTCTTCGCTTAAGTATTTGTGTCCAGCGAGTCGGTATGGATTTGGTTTACTTGCTAATACGCGTTCTGCTTGCTCAGGCGTAATCGAAAAATCGCTATTTGCGTTCACGACTTCCGCAAACTTCTCTGGAGTTTGCTCTTTCTTATCAAGCGCTTGGAATTCACTGATCATGCCGTAGTAACTTTTCTTTTGGTTGTATAAACCATCGAGGATCTCGAACTGACCAAAGTTGAAGTTTGGCGCGTAATCCTGATTTTTGAATGCTTCGCCGTCGCGTTTTTGTGGTTTAGGCAAGTTTGCTGATGAGTAGCTAAAGCCAAAAGAGCCGGTTTCGTGGTCAGCAGTAACAATGATCAGGGTGTCATCACGGCCTTTTGCCCACTCATAAACTGAGTTTACCGCTTCATCGAATTTAAGCATTTCATGCAGCATCGTACCTGCATCGTTACTGTGGCCAGCCCAGTCAATTTGGCCGCCTTCAACCATCAAGAAAAAACCGTCTTTGTCTTTTGAAAGAATGTCGATTGCTTTGGTGGTCATTTCTTTCAGCGATGGCTGCGTGCGTTTTGGATCGTTTTTGCTTTGACTGTAGGCAATACCATCGTTCATGCCCGAGTAAGCAAAAAGTCCAAGTAATTTGTCACCTTTAGCTTGTGTGAGCATATCGCGGCTGAAAGCTAAGCTATAGCCTTGGTCTTGCGCTTCGGCAAGCAAGTTGCGTTCGTCTTTGCGTTTCGATTTTAGGTAGACATTACCTTGAGTGAGCTTTTCAAGTTGCTCGTATGTCTCTCCCTTGTCGTTTGTCGACTTTGGAATCCAATGACGAAGTCCACCAGACATCATCACGTCTACGCCTGTTTCGAGCATATCCGCCGCAATATTGTTTTCTAGGGAGCGATGTGGTTGATGAGCGGCAAATGCTGCTGGCGTTGCGTGGGTCATACGCGTATCAGAGACGAGCCCTGTCGCTTTACCTTTACTTTTGGCTTTTTCCAAAATAGTTTCGACATGGTTGCCTTGGCTATCAATGCCAATGACTTCAGAAGCGGTAGGGATTCCTGTCGCTAGCATCGTAGCTGAGCACGCAGAGTCGACGACAATTGCGTCTTCTGGATTGGTCAGTGATGATCCAATCACACCTTCTTGAGCGAGTTTGTATAACGCTGTGCTTTCGCCTTTGTAAACCGAGTTAGGTGCGTGTTTTGCGTAGGTCTCGAGTAAACCAACTTGTTGAGGACCCATGCCGTCGCCGATCATCAAAATGACGTTTTTGATTTCAGCTGAGAGTGCGTTGAAAGAGAGGGTAGATGCAGCCACTGCCGTAACGATTGGAGATACTAAGCGCTTCATTATATTTTCCTTGTTTATTGAAAGCGCAGGCATTAAAGCAATGATTTATGAAGGTTTTGTGTCGGTAATAAAAGTTTAACCAAATTGTCGTTTTTGTTTGGTTTTGCAGAAAAAATGAGTCGCTCTCTAACGTTCGTTAGTTTGGAAAGAAGAAAGCCCACAAACGTGGGCTTGGATTACGCTTAGGAGTTGAAAGCATGGACTAAAGTTATCCATTCAGTGCCTTCACAAGAAACCTAGTTTAGGGAGCAATAAACGAGCATGTATTATCGGGCCACAAGAGCGGTCGAATTCACTTACGTTTGCATCATATCGTTCTTTGGCTTATTAAATTATGGGCTGCAGTAAGTGTTTGGTTCAAATAGGATTTGTTGTCGTGACGATTATCAGACTGGTTATCAGACTAATGCCAGTATGATGCCACCAACGGTAAGTGCCGCAGAAAGGTATTGACCCGCAGAATATGAGCCATCCTCTTCTTTCTCGATTTTATCGGGGTGATCCATGCCAAGCGCACCATGCGTGAAAGATTCGACCTTTTCACCAACAGATTTATCTTCTGCTTCTATTTTCTTGCTGTCGTGCTCGATTTGTTGCAGAGCGGCAAGTAGCGCTTTGCCTTCGGTCGAAAGCGTCACCTTATTGTGTTCGACTTTCAGCGGCGAAGCACTAGTTTCTTCTTGTGCAATACTTGCTTGTTTAGAGGCGACAGATTGTTTGGCATAGCTATTAACAGAAGTGCTTCCTACTGGATTCATCGAATACTCCTTGGAACATCGACACTCGGTCACTGAGTGCGGGTAAAAAGCAGTTATATTTTTATCGGCGGCAAAGTTTATTTCTGAAGCTATTTGGATAAAAACAGGTCTGCTTTTGCCGCTTCTAGTTTCTATTGGTGATCATTAGCAAAAAATAGACCAGCAGGAAGCAGACCCTTGTCACTCGATGAACTCGGAGCGGTGTGATGATGCAACGCAACGACAAGGTAGTAACTTAAATTGAAGACCAGCTACTTACATTGAAGATCGTTATTGCGTTTAGTTAGATGTTGATATGCCGCCATGCGGTGAGCATCTTGTACATACCGTACTGGTGGTGCGAGAACCTCTAACTGATAGTCAGTATTATCGGAAAGCACGTTATCTGTTGGGCTAATTACAACCACTTTTAAGCTCGGGTTGCGGCTTAAGATTGATGCTGCCGTACCCAACCCTTGCTCGGTGTGAAACTTGCCTGCAACATGGACAACCTGAGCGCCTGGGTTGTCGTCTAGGTAGCTAACGATAGATTCCGCCATAGTTTCATCCCAAGTAACTTGAGCTGCAAACTGTTTTTCCGTCTGCTCTGGCTTACCGTGATGCATGGATGCCATGAACTTTTCTTTGTACGGACTACTACCAGTGTTGATGGCTTGTGCAATGAACATCCGCTGATCATCATCGAGCTTGTTAATGTAATCTAGCCCTTGTCGACCAATGCATCGAACAATGCTCTTTGGTGCATTTGCTGCAATGACCGGGAGATTTTTCTGCTTAGCAAACTCCACGAGAGGGCGATAGTCGCTTTCATAATTGGGCCAAGCGTTGGCTTGTTTCATTAAGTACTGTTCGCCGATCTCCCCACGTAGGTAAGCGTCAACAACAGGTTGTTTGTCGCGGGTAAATTGTTCCATAGATAACGCGAGTGAGCGGTCGTAGGACGTAAGTTGTTTGAGCATATCGGTTTGAAAGCGATGAACGCCGGCGTGTGTGTGCCATTCACCAATAAGAATGACATCTGCTTGTTGCAGCTCAATTGGCAGTTTGCTTAGAGCGATATGCTCGCCAGAAGGGGTGTATAGTTGGTAGTCGTAAAAACTAGTGACTTCCGCTGAGGTTGCGTGAGAGTTGGTGTGCGTATATGAAGAGCAACCAGTAAGTAAGCCTGCAAAGAGCAAGCTCAAAGTAGAAAAGCGCATTGAAAAGCCTCCAAAAATGTCCGGATGATATTAATGGAGGCTGAGCAATGAATCAATATAAATGATAACTATTTGCGTTTGTTGTTTTTTTTGACTTATTAATTGAGTGTTTTTTTGCGATATACACGCAACATAAAATCAGCCTCACATTGGAAAAGTGTAGCGGATTTCAACTCTTCACGAAGAGCATCGGTTGCTTTCCATGCGAATGGCGTCATTTGCAATAAATCGATTGCGGCTCCGTTTTTCAAGTCCATAACATAGTTAAGATGCTGCTGGTGCTCTAATTCAAACCCTTCAATATGTTCTGGTTCTTCATTGTGAAGACGAACTTCTTGATAAATGCGCTCACGCAGTTGGTATAAGTGGCGGCTAGCAGGAGTAACCGTGACAACAACGCCGTCGTTTTTTACAACGCGCTGCAGCTCCTCAGCTTTACACGGGGCATAAATGCGCAAAATGGCATCTAAGGATTCATTTGCGAAGGGAAGTCGGTGACTAGAAGCCACACTAAAGTTGCAGTGCGTGTAACGCTTCGCCGCGTAACGAATGGCAACTTTGGAAATGTCTAAGCCATAAATCGTGGCATGGTTCGCTTGTGTTTCTATCGTCTTTTGTACTTGATCTGTGTAGTAACCTTCACCACAACCAATATCTAATAATTGATGGGTGCTCCCCTCAGTGTATGTTGCACACAGCTGCGCCACTTCTTGGCGCATTGGGTTGTAGTAATCTCCTTCGAGGAATCGACGACGAGCTTGCATCATCTCTTTGTTGTCACCAGGATCTTTAGAACGTTTGTGGTGCGCTGGCATCAAGTTAACGTAGCCTTCTTTTGCTAAGTCAAACTGATGATTGTTTTCGCACTTAAACGTTTTTTCATTTAACGCTAGAGCTTGGTGGCATAGAGGGCATTGATAGTTCATGACGATCTCGAACAGAAAGTAGGGCGGCAAATTCTATCAAAAAGCATGGTCTCAAGTGAAACAAAAAGAGCCGACTGGGTCGGCTCTTATTAAGTATTAGTGGAAGAAGTCGACTTGCTCTTTCAAGTTTCGTGCTTGTTGTTGAAGTTCAATGGCACTTTGCGAGGTTTTTGCGCTCGTGTTGCGGCTTTCTCGGTTAAGTTCACTGATAGAATGGGCATTTGCTGCAATTTCTTGTGAAACTTGAGCTTGTTCTTCTGAAGTCGCTGCAATGGCGTCGGCTTGAGAGGCTATCGACTGCACTTGTACTGCGATGGCTTCTAATGCTGTGCCCGCGTCTTGTGCTTTGTCCAAGACCTGGTTTGCACTGCGTTGGCTGTCTGTCATCATATTAACTGCATTATGAGTCGACCCTTTTAGTTTCTCGATAATTTCCACGACATCCTGAACTGAGCTTTGGGTTCGGTGCGCAAGTGTGCGCACTTCATCTGCTACAACTGCGAAGCCACGACCTTGTTCACCTGCTCGTGCTGCTTCAATGGCGGCATTCAAGGCAAGTAAATTGGTTTGCTCAGCAATTTCATCAATCATTTTCGTGACGGTTTGAATACTCTCGCTATCGCGATTTACTTGCTCGATAGCCGTTGCTGATTGATCCAATTGATCGTTAAGTTGAGCAACGTCGATACATACGCCTTCAACAATCGCGAGACCAGACTGGCTATCGGTATTTGCTGAGCGTACGTTTTCCGCAATGCTTTCGACTTGTTGTGCGACAGATTGAGCGGAAGAGGCCATTTCTTCAATCGCTGTCACAACTTGCTCGACTTCTTGTTGTTGTCGGTCGGCTTGGGTCAAATTGCTATGTGCATCGTTGGCAACGCTGGTGGAGTTGCTCTCCACTAAGTCGCTTGTTGAACGGATCTTACCAACAAGTTCATTGAGCTGACTTGCCATACTGGCGACACCCGAGCTCAGGTTCGTAATTTCATTCTTTGATGCTTTACGAGACGCTGGGATGCTCAAGCTGACTTCGCCGCCAGCTAAGCGAGTCATGTATGAGTTTAGAGTCGTGAGAGGTTGTAAGCTGCGATTCAAGAAAAGCGTCAGTACAACAAAAGTAATGATTGCCGCTACCGAAGAAATGATGGCAATGAGTGTGAGAAGCGTGTCGCTACCTTTTGTTACTTCTTTGATAAACGTACCACCTAGCAGTTTCCAGTTCCAACCTGGAACCTCTGTGTAGACAAGATACTTTTCGCCTACGTTACCTTGGTACTCGAAAGGGTAGCGAATTAATCCACTAGATTGTTCGAAAATCTGGCCAAAAGGCTTGTGACCATTGTAGTCGGCGACTTCTAGTATTGACGAATCTGAGCCGCTTTTTGCCGGATGAAGTAGGTATTTACCAAGATTGTTGTCGTCGTTATCAACGATAATGGTGTAACCAGTGTCGCCCCATTTTATCTCTTCGAGTGCATCGAATAAGGTTTGTGTCGCTTGGTCTACTGGTAAGCCAATAAACGATAGGCCTACTACCTTTCCTGTCGCATCTTTGATTGGGGCATAGTAGGTAATGTAGCGCTCGCCATACAATTTAATTTGAGCGTAATACGGTTGTCCTGCTTTAAGTTGCTGATAACCAGGATGGTTGATGCCTAGCGTGGTTCCGATCGCTCGTTGACCTTGTGGATCTTTTAGGGAGGTGGACACCCGAATAAAGTCGTCACCCAACGGTGCGAATAGCGTTGCTATAGCGCCGGTATCACGTGTGAAACTGTCGACCAACTTGGTGTCATTAATTAAGCTTTCACTGTATTGAGTGATGTTTGGTACTTCATGTCCCATGAAGTCAACCGTGTAATTTTCGACATAGACACCGGCAAGGTAGCCATTGCGAAAAGTAGATTCGAGGACTTTAGCGGTGTGCAGGTAAGCATCGAATTGGCCAGCAATGGTTTTTGCCATTGATTCTACTTTAGATTGGTGTTCTTTCAGTGTGCTTTCCAATAGAACATCGGAAGCGTTGCGGTAAACAAGCGCTGCAATACTGCTGAAAGCAATGAATAGACACAAAGTAATCACCAGTTTCAACTGGAATCCGACACTTTGATTTCGGTATCTCTCTAACATAGACTAATTCCTGATATTTTTATTATTTATGAGTTTTGTATCGGTATGCTATCGGTTTATATGATCAATTTTTTTGATATTTATTAATGAAACCGTCAAAAGTGACCAGTAACCAATAAGTTAGTAAAGATAGGACCATCTAAGCAGAGCTATTATTACAAAAAAAGCCGGGTATCCCCGGCCTTTACATGGTGATTCTTACTGCGCTGAAATGACAGTGACAAGTTCATGTGTCTCACCTGGTTGGAGCGTTTGACCTTGCTCAATACTTGGTGCATGAACAGCAGACTCCACACACAACATGGTTTGATAACCATCGTCAGCCATGTCACCCATGCTTTGCGCACCTTCTGCCCAAGGGTTCCATAATACTGCTGAGTTGTGGCCTTGGTTGTGTACGCTTAGCGTACGATCCAATACCGGGTCTTTTACCAAAATTTTCGCTTCTGGTTGCGTGTAAACGCGATCAATGGTGTCAGTTAGTTGTAGAACATTACCACCTTGGCATACCGCATCAGCTTTCAAGCTATCAATGTACTCGGCACCCATGCCTGTCGTTTGTGCTTGCTTAATGTCTCCAACGTTTAGGTAAGTATGTAATGCGCCAGAGAAGGTCCAAGCCTCGTCATCAATGTTCATGACTTTGAGCGTCACTTTTAGCTCATCGCCCACTTCAATCACCAAACGAGCGTCAAACATATGGGGCCAAATATCGTGGATTTCTTCTGTCGGGAACAGAGCAAGTTCAACAATCACACCGTTATGGTTCTCACGATGTTCAACCAACTCCCATTCTGCGGTGCGGGCAAAGCCGTGAGCTGGAGCAGCAATACGCCCAAACCAAGGCCAACAAACCGGAATACCACCGCGAAGAGCAGCTTTACCATCGAAGACAGCTTTTTCGCTCATCCAGATCAGATCTTCTTGACCTTCAGGCGTGAACGACACGACATGACCACCGTGTAGCGAGATGCCTGCCGTTGCTTTGTCATGAATCACGCGGACGATTTTTATCTGATCAACTTCAACGATAGTGACGTTATCAGATAGCACCGTTAGGGCTGGGAGAGTTTTTAAATCCATGTGTAGTTTCCTATCGCTGGGGAGAGCTTTTAGACGCGCTTCGCACATTAAATGCAACATCGAGCCTGCATTCTCTCAAATTCCAGATACAAAAAAGGCGACTCTAGAGCCGCCTTTTCTTTAACGAAGTTATTCGCTAATTGCTAACTTTCTAATTACTTAGAGATGTGAGCGATTAGGTCTAGAACTTTGTTTGAGTAACCGATTTCGTTGTCGTACCAAGATACAACTTTAACGAATTTGTCAGTTAGCGCGATACCAGCTTTAGCATCGAATACTGAAGTGCAAACTTCGCCGATGAAGTCTTGAGATACAACTGCATCTTCAGTGTAGCCTAGAACGCCTTTTAGTTCGCCTTCAGAAGCTTCTTTCATCGCTTTACAGATGTCTTCGTAAGAAGCACCGTTAACTAGGTTAACAGTTAGGTCAACTACAGAAACGTTAGCAGTTGGTACGCGGAAAGCCATACCTGTTAGTTTGCCGTTTACTTCTGGAAGTACAACGCCTACAGCTTTAGCGGCACCAGTTGAAGATGGGATGATGTTTTGAGAAGCACCACGACCACCGCGCCAGTCTTTAGCAGAAGGACCATCTACAGTTTTTTGAGTTGCTGTAGTTGCGTGAACTGTAGTCATAAGACCAGATTCGATACCGAACTTGTCGTTAAGAACTTTAGCGATAGGCGCTAGACAGTTAGTAGTACAAGAAGCGTTAGAAACGATGTCTTGACCAGCGTAAGTGTCGAAGTTTACGCCGTTAACGAACATTGGAGTAGCGTCTTTAGAAGGACCAGTTAGTACAACTTTTTTCGCGCCAGCAGTGATGTGCTTACGTGCAGTCTCGTCAGTTAGGAAAAGACCAGTTGCTTCAGCTACAACGTCAACACCGATTTCGTCCCATTTTAGGTCTTCAGGGTTGCGCTCTGCAGTAACACGTACAGTTTTACCGTTAACGATTAGGTTACCGCCTTCAACTTCAACAGTACCGTTGAAACGGCCGTGAGTTGAGTCATACTTAAGCATGTATGCCATGTAATCTACATCGATAAGGTCGTTAATACCTACTACTTCGATGTCGTTGCGCTCTTGCGCTGCACGGAATACGAAACGACCGATACGGCCAAAACCGTTAATACCTACTTTGATAGTCATTATAGTTGCTCCACAACTTAATTTCTGATTAAAGATAACTGGTAGTAAAATTACAGAATCCAGTAAACATCTGCAAGTGATAATCGGACTTAACTTGTTTAAAGTCAAAAAAAAGCGACGCTTTTTTTAACAATTCTTTGCAAATGTACGTTTTTTAAACTTTTCACTGATTCTTCTGTAGCCCAGTTGGCGTAATATAACTGGTGAGATAAGTGCTCTTATCAAATTAATTACGCATGGTGTCCTGGTGAGAAAGTATGTGCTACAACTGTTAAGAGAAGCAAGTTTTTTGCTAAAAAAGTCAATACCAAGAACAGTAAATAAGGAGCCGAAAGTCGTGGAACAAAGCGGGAAAAAAGTGACGAAGTCAGATGAACAGTGGCGTGAGCAACTGTCTGATGAAGAGTTCCGTGTTTGCCGAGAGCAAGGTACAGAGCCTCCTTTCAGCGGTAAGCTACTGCATAATAAGGAAACTGGTGTTTATGCTTGTACTTGTTGTAATGCCCCTCTCTTTGTCTCTGATAACAAGTATGACTCTGGCTGCGGATGGCCAAGTTTTGATGCGCCTATCAACGACCAAGCGGTGCGTTATTTAGAAGATCTAAGTCACGGAATGGTACGTACAGAGATTCGTTGTGCAACGTGTGATAGCCATCTAGGGCACGTTTTTGAAGATGGCCCACAGACCACAGGAGAGCGTTTTTGTGTTAATTCTGTGTCGTTAATTTTCAACAAATCAGAATAATAACGACAAAATTGTGCTCGAGATTGTTTTATCCTTTCAGGATGATTCATGCTCAACAGTGATCTGAGTGTCGCTCGACTTAAATAAAAACTCCCGCTCATTGCGGGAGTTTTTCGTTTATATCTCACTGGGTATCATTGCTGGGGAATAGATACCTTTCTCTATGGCTTTCGCCACCGATTCGGCTAATTCATCCAACTGCTTATATCGCTCTGGATGACTGAAATTGAACATACGTTGGAGCTGCTTTTCATCAGCAAGCGGTACGTCGAATCTCTTCGCGACCATTGCCCATAGATACGCTTGCTCTTTGTCTCCAAGCCCCTGATGAATACTTGCCATTGACTTGAGAATGACCGGATTGATGTTGTCTTCATCAGATAAAGACAACGCGTTATTAAGAAGCTCCAGGGTTTTCTTGGTATCTCGGTTGGTATAAAAAGTGGCTAATGCATATTGCATCTCAGCATTATTTAATTGGGGAGACCCTTCCATTTGTAAAAATGCGCGCCGAGCTTGAGTATCTCCCGTTTGAGACCATAAGAAATACAAAGTAGCCGGGTCTTCTGAGCCTTTTAACTCGTTTACGATGCGCTCTAGCTCATCAATACTGTGTACCAATGCATTAAAGCGTTGTCTTTTGAGAGCACTTTGATCAATAGGGGTGATCTGGGAGGCGAGTTCTAAGCATTTCCTATATTCAGCTACCAGACCGTATTCGATGATTTGGTTGGCCTCTGATGGGTTTTTCAATTGCTCAAACCGATGCCAAACCAAATTTGTTCTTGGAATTCGACATTGGCCGTCATCCATATTGAGCTGCTCGCAACGCAGCTCTGGTGTTTTTTGGCACAACTCTTCGGTTGTCACGTTACCTTCAAAACAGCCCGACAGCACAAAACATGCGAGGCTGAGAAGTAACCAGTTTGTTCTTTTCATGGCTTTGCTTGTGATCCGTTACACCAATTCATTTTCGTATTCTTGACTCAGTTTCTTAACCCGTTATGTTCTGTAAATAGAATGTAATAAGAAGGTACACTATGGACGCAGAACAACTATTACAAGCGATGACTCCAGAAGTTTATGATCGCTTAGTCTATGCAGTAGAAACGGGAAGATGGCCTGAGGGTACAACACTTTCTAAAGAGCAGCGAGATTCGTGTATGCAAGCTGTGATGTTGTATCAATCAAAACATAATACTGATGCGCAGCATATGACGGTTGCAGCCGGTGGTGAAATCAGTTTTAAATCAAAACAAGAGCTTAAAAAACAATTCAGCGGAGAAGAGAGCGATATTGTTCGTGTTAATCCGAACATTGATTAATCCTTACGCCTTATTTCTCAAAATTTTATTATTTTGATTTTGAAAGAAAAAAGCCCAAATTGTATTGGGCTTTTTAGATCGTAGAAAGCTTGAACTTACAGGCTCATTTCACCACGCAGTACTTGTTGCATTCTCTCTTTTACTTCTTCGTAAGAAAGGTTTTGGCTTAGAAGGTAGTGTAGTTTTGCCAGCGCCGCTTCGGGCGTCATGTCAAAGCCACTGATAACACCAGAGTCTGCGAGAGCACAACCTGTGGCATATCCGCCCATATTCACTTTACCTGCCAAACACTGAGTTAGGTTTACGACAATAACGCCGCGCTCAGAGGCTTCTTTCAGGTGACCAAGCAGCTCAGGGTTCTGAGGAGCATTACCGACACCAAAAGTCAGAAGAATCATCGCATTCACGGGCTGACGGAGCGTGTTGCGGATAACTTCGTGTGAAATACCAGGGTACATGGTGATCACACCGATTGGTTGTGGCGTGATGTTGTGAACCTTAAACTCACCTTCTGGTTGTGCACCAACGGTTACGCTGTTGCTAACTTGAATATTGATCCCAGCTTCCAATAGTGGAGGAAGGTTTGGTGAAGTAAAGGCATTAAAACCGTCTGCATGAGATTTTGTGCTGCGGTTACCACGCATCAATTGATTATTGAAGAACAAAGTTACTTCGTTGATCGGGTAGTTTGCCGCAATATGTAGCGCGTTTAATAGGTTTGCTTGGCCGTCAGAACGCAGCTCTGCGAGAGGGATTTGTGAACCCGTTACAATCACTGGCTTACCAAGGTTTTCAAGCATGAAAGACAATGCTGACGCTGTGTACGCCATGGTGTCAGTACCATGTAGGATAACGAAACCATCGTATTTGTCATAGTTGTCACGAATATCATTCGCAATCTGCTGCCAGTCAGCAGGTGTCATATCTGATGAGTCAATCAGAGGGTCGTATTCGTGGATGGTGTAATCCGGCATTTCAGGACGATGGAATTCGGGCATGCTTGCTAATTGCTTTTCCATAAAGCCAGCAACAGGCACATAGCCGTGGTCGGATTTTTGCATTCCGATGGTACCACCGGTGTAAGCGATGTAGATGTGTTTTCTAGTCATCGTTTTTTCTTTCGTGTAGGGGAACAGAGGCGGGGATTATATACCTAAATAACCTTGAGATGCGAGGCTATACGCACAGTATCAGAAAGTCATCTGAGGAGATGCAAAGCCTAATAAAAAGGGCACTTCAAGTAGAAGTGCCCTTTGTAATATTGATGGAAAAACTACTGCACTTGGCAGTTCAAACAAAATGCGTATTGACCTTTAGGATCGTTGAAGCTTTGGAGCAAGCTTGCGTCTTGTTCGAATTGTTGAGCTACGGGTTGAAGACTTTTTGGTAGCAAGCTTGTTGCATCAATACCTAGAGAGACTTTCACCTGTTTCATAAACTCTTGTAGAAATAGTTCAGTAGGTGAAAGAGGCTCTTCTACCAAGTAAATGCCGTAATCGGTTACGTTCGCTAGTTTCGCCGCTAGCTCTACAGCATCATCAAAGTCACCCATTTGATCGACAAGACCAAAGGATAGTGCATCTTGGCCAGTCCAAACTCGACCTTGAGCAACTTTGTCAACTTCCTCTAGAGACATATCGCGATTCTCGCCAACTAGAGAAATAAAGCGCTTGTAACCGTGTTCGATACCTAATTGGAACACTTGAGACGCGCCCTCAGAAAGGCCAGTGGTAATACCGTCACCTGAGAACGGCGATGTGCCAACGCCATCAGTATTAATACCTAACTTGCTAAAGCCTTTTTCAAACGTGGTGATGACACTAAATATACCAATGGAGCCCGTCAGGGTTGTTGGCTGAGCAACGATTTTGTCTGCGCTCATTGAAATCCAATAACCACCAGAAGCGGCCAAACTCGACATGGATACAACAACCGGCTTACCTGCTTGCTTCAGAGCTTCTACTTCGTTACGAATCACTTCAGAAGCAAAGGCACTGCCTCCTGGACTATCTACTCGTAATACGACCGCTTTCACTTTTTCATCATTGCGTGCTTGACGCAGCAAGCTTGCGACTGTGTCACCACCAACAGTTCCGCGAGGTTGTTGACCGTCCATAATCGCGCCACTTGCTAGAACAACGGCGATGTCGTGCTGAGGTAGTGTGTAATCGGGACGAATCGTTGCAAGGTAGTCGTAGTAACCAATCGCGTTGTAGCTGTCTTTGCCGTCGCTACCAAACTGTTTTGCGAATAGAGTGCGAATGTCTTGGCGTGTAGCAAGTTCATCCACTAGCCCCAATTTGACTGCGAGCTGAGCAATATCGCCATTTACAGACTTCATCTCGTTAATCAGTTCATCCATGGTTGGATTAAGCACTTTCGCATCAATGTTTCGGTTTGTTGTTACGTCATCAACAAAAGCACTCCACAATTGAGTAACCCAGCGTGTTGCTGACTCTTTCGCCGCATCGGACATGTCATCACGAATAAAAGGTTCGATAGCGGATTTATAAGTACCTACGCGAAAAACATGAGTAGAAACGTCAAGCTTTTCAAGTAACGTTTTGTAGTACATTGAGTAAGCGCTGTAACCTTTAATCAATACACCACCATCAGGTGCCAGATAAACTTTGTCAGCGTAACTTGCCAAGTAATATTGGCTTTGGTTGTAGAAATCACCTACGGCGTAAACGGGTTTGCCTGACGCTTTAAATTCGTTCAACGCTTTCGCGATGTAACGTAGTTTCGTGAGATTTGTTTCTGGCATGTCTCGCAGTGCTAGCACTAATCCAGACACTTTAGGATCGTCTTTCGCGTAGCGAATGGTATCAACGATATCGAAAAGGACGTTTTCTTTCGGTAACTCATTACCCAAAAGGGAACCAGCAAAAGAGTCCATTGGGTTTACATAACGTCTTTGTTCGACAATTGGGCCTGAAAGGTTCATCACCAATGCCGATTCTTTTTCGACGACAGGTTGACCGTCTCCGGTATAAGTAAAGGCAAAGTAGAAAACGGCAATCATCAGCAAGAAAATTAGGTTTGCCAGTGCGAGTCTGATGAAAGTGATACTTTTCCATATCCCTTTAAATATCAAACCAATAAATTTGAAGAGTTTTTTCATCTTGTCTCCATAACGAGATAGTTACGCCGAGTCTAACAAAGTATGGGTTCTTATCTCTAAGATCTCAAAAGATAACATTTTTTTAGCTTATCACGACCACTCAACAATTGGCATATTTTCACACGAGATTGATCGGTGTTACAAAAATGTAAACGCTTGTTTGATTTTTTGGTTGAGCAGGCTTAATCTGGTCAGACCATGATAATAACAATGGATGTTAAGTGATGTCTGCCATGTACCCAAACCTATTAAAGCCACTGGATCTCGGTTTCACACAATTACGAAACCGAGTTCTGATGGGATCAATGCACACGGGCTTAGAAGAGCACAAAGAAGGATTACAGAAGCTCGCTGCTTTTTATGAAGAACGCGCGAAAGGCGGTGTCGGACTGATTGTAACCGGAGGTTTTTCTCCTAACTTACGCGGTCGTTTACACCCGTTGAGTGCTGAATTCAGCAAGCCAAAACATGCTAAAGCCCATAAAGTTGTGACAGAAGCGGTGCACAAGCACGGTGGTAAAATTGCGTTGCAAATTCTCCATGCTGGGCGTTATGCAATGCATCCATTCTCGCAAAGTGCATCTGGCATTAAAGCGCCAATTGCAAAGTTTGCTCCGAGTGAAATGAGCGACCGCCAGATAAAGAAAACCATCGACGCGTTTGCTAATAGTGCGGAGTTAGCACAGCTTGCTGGTTATGATGGCGTCGAGTTAATGGGCTCGGAAGGTTACTTGATAAACCAATTCTTATGTAAACGTACTAATATGCGTTACGACGAATGGGGTGGCAGCTATAAAAAACGTATGCGTTTTCCGCTAGAAATTGTTAAAGCGGTACGCAAGGCGGTGGGTGACAAGTTCATCATCATCTTCCGTCTTTCTATGCTGGATCTTGTCGAGCAGGGCAGCACTTTTGAAGACGTTATCGAATTGGCGAAAGCACTTGAAGAGGCTGGCGTCACGATTATTAATACGGGTATCGGTTGGCATGAGGCTCGAATTCCGACCATTGCGACTCAAGTACCACGTGGTGCGTTTACATGGGTTACGGAAAAAGTTAAACCTCACGTTTCGGTTCCTATTATCACTTGCAACCGTATAAATACGCCAGATGAAGCAGAACGCATTTTATCTTCAGGTCATGCCGACATGGTTTCGATGGCGCGCCCATTCTTGGCCGATCCTTACTTTGTTGCTAAAGCCGAACAGGAAAAAGCGCAGCTTATTAATACGTGTATTGGTTGTAATCAGGCGTGTCTAGATAACGTGTTTAAAGGTAAGCGCGCCAGTTGCTTAGTGAACCCTCTAGCGTGCTATGAAACCGAAATTGTTGTTGAACCAGCCTTTAAGAAGAAAAACATTGCAGTTGTTGGTGCTGGCCCTGCGGGCTTGGCTTGTGCGACCACACTGGCTGAACGTGGCCATAAGGTTGATTTGTTCGAAAAGAACGACCGCATCGGTGGTCAGTTCCGTCTTGCGATGCAGATCCCTGGTAAGGAAGAGTTTCGAGAGACGATACGATATTTCGCTAACCGTATTGATGAAACAGGCGTGAATCTGCACTTATCGACGGAAGCGAACTATGACTTACTCACAGAATATGATGAGATAGTGATGGCATCGGGTGTTGAGCCACGTAAAGTCAATATTGATGGAATTGATAACCCAGAGAAAGTCGTCGACTATCAAACTCTCATTCGAGACAAAACGCCAGTCGGTGAGAAAGTGGCTATCGTAGGTGCTGGTGGCATTGGCGTAGATGTCGCGACCATGCTCACAGAGCCAGTTGGACAAACGTTGGATGACTGGTTGCATGAATGGGGAATCGACAAGGAGATGTCTCAGCCGGGCGGTTTATACCCTTACCCTGATGCGGTCAGCGATAAAGAAGTCTGGGTACTTCAGCGTCGTAAAGGTCGTGTAGGTAAAGGTCCGGGTAAAACGACAGGTTGGATCCATAAACGTACCCTTGAAAAACGGGGCGTACATTTAGTCGGCGGCGTGTCTTACGATAAAATTGATGATCAAGGTTTGCACATTCATGTAGACGGAAGCGCGCAGGTTCTTAATGCAGACAAAGTTATCATTTGTGCTGGGCAAGAGTCTGTACGTCCGTTTGAAGATAAATGGTCTGAACTTGGAGAGAAGATTCATATCATTGGCGGAGCTGACCATGCGGGTGAACTTGATGCTGTGCGTGCGATTCGTCAAGGTGTTAAATTGGCGGTAAAACTCTAGCCTTTTAATGTGTGTTTACCATAAAAGCTGCGCTTTGAGCGCAGCTTTTTTGTATAGAACTAGTCACTGATATCTGGCAGTTGTTTGGCCATTACCACGCCAGCAAAAGTAATAAAAGAGAACACTAACACCACAGCTGAAAGGCTCAAGAAGTTCGACATAACACCAAGAGAGCTCATTAGAAGCAGCATTATCCCAACCACTGTGTTACTCACGGCTACATAGCTCGTCCGTTTGTCACCTTCTGCGATATCAACTAAATAGGTTTTTCGTCCGACTCGTATTCCGTCGTGGGCAATACAAACACAAAAGTAAAGCAGAGGAATCACGAATAGGAAGCTTTGGCTAGCGGTGACCCATGTATCGTAAACAAATAACACAACACCAAGTAGCGCGCTCATCATTGCGCCTATGACCATCACACTGCGGCTAGAGCGATCTGACATTCTTCCCCAGAAAGGACCTGACACAAAGGAGGCTAAGCCACTCGCAAACATAAAGAGAGCTAGCACCCAGAGCTGTCCACCCAGAGATTGCTGTGCCAGCACAACGTAGTACGGTGCACTCAGCGCAGAACATAAAAATAGTGTCCGCGTGATAACGAATCGACGAAAGGTCACGTCTGTCTTAAGTAACGCGAGTTGTTTAAATGCTTCGAGGACGCCATTTCGACCACCGTCTACCTCACCGGCATACTCATTAATTCGCGCATAGACGAATGCCGCGATGAGCCATATGACGCCCGCTAAGCCTAAACTCAGACCGTAAAAGCGCTCTGTCGGCTCTACGTCCCATAACCAGGCTAGTGCCAGAAGGCTAGCGAAAAGCAGCGTAACTAGGCCAGCAGCGCTTGAAGACCAGCCGTTGACTTGACCTCGTTGGTTTTTAGGGATGGTTTTGCCCAATACATCTTTTGATGCGACGGAATTTAAACCGCGTGAGAGGCTGAAGATCACAAGACATGCAATCACACCATAACCCGCAGCTGCTCCTGTTAGAGTTAATGCGACCAATCCGATTGCAAATATGGAAAGAGCCTGCAAGATGCTGCCAATTACCCAGACCCATTTTCTTACTGGAATGCGTCGGATGTAGTGCGCGATGCTAAGTTGTGGGATAAGGGATCCTGACTCACGAATAGGAACCAGCCAACCAATTAAGTAAACCGGAGCCCCGAGACTTTGTAGTATCCACGGCAACGTGACTTTAGGGTTGATTAACGCATCGCCGACCTTCGTTAAAAACTGAGCGAGAATGATTTTAAGAAAGTTGCCGGGAACTTGATGACAAGCTGATTCAGGAATCGCCTTACAGGCACGGGCATCTTCGTCATTAACGATCTTTTCGTAAATGCTGTTTTGTTTGTCCTTGTTCATCAACCTGCCTATGTTCAACTTATTCATTTCGCGAATAAATTAACATTAAACCCAGATTGATGTTAAGTGAAGCACGTTATCAAGCCCACAGAAAACCGGTTGTTATTCGCAGGAGCAGATTGTGCTAAAGTGGCGTAAACAAAATAACAACGATATTCAATAAGGATTCTTTCATGGACGCTCTCGATCTTTTGCTCAATCGCCGATCTATCGCGAAGTTATCCGTGCCTGCTCCAGAAGGTAAAGCACTTGAGAACATCATTCGTGCTGGCCTTCGTGCGCCTGACCATGCGGGATTAACCCCTTGGCGTTTCGTTATCGCACAGGGCGATGGTTTGAAAAAACTGTCAGATATATTGGTAAAAGCGGCAGAAGCTGAAAATAGTGATGAAGCGGTGGTCGAAAAGGTAAAGAATGCCCCATTTCGCGCACCAATGGTGATCACGGTGATTGCTAAAGTAACAGAACATGAGAAAGTACCAGCACTAGAGCAACACTTATCTGCGGGATGCGCTGTACAAGCGATGCAAATGGCAGCCGTAGCGCAAGGCTTTCAAGGGTTTTGGCGCTCAGGTAAGTGGATGTTCCATCCAGAAGTTCATCAAGCATTTGGTTTAGAGGGTGACGATGAGATTGTTGGTTTCTTGTACTTAGGCACGCCTGGTTGTACACCGATGAAAGTTCCTGAGCGTGACCTTTCTCAGTTTGTTGAATTCCTATAACTGAAAACTTAAATAAATTGACTGTTTATTTATACAGTTTTTCTTGATTTATTAGGGCTACATTCGATAATGTGGCCCTAATTATATTTATTTCCAAAACGTTATGTCTCGTCTGTTTATTGCTGAAAAACCAAGTTTAGGCCGTGCGATTGCCGCTGCACTGCCAAACCCTCAAAAGAAAGATCAAGGATTCATCCGCTGTGGGAACGGGGATATCGTTACTTGGTGTATCGGCCACTTACTCGAACAAGTCGAACCCGACGCTTACGATGAGCGTTATAAAAAGTGGAATATGGCAGATTTACCAATTGTTCCGCAGCAATGGCAGCTCAGACCGAGGAAAAGTGCAAGTAAGCAATTAACCGTGATTCGTAAATTGCTCAAAGAAGCTAATGAAGTCATTCATGCAGGAGACCCAGATCGAGAGGGTCAGCTGTTAGTTGATGAAGTTCTCGACTATTGCAAGTTATCTAAAACCAAGAAGGAATCCACACAGCGTTTGCTGATTTCCGACTTGAACTTACCTGCGGTTAAACGTGCTCTCAGTTCTATGCGCAGTAATCGCGAGTTTATCCCACTTTCAGTTTCAGCATTGGCCCGCTCTCGGGCTGATTGGCTGTATGGTATGAACATGTCTCGTGCTTATACCTTGCTTGGTCAAAAAGCAGGGTATCAAGGTGTTCTCTCGGTAGGGCGAGTGCAAACGCCAGTTCTTGGCTTAGTGGTGCGTCGTGATGAAGAAATCGAAAACTTTGTCCCGAAGGACTATTTTACCCTACATGCTCTGATCCCATATCAAGATGCCAATGGTACTTTTGATATTCGTGCTCGTTGGAAGCCAAGTGAGGCATGCAAGCCTTGGCAGGACGAAGAAGGTCGAGTGTTAAACCGTAAGTTGGTGGAAAATGTTGCAAACCGTATTGCAAATCAACCCGCAAAAGTGACAGAGTCGGAACAAAAGCAAACCAAGCAATCAGCACCATTACCCTATTCGTTATCTGCTTTACAGATCGATGCCGCGAAGCGCTATGGTATGAGTGCGCAACAAGTACTAGATACTTGTCAGGCATTGTATGAAAAGCACAAGCTGATCACTTACCCGCGTTCAGATTGTCGCTATTTACCAATGGAACACTACTCACAAGCAGGGACGGTGACAACTGCTATTGCGAATAACGCAAAAGAGTTGCAAGTTGCCGTTCAGGGAGCAGACTTAACATTAAAGTCCAAAGCCTGGAACGATAAAAAAGTGGATGCGCACCATGCGATTATCCCTACACCGAAGCAAGCTAATGTGAATGCGCTTTCCGGCAATGAGATGAAAGTGTATCAATTGATTGCGCGCCAGTACCTCATGCAGTTCTATCCGGCGGCGGTTTACGCAGAAGCGAAATTGGTTTTCGATATCGCTGGTGGTACGTTTGTCGCGAAAGGTCGTCAGTTAGTTTCGCCGGGTTGGAAAGCGCTAATGGGCAAAACTGACAAGGAAGATGAAGGTATTGATGCCGTGCCACCGCTACCCGAAGGCACCGTGTTAACTTGTCGTGAAGGGGAAATAAAAGACCGAAAAACCGAGCCACCAAAGCATTTTACCGAGGCATCGCTGTTGCAAGCGATGACCGGGATCGCCCGTTATGTTGCGGATAAAGAACTGAAAAAAATCCTTCGTGACACTGATGGGCTAGGCACGGAAGCGACTCGCGCTGGTATTTTGGACACGCTGTTCAAACGCCAACTGCTTACGCGTCAAGGTAAGTCAATTCTCAGTTCTCCTGCGGGAAGAGGTCTCATTCATGCCTTGCCAGAAGATTCAACATACCCTGATATGACGGCTCATTGGGAGCACCAGTTACAAGGTATGGCAGAGAGAAATCAAGCATATCAGCCGTTCATGCAAGCACTGGAACAACGCATTGATAGCTTGATGGCACAAGTAAAAGCAGGCCCTATCCCTGATTCATTACGTCATCTACCCAAGGTGGAACGTCCTGCGTTTAAACGTAAAAAGCGCAGTTATTCAAAGAATGGTGGCGCGACTAAATCTCGTGCAACCAAAGGTAAGCAGGCATATGACAAGCGCGGTGTAATTAAACACCGCGCATGCTTGAAAATAGATTACTCGAACAGGTCACCGTGGTTTTGGATCGCGCCTCTTACTTCACCTTGAGTTAACACGCGTTTGTCCAGTACCTCTTTCACCTGGTTGCCCAAGTCAACTAATGTATCTCGATTCGCTTGAGTTTGGCGTTTACCAGCACTTCTCAAGCAGTAATTTAGTTCGTGCTCTTCGCTAAAATTAACCAAATCCCTATCTGCTGCCATCGTGCTTTCTCCTTATTTGTTCTACTTTTTCCTAAGTCTGGATTGGATGTAGATAAATTCAAGTTAGATTGCGTGAATTATGCTGGTGGATCACTGATGAACATTATGTTTGCCAACCAAGTCACGATTATGAAGCCTGGCTTTGATGGTATTTGGTTTAGTGATGGTTGTGTCTTAATGCTGCTACCAAGGTAACTCAGTACCATCGTAGTTAATAAATCGACCTGAAAGCTGCGGTGTGCTCAGCTCTATCACGTTCGCTAGGCCTTGCGCGGAGGTTTGCGTATCTATCAAAGCATTTGGCCCACCCATCGCCGTTTTTACCCAACCAGGGTGAAGCGCTAAAACGGTAAATCCTTCAGGTGTTAAATCATTACTTAAGCTTTTCACAACCGAGTTAAGCGCCGCTTTCGATGAGCGATAAATATAACCGCCACCGGACGTATTTTCGGTCATGCTCCCCACTTTTGATGAGATACAAGCAATCTTTTTTATCTTGCCTTGTTGTAAGCGAGGGTAACAGTGCTCAACCAGTTTTAACGGTGCAATGGTGTTTACTTCGAAGGCTTTACGCCATTCTTCTACGTCAGTGTTTCCAAAGCCATATCCCTTGGGGCCGTAATATCCTGCATTATTGATGAGTAAGTCGATGGCAGGGAGTTTATCGGCAAGCTTAGCGACTTGTTCGTAGTGAGTGACATCCAGTTCGTGCAAAACCAGATTACTGAATTGTGAGGCTAGAGTTTGTAGTTCTGAACTGTTCTCTAAGGAACGGCTAGTAGCATGTACTTGGTGGCCTTGCTTCAGGTACAGCTCAGTTAAGCTAAGGCCAATGCCGCGATTTGCTCCGGTAATAAAGACGGTTTGACTCATACAAACACCTATGTTTTTTTGATTTCAGTTGAAAGTCATTGTGTTAGCTAAGCACCATAAAATCAACCAACCACCACGCACCAACAACAAGAGATGAAAATAGGGACAGAGCACAAAGAGAGCCAAACAGTGCGCCGAGAATAGCAAAGAAAGTAGAATTCATATGTATATTAAATTTAATTGATATTGAAAATCATTATCAATTAAATTGCGTTTTATTCAACCCTTGAAGTTGATACTATTTCGTTACCATTGTTATTAAGAATTTCTCATGCTGCCATTTATCTACCACCCGATTTATTCTCAACTTGAGTTGCCAGAGGGGCATCGTTACCCAATTATGAAATACCAGTACCTCTATGAATCGGTATTGGTGCATATAGAGAAAGATAACTGGAAAGAGCACGCGCAGTTTTTCCAGCCCGAAGCATTAACTGTTGGGGAAGTAAAACGTGTTCATGACGAGGAATACGTCGAGCTACTTGTTAGTGGAAACATGCCAGCTGCGAAGATGCGCCGAATAGGTTTTCCTTGGAGTGAGTCTCTCATTACCAGAACGCTAACTTCAGCAGCGGGCACGGCTCTGACCGCAAAAAAGGCACTTGAGTACGGTGTGGCCATTCATTTGAGTGGTGGGTATCATCACGCACACAAAGGGTTTGGCAGTGGTTTTTGTTTATTTAATGACTTAGTGATCGCGGCTAGGCAAGCACTCGAAGTTGAGCATGTCGATAAAGTATTGATCATTGACAGTGATGTTCATCATGGGGATGGAACAGCAACTTTATGTGACGATGAGCCAGATATCATCACGCTTTCTTTCCACTGTGATAAAAACTTCCCAGCGAGGAAGCCTCAGTCTGACCTCGATGTGCCTTTGGTGCGAGGAACAGGTGATGAGGATTTTTTAATGGCGTTTAAAGAAGTGGTCGATATGGCACTTAATCTTCATCGCCCTGATTTAGTTATCTACGATGCTGGTGTCGATATACATCAAGACGATGAGCTTGGATATTTTGATGTGTCGACTCAAGGGATTTTAGAACGTGATAGATTTTTAATGCAAACAGTGAAATCTCGAGGTATCCCTGTCGCAGCTGTCGTTGGAGGTGGATATCGAACGAATCATGCTGACCTCGTCCCAATCCATTTGCAGCTTATCAATGCCGCTAAAGAAGTCTTTATTGATGAGTAGATACAACTAGATGTAAATATCAAATTGATTCAACACTGGAACGAACGAAAAGGGCATTAATTTTTTGTGGGTTCTTTCGGAGTGTGGCGGAGTGCTTAGTTGCGTTCAAGAAGTGGTAAGTGATTTGTACAAATCTTTTTAAGTCTGGAGATGCGAAAAAGCCCGCTAATTTCTTAGCGGGCTTTTTCTAAAAGTGGCGGAGAGATAGGGATTTGAACCCTAGATACGCTATTAACGTATGCCGGTTTTCAAGACCGGTGCTTTCAACCACTCAGCCATCTCTCCGTTGTTGAGGCGCATAATATAAGGCTTTGAAAATGTTGTAAACCCCTAGTTGAACTGATTGGATGTTTACTGCGCAAATTTGTGGTTTGTGTTGTTTAAATAAACAAAAACTCCCCAAAAAGGGGAGTTTGAATAGTATATGGATTGCTAGGTATTAATCGTTTTTAGAATAAAAACGCTGTAACTCAGTTAAACCTTGCATCAAAACTGGCAACTTCGGTGCATCATCTCTAAGTCGTTTGTAGTTTTTGTCATACAGCTTGTAGTTGCCAAACTTATCGATCACTGTGGTTTGCGAGCTAGTAATTAAGGCAAGCTCGCGAGTATCGCCCGCCAAGATCCAGCGACGACGACTTTCATCGAATAGGTTGCGACCACTACTGTAATCATATGGGTTGGAAGATACGCCGAGCATATCTTGCAACAGTGTAACTGAGAGGTCCAAGTGACTTGTGCTGTGATTAAATTCGCCAGCTAGCATTCCAGGCCAATGGATCACCATCGGAACTTGTAATTGATAACGGCTGTAGTTGCTGTTTGCTCCCCAGCTGTTCGTGTTGGTTTCGTTAAATTCACTACCGTGATTAGAAGTGATGATTACGATGGTGTTTGTCAGTTGTCCCGTCGTTTCTAGTTCATCAATAATACCTGCGATAGTTCTATCCGCCGACTTCACTGCATATTCATAAGCTTTTTTGAATCGCTCACTTGCGGGCATTTCTTCGTCATTATTTGAAGGAATCGATTCAAAATTATCAACGGTGGTGACTTCGATGTAACTAAACCATGGCTGACTTGCTTTCTCTGCTAACCATGTATTCCAGTTTGCGATAGATTGTTTATCGGTATGAGCTTGCGTGCCATCTAGGTCTTCCGCTAAGTTCAAGTCGCGGAAAATAATTTCTGAGTAGAGATCATCTTCAAACCCACTGCCACTGAATAAACCAAAGTTGTAGCCCTGATCTTTCAGTACATCGAGCAATACTGGGGAAGCACCTTGCGCCTTGATGCTTGATGCATAACTGGTCGGTAAGCCATAGAACAAACCAAAGGCCCCGTATGTATCATTACTTGAGCTGTAATGATTACGGAAGTTCTGATTGTTTTCAGCAAACTCATAGAGGTTAGGCATCTCTTCTTGGTTCAGCGCATCCGCTCGTAAATTGTTTATGCTGATCATCAACACATTGAGCTTATTAACTCGGCGGTTAAACTCAAGCTTTTCAAGAGGGTAGTTGACTAACTCTACGTTGCCTTCGTTTTCTGCTAAACGTTTTAGGTATTCCTCACGGTCAAGTAGACCATGTTTTTCCATAAAACTCTTCGCTGTCATCGGGTAAGACAACGGGAAGTTTGAACGCTGGCTAGTAATTGGGTTGTAAAAATACGCATCTGCCCAAATGTAAACCAAATGGCTGGTCATAAAGCTGAGGAAAAAGACGGCCGCGAGAGGGCGTCCTACGTGCTTATGAGATAGTTTGCGCTGTTTTCGCCATACCCATTCGGATAGTGCGAGTTGAATAAGGAAGATCAGCGGCATCACAACAAATAAATGTTGTAGGTCAGTGCTGAGTGCACTTTTGTCTTCGCTGAATAGTAACTCCCAGACAACGGGAGTTAAGTGCAAATTGATCGACTGATACGCTTGGGTATCAATTAATAATATGGTTTGCCCAACGGTTGCGAAAATCACTGCCACCAAACGGAACAACTTCCGCGATGGCAGGATAAACGTCAACGGGAATAGAACAAGCAAGTAAAGTGCGAAAACTAGAAAGCCAAAGTGACCAACCCAAGAAACCGCCAGATAAAACTGACCAAGTAACGTCTCGGGCCAAGGAGACTGAACAATGTAGCGTGTGCCTATCAACATCGATGCAACGATATTGAAGAATGCAAACCAGTGACCCCAACCAACTAGTCGAGATACACGTTCGCCGTATGAGTTTCCGCTGTCTACCATGTATGTGTTCTATTGTCCGTGATTAGTGTGTTTTTGGTGTTTCTAAAGAAGACATTAGCGCCTGAGCAAATTTTTCAGCAATCGCTTTGCGTTGTGAAGCAGCAACACGTTGATTTAAGACATTGGTTGCGATATTTCCGGCAATCATTAGCGTCAACTCAGGAGAAGCAGCATGTTTTTCAAGAACTGTTGCTACTTCAGCAAGAATTTTTTCTACTTGCTCGTCAGTATATTTAGATGTAATCGGCATAAAGACTCTAATAATGATAGTAAAAGCGGCTTATGATAACCTACAATGCCCATCAACTAAAACCTTGTAGCAAGATAAAATCACTATGAGTCTTCATCTTTCAAACGTTATTCTGCATCAACTGTGCAAAAACGATCAGGACGAGCTGGTTGTAAACTTTCGTCCAGCATCATTAGAGAACGATGCATCTACAGAAAACTTAGTCGCTGAGCTTCACCGAGTATTCCATTCTAAAGCTGGTAAAGGTTTTGGCGCTTTCCAGTCAGACAGCGAATTTCAATTTTGGCTTCAAGAAATGCGCAAAGGAGAGCGAGATTTTTACGACTTCTCACAAATTAGTGCAAATCGCTTGAAAGAAGAGTTGATTAAGTACCCATTTGCGGATGAAGGTATCTTGGTTTTCGCTGAGTATCAGAGTTTAGCAACGGACTACTTGTTCATCGGTATCTTACCAATGAATCAGAGTTTAAAAGTGACCAAAGGTTTGGACATCAGTGCGACAGATTACTTAGATATCACCAAAATGGATATTGCCGCACGCATCGACCTGTCGAGCTACGAGACCGACAAGGAATCCAATCGTTATCTGCAATACATTAAAGGACGCGTTGGCCGTAAAGTGGCGGACTTCTTCCTAGATTTTCTGCAAGCGGATATTGGCTTAGATACTAAACAACAAAACTTAGTGTTGATGCAGGCGGTGGATGATTTTTGTGCTGACTCGAAGCTAGAAAAGCAAGAAGTGAACGAGTACAAGAAACAAGTTTACGACTACTGCAATGAGCAAATTAAATCCGGTGATGAAGTTCAAATCTCAGAGCTTTCTGGAGAACTTCCTCCAAGCCAAGATGGCACAAGCTTTATGGATTTTACCAAAGAGCAAGGGTACGAACTTGAAGAGTCTTTCCCAGGTGATCGTGCGACGGTTCGCAAACTGACTAAATTTGTTGGAGCTGGTGGTGGTTTGAATATTAGCTTCGATAGTCTCTTACTTGGCGAGCGTATTTTTTATGATCCAGAGACGGATACCTTAACGATTAAAGGGACGCCTCCAAATCTAAAAGATCAGTTAAGTCGCAATTAAAATCATATCGTTAAATAAAGAGAGCAAACGGCTCTCTTTTTTATGTGAATAAGAAACATCCATAGTATATGCTTGTAATTAATGGAGATATGCGAGGGGCAAGTGTTGCTGAAGCTAAAAGAAGGAATACGGCGGTTTGTTTGGTTCTGGTTCGTTTTGTGGTGTGTTTTAGCACTTGGCATTTGGCTGCAAGCCAAACAAACGATTCAAACGATTTCGACTGTAAATGAGTTAGGAAGTAAAGTTGAAGAAGTCAGGCACTTTTTTAACTTCGATCTGCCTTACCGTGTTAAACACGTCGACCAAATTTCACTGAAACTTCAGTTGGCTTATGCAGTTCGCTTACAGCTTGAAAGTGAGTTTTCTGAAGGGAAAATCACACCAGACATCACTCAATTGCTTTATACGACCGACCGATTTTTAGAAAGTGCTCGAGCTTTTGTAAGAAGTGACAGTGAATTGGTTTCGTTAGCAGAACAGTTACGAAGCAGCCGTGCTCGAACAGAAAACTCTGAGCAAATTCAGGCAATGTACTATCGCTTAGGTGCGCTTGTTTTTGAGTCTGTCTTTAGTGACTCTGCAACGAATAGCGATACTTACCGTGACTTAGACCGACTTTTTATTGAATCAGAGACGCTCTCTCCCGAAGAGCGAAGTGCTCTTCAGCGCCAGCTTGCTCAAACCTCAAGCGCACTATCTGCTCAGGCACAGGGCAGTTATTTATCCAATCAACTGCTTAATCCAGATTTCCCGAACCAGTTAACTTCGATAAATGATCAGTTGGAACAGAAGCTAATGACTTTTATTGTTTGGTTGTCTGTAATCAGTGGTTTGCTCCTTTTCCTCATTTCATGGGGAGCCTTCTCCCCAAAAACGAGTCAACCGATACCACTACCCAGAACCGATGATAAAAAGTCAGAGCAAGTTGGCGATGATGAAAATGGAGCTAACACTGTTCCCTCAGCTCAGTCAGAAAATTTTCAAAACGTCCAAATGAACGAAAAAAGCTGTAATGAGGTGAATTCATCACAAGTGGAAGTAGTGGAACGTGAGCCGTACATAGATATCAATAAAATGTTAGATTCTCTGTCTGGTGACGAGGGCGCTGTGCGGATGTTACTGGAGGTCTTTATTCAGGATCACTCTGGCGATGGCACTAAAATGTATCAGCTGTTAGAAGAGGATAAAGAGCAAGCGCAAAGAGCCGCACACAGTCTTAAAGGGGTCTCAGGGAGTTTAGGTGCAATGCCATTGCACTGTATTTCGGGTGATATTGAACTGTTGATTAAACAAGGGCAAAAAGTGCCGGAAGAGAAGTTGGCATGTTTAGATGATGTCCTAAAACAAACCATACTTTTTGCTAATAATGTTCTCAATAGTAAAAAGATAACAGAAGCGCTAACAGATTGATATTGCTCTGACTTAATGTCATAAGAGTTGAGGTAATAAAGGCTCGAACTATATGACTTAGTTCGCTTTATTCCTGTTCTATACAATTTGTTAAAGGTGTTTTCATGTCCGTTCGCCGAATGTCTTCAATGATGTTGATAGGGCTGGTTATGATGCTTTCAGGGTGCTCCCTGCTCGAAGTCAAGATCGAGAGTCAAACCGTCCCTCTTACCAAACAAGAGCTCAATATGCGTCTTTTGACTCGTGAGTATGCGCAGCAGTTTTTTGCTCAGGTTGAGCAAGCAGCAGACGCACTACACGAACAATATGAGCCTCATGATAAAGTTCATCAATCTTATATTTTACTTTGGAAGATAAATGCTGAAGAAGGCATCCAAGCTTCTGCATACCAAGTGTCCCCAATGGCTGCACTGATTGATACATGGACTTTCACGCTACAAATGGAACAGTTTTTTACTACCGCTTCTGGTAATGAGCTCTTTGCGTCTGATGAGGCCAAGTTAGTTTCCGTTTATTTAGCGAAAGAGGTAGATAAACTGGCTCAATCTTTATTGAAGAAAGAAGCATACATCAAGACACAAACGTTTGTTGCAGAGTTCGCCAAGCAGCATCCATTCGCTGATTTAAGCATGATTAGGACTCCGGCTTACCGTGGGTGGTTAGATGCAAACCAAATTAGCGAAGAGGAAGCCGTTAAAACGCTAGGCACGATGCCAGAAGCACTTGGGGATGTCTCTGATCGTCTAAGTCTGGTATCAGAACAGACACCAAAAATTATGACGTGGAAAGCGCAGTTGTTGGCCTTGAATAGCTCTGCCAGTATCGAAAAAGTCAATGCGGCGCTCAATAGTTTGCAAGTTACCGCTGATTCGATGAGGGATTTTATCGATAACAACCCAGAGTACATGCGTTATTTGGCAGAACAAATGGCGCTGGAGTTACAACCTTTGGTTGACGATATCGATCAAAGGACGGAGGCGCGTTTATCTCAGTTGGGTGAAGAACGCCAAGCTATAGAGCTGATGGTTGCCAGAGAACGTCAAGAAATCGCACAGATCATTACCCATGAGCGCGAGAAGTTTGCTCAAGATATGGATCGAGTGTCGCAAGAGGTTGTGAATCTCGCAATGACTAAGCTGATTGAACTTGTCAAAAGTACCATCATCTACTTTATTCTGTTCATTGCCGTTATATTCTTTGCACCGCTTGGCTTGGGCTATTGGTTTGGGAAGCGTGCAGCCGTAAAAACGCCAGTAAAACAAAGCTAACGATTTGCTTTGGAAATAAAAAAAGAGCGCTTTAAAGCGCTCTTTTTTAGTATTGAATTCGGAAGGGAGGTTCTTCCTATCTCTACGAAGTTAAGCGGTTTGCTGCTTCAATTCGCCTTCAGCTTCTTCAACTGCTTCTGCTGTTGGTTCGCACTTATCAACAAACCAACCCATGTAAGAAGTGAAGATCGTTACGATGATACATACAAAACTCAGCCACATGAACGGGGCATAAGACAGTGTAGCAACACCCAAAATGCTGGCCATGTAGATACCGTTGTCACTCCAAGGGACCATACCTGAGGTTAGCGTGCCGCCAAATTCTGCGTTACGAGACAAATTCTTACGTTTGTAGCCTAGACGGTCATAGTTCTTCGCACAGATTTTTGGGGTCAGAATAAGTGAAACGTACATCGCTGAACCAAATACGTTGCCCATAAAGGCCGTACCAATTGTGCTTGTTGCCAATGAACCTGCACTTTGAACGCGTTTTTCAAACAGCTTCGCGATAGTCTCTAGCACGCCTACTTTATCTAGTAGACCGCCAAAACCAAGGCCGAATACGATAACCGCTACCGACCCAAGCATTGAAGACATGCCGCCACGGTTAAGGATTGAGTCAATGAAATCTACGCCAGATGAGATTGCAAACGGAGCCCAAGCCGTGTTGAACGCGGTTAGGAAATCGACATCTTGGATCATCACTGCCCAAATAATACCTAGCAGAGAACCAAAACTGATCACTGGGAATGAAGGCATACGCATCGCTAGAAGTGACAATACGATGATCACAGGAACAAATGAGTAAGGGGTGATGTAGAACTGCTGTTCCATCGCTTTAATGACAGAGTCTACCTGGCTCATGTCAACTTGACCTGCGTAGTGGAAGCCAAATGCAGTAAACATAATGCCTGTAATAATGTAGCTAATGAGTGCTATCGGCAACATGCCTTTAATATGTTCCATCACTTCAACGTTAGACATAGATGAAGCAAGGATTACTGAATCCGATAGAGGCGACATTTTGTCACCAAAGTAACAGCCTGAAAGTACGGCACCTGCAGTGATTGGCGCAGGAACACCAAGACCTTGACCGATACCCATCATTGCAATACCTGCCGTGCCAGCCGCACCCCAAGATGTGCCAGTCGCTAGCGCAGTCAATGAACAGATGATCATGGTCGCGAGCAAAAAGATGGAAGGGTGGATTGCTTTAAGGCCGTAGTAAATAATGGTTGGAACAATACCACCAGAGATCCAAGTACCTACAAGCGCGCCAACGGCCAAAAGGATTAAAACGGCTCCAAGTCCATTGGAAATGCCATTTAGTGCTGCTTTTTCCAGATCTTTATACTGATGGCCAAGCTTTATGCCCAATATCATGACAATGAACCAACCGATGTATAGCGCTAGCTGAATCGGTAGGTCTAGCTTGGCTGTGAACGAAAATGCCAGCAGGAGAAATAAACCGAGCGAGATAAATACCTGTATCAAGCTTGGTAGGCGTGGTGTAACTTGCTTCATATGTGCCTCTGTCAATCTTGGAGCAATAGAGGAAGGCGCTCCTTGTTGTAATCGCGCATAACATACATTAACAAAAATTATATTTCGAACATTTGGTGTTTTATCTTGATGTTCGTCGGTAAAAACGTTTGCTTGTGAAATTAACTGTTAGTTTGTTTTAACTTTTTTGGTTTTAAATGTTGTGTAATGTGAAATTATTGTGCTTCATGTGTTATTTTCTCATTGAGTGGTAAGACCAATTAGGGGACTAAAGTGCTTTCCCTACTTGAAAAATGGTTAAAACAGCAAACCAAACACTAAAAAATCTCGTGTAACCCGGTTTTTCAGAGGAAAAGGTTAAAAAACGCGCTTATTTACAAAATAGGGGTTGAGATTTTGCTGTGAAAAATTAACTATGGGGTAGGTTTTTTAATACATGGAGAGTTAATACGATGAGAGTTGGTTTAGTTGGTTGGCGCGGTATGGTTGGTTCAGTCCTTATGCAGCGTATGGTTGAAGAGAAAGACTTCGACCTAATCGAACCAGTATTCTACAGTACTTCTCAAGTTGGTATTCCTGCTCCTAACTTAGGAAAAGACGCAGGCTTACTGCAAGACGCGTATGATATTGAAAGCTTAAAACAGCTTGATGCGGTAATCACCTGTCAAGGTGGTAGCTACACAGAAAAAGTTTTCCCTGCACTTCGTCAGGCTGGTTGGAAAGGCTACTGGATTGACGCGGCCTCTACGCTACGTATGGCTGAAGATTCGATCATCACACTTGATCCAGTGAACTTAAAGCAAATCCAACAAGGCATCCACGGTGGCACGAACACATTTGTCGGTGGTAACTGTACGGTTAGTTTAATGCTAATGGGGCTAGGTGGTCTATTTGAGAAAGGCCTTGTTGAGTGGACAAGCGCAATGACTTATCAAGCCGCATCTGGTGCTGGTGCGCAAAATATGCGTGAGTTGATCTCGCAAATGGGCGTTATCAATGACTCTGTGAGCTCTGAACTTGCAAACCCATCAAGCTCTATCCTAGATATTGATAAGAAAGTTGCGGATACAATGCGCAGCGGCTCTTTCCCTACAGATAAATTCGGTGTGCCACTAGCTGGTTCGTTGATCCCATGGATCGATGTGAAGCGCGATAATGGTCAGAGTAAAGAAGAGTGGAAAGCGGGCGCTGAGGCGAATAAAATTTTGGGTTCTCAAAGTTCACCTGTTCCAATTGACGGTACTTGTGTGCGTATTGGCGCGATGCGTTGTCACTCTCAAGCACTTACTATCAAGCTTAAACAAAATGTACCAATGGACGAAATCGAAGAAATCATCGCCACTCATAACGATTGGGTGAAAGTGATTCCTAACGACCGTGACATCACTGCTCAAGAGCTAACACCGGCAAAAGTTACGGGCACAATGTCTGTACCAGTGGGTCGTTTACGTAAGATGGCAATGGGTGATGATTTCCTAAATGCTTTCACTGTTGGTGACCAACTGCTTTGGGGTGCTGCGGAGCCATTGCGTCGTACTCTGCGAATTATTCTGTCTGAGAAAGCATAATCACATCAATCCTTTATTTGATGACAAAATAAAAGAGCTCCTTAGGGAGCTCTTTTTTCATGCGTCGTCTTCCGTTCGAACGACTCTTTTGTCTGGATCGGCCAGTTCACTACCACAATGTTTACAGTAAATTGCGTCAGAGTCGTGCCCTGCGTGGGAGCAGTTTGGGCATTTCACCAATACTTTGTGCGATTGCATCTCTTGGTGCAGTTCGGCAGTGAAAATACCTGTAGGTACCGCCAAAATGGAATAACCCAGTAACATGGTGAGTGATGCAAGCCCTTTACCTAGGTCTGTTTGAGGGACCAAGTCACCATACCCAACCGTTGTGATGGTCACGATCGCCCAATAAATACTCTTAGGAATGCTAGTAAATCCGTTTTCAGGTCCTTCAATGATAAAAATCAACGAGCCGAAAATCGTTACCATAATGGCGACGGAACTAAAGAAGATAAAAATCTTTCTGCGCGCCATAAGCAGTGAACGTAAGAGGATATTGGACTCTTGGAGGTATCGGACTAACTTGAGTATGCGGAATATTCGCATCACTCGCAGCGCCCTGATCACACCCATAAACGAAGCGGATGGGAAGAAGAGTGCTAAATAAGTGGGCAAAATCGCAAGTAAATCGACGACACCATAAAAACTCTTTGCGTAGGCGGCAGGTTTAGGAGAGCAATAAAGCCTTAGAAGGTATTCAATCGTGAATAGGCCAGTAAATGTGTATTCAATAAACTTCAGCTCTTTTTCCCACTCGGCCCGAACGGAGGGTATCGAATCTAACACCAGTACGATTAACGAGCTGATGATCGCGATAATGAGAGCAATATCGAACGTTTTACCAGCTTTGGTATGAGTACCAAAAATGGTGACATATAGAGTATGTTTAAGAGAGTCAGTCGTCATGACAAAGCGATCCATTGTTGAATCGCTCTATCATACAATTTTATAGAAACTCAGGCTAATCCTGGAAATAAGTTGCGTAAGCCATTCGCAATGAACTCTATGCCAAGCGCGCCCAATATCAAACCCATGATACGAGTAATGACGTTGATTCCAGTTTGACCTAAAAATCGTACGATCAATGGGGCAGAGCGGAACAATAGCCATGAACAAAGGCAGAACAAACCAATCGTAATACTAATGCCCACGGTATCGAACATGCTTGGGTAGCGTGCACCATAAACAATAGTCGAACTGATTGCACCAGGCCCTGCCATTAAAGGCATTGCAAGAGGGACCACACCAATCTGTTCACGACTGACGTATTCCGTTTTCTCTTGTTTGTTCTGCTTATCTTCCCCCAGTTTACCGCTCATCATCGAGAATGCGATGCTAAGTAATAGCAACCCGCCAGCCACACGAAACGAATCCAGAGAAATACTGAACATGTCTAACAGTAACTGACCAGCAAAAAGCGAAATGATCAGGATGATCGCAACAGCCACATTTGCTGTTGTTGCCGTATTGCGCTTTTCGTCTGGTGTCATATGCCCGGTTAGTGACACAAACACAGGCATGATACCAACAGGGTTTACTGCGGCGACCAAACCGAGAAAAAACTGCAAGAAGATAGCAAGTTCAAAAGTTTGCATGTTGCGTACTCATCAAAGTTCACATTAGTGAAAAGGAGAAGGGGTAATTTGGGCGTAATGTAAGGCAAAAGTTAGGTTGTAAGAAATGAAAAAAACTAACGCATTCCCTGCCATTTAAGTGAGAAAAACTAATTCTTTAATAAACTGTATCTAATCTGGAAAGGAAATGTTACGTATAAAGTTGCTGATAAATTGCACTGTTTTACATAAACGTTAACATTCGCACATTTTTGATAAAAACCAAGGTGGTTTGTAGAGAGATGTATTCGGTTCGATATACTCTCAGTAGCACAAAGAATTGGGCCTACATGTAATTTTGTTGGTCAAAAATGAAACTTTTTTACAGGTTGTTGTAGTTTCTTTTATTTATTTGTCCATTTGCTTCTTTTTTACTCAATAAAAAATGAAAGTTAATTTATTTGTTTATCAGTGATTTATGTCATTTTGGTGTGATGAGGCACCACTTTGGTAGTATTTAGGTGGTGAGAACTGATCCAAGTCAATTTTTTTCACACTCTGAAATATTATACTCAGTCCTGAAAGCAATTTACTAAGACGTTTGTTTTCTAAGTGACTGATAAACAGTAAAAACGATAAGTAATAGCCTTAGTAAAAAGTTTTTAATATTTGTTAATTTTAGGAGATTCCCTATGCCTGTAACTAATATGGCTGAACTAGATGCAATGGTTGCTCGCGTTAAGAAAGCGCAAGAAGAGTTCGCTACTTACTCTCAAGAGCAAGTAGATAAAATCTTTCGTGCAGCATCGCTTGCAGCTAACCAGGCCCGTATCCCGCTAGCTCAACAAGCGGTAGAAGAATCTGGTATGGGTATTGTTGAAGATAAAGTAATCAAGAACCACTTCGCTTCTGAGTTTATCTACAACAAATACAAAGACGAACAAACGTGTGGCATCTTAGAAGAGGATGACAACCTAGGTACTATGACTATCGCTGAGCCTGTAGGCATCATCTGCGGTATCGTACCAACGACTAACCCAACTTCTACAGCGATCTTCAAATCTCTAATCTCTTTGAAGACTCGTAACGGTATCATCTTCTCACCACACCCACGTGCGAAAAACTCAACTAACGATGCAGCTAAACTCGTTCTAGATGCAGCAGTAGCAGCAGGCGCACCAAAAGACATCATCGGTTGGATCGACCAGCCTTCTGTTGAGCTTTCAAACGCTCTAATGAAACACGATGACATCGCGCTTATCCTTGCAACTGGTGGTCCAGGCATGGTTAAAGCCGCTTACTCTTCTGGTAAGCCAGCAATCGGTGTAGGTGCAGGTAACGTTCCTGTTGTTATCGATGAAACAGCAGACATCAAACGTGCTGTTGCTTCTATCCTTATGTCCAAGACTTTTGACAACGGTGTAGTATGTGCTTCTGAGCAGGCTGCAATCGTAGTTGATGAAGTATACGACGAAGTGAAAGAGCGTTTTGCTTCTCACAAAGCTTATGTCCTAAGCAAAGCAGAAGCTGATAAAGTTCGTAAAGTGCTTCTTATCGATGGTGCGCTAAACGCCAAAATCGTAGGTCAGCCAGCAGCAGCAATCGCTGAAATGGCAGGCGTTAAAGTTCCAGCAGACACTAAAGTTCTTGTTGGTGAAGGTCTGGGCAAAGTATCTCACGATGACGCATTCGCTCACGAGAAACTATCTCCAACTCTAGGTCTATTCCGTGCTGACAACTTCGAAGACGCGGTTGCTCAAGCGGTAACTATGGTTGAGATTGGTGGTATCGGCCACACATCTGGTCTTTACACTAACCAAGATACTAACGCTGACCGTATCCGTTACTTCGGTGACAAGATGAAGACAGCTCGTATCCTAATCAACATCCCGACTACTCACGGTGGTATCGGTGACTTGTACAACTTCAACGTTGCGCCATCTCTAACGCTAGGTTGTGGTTCTTGGGGTGGTAACTCTATCTCTGAGAACGTAGGTCCTAAACACCTAATCAACAAGAAAACTGTAGCGAAGCGAGCTGAAAACATGTTGTGGCACAAACTACCTAAGTCTATCTACTTCCGTCGTGGTAGCCTTCCAATCGCGCTGGGCGACCTAGAAGGTAAGAAACGTGCATTCCTAGTAACTGACCGTTTCCTATTCAACAACGGTTACGCAGATGACGTAGTAAGCCTACTGAAAGCTCAAGGCATGGAAGTTCAAACATTCTTCGATGTTGAAGCTGACCCAACACTGTCTGTAGTAGAAAAAGGTGCGGCTCAAATGGCTAGCTACCAACCTGACGTTATCCTAGCGCTAGGCGGTGGTTCACCAATGGATGCAGCGAAAATCATGTGGGTAATGTACGAGCACCCAGAAACTCACTTTGAAGAACTAGCAATGCGCTTTATGGACATCCGTAAACGTATCTACAAGTTCCCTAAAATGGGTAAAAAAGCTGAGCTTGTATGTATCACTACAACTTCAGGTACTGGTTCAGAAGTTACTCCATTCGCGGTTGTTACTGACGACAAGACTGGTGCTAAATACCCACTAGCTGACTACGAAATCACGCCAAACATGGCAATCGTTGATGCGAACCTAGTAATGAACATGCCTAAGTCTCTAACAGCATTTGGTGGTTACGATGCAGTAACTCACGCTCTAGAAGCTTACGTTTCTGTTCTTGCTAACGAATACTCAGATGGCCAAGCTCTTCAAGCACTTAAGATGCTAAAAGAGTACCTACCATCAAGCTATGCGAACGGTGCAAATGACCCAATCGCTCGTGAGAAAGTACACAACGCAGCTACTATCGCTGGTGTTGCATTTGCGAACGCATTCCTAGGTGTTTGTCACTCAATGGCTCACAAACTGGGTGCTGAGTTCCACTTGCCACATGGCCTAGCTAACGCACTACTTATCTCTAACGTGGTACGTTACAACGCGAACGACAATCCAACTAAACAAACTGCGTTCTCTCAATACGACCGTCCACAAGCACGTCGTCGTTACGCTGAAGTTGCTGACCACCTAGGCCTAAGCCAAGAAGGTGACCGTACTGCTCAGAAGATTGAACGTCTACTAGCATGGTTGGATGAACTAAAAGTTAACCTAGACATCCCAATGTCTATCCAAGCGGCAGGTGTTGCTGAATCAGATTTCGTAGCGAAACTGGATGAGCTAGCGGTAGAAGCGTTCGATGACCAATGTACTGGTGCGAACCCACGTTACCCTCTAATCAGCGAACTTAAAGATGTGTTGATGGCTTCTTACTACGGTAAAGCATTTGTTGAAGGCGAAACTTTCGAAGGTACAACTGTTATCAAGAAGAAAGCAGACCAAGAAGCAGCAAAAGCAGCACCTAAAGCAAAGAAAGAAAAAGCTGACGCGTAATTAAAAAATCGAGTGAGCAAGGTTTTCGCTAGCACGGAACCTTAATCGGGAAAAGGTTAAAGCCCCAGTCAAATGACTGGGGCTTTTTTTATTTTGGTGCAGGAGTTACATCTGGCTTGGGAAAACAGAGTTGCTGTGTATGCTTACACTTCGGTCGCAACTACTCGGCCACTGAAGTATTCATTCGCGACGATGTATGCTGTGTTGCGGACTAGTTCGTCTTGGATCTCAGCCCAGTGCCTCTCGTTTAGCTCTTCTTTTGTATGATTTACCGAGGGAATAACGCCGCCCACTCGAATGTTGAATGGTGTGAGTTCTTTTGCCCAGCTGTGAGTAAAACCTGACACCAACGCCGCCATGCTTTCAACGCCCGTAAAGTCTTCATGGTTGTCATGAGAAATGACGTTAACAATGACGCCTTTCTTGTTTCTGGCTCGAAAGCGCTCTGCTCCTACTTGGCCGTAGGTATAAAGGAAGCGTGCCGCAGACGACAAGTGATCAATGTAAGTACTCATTGGTTCTGGCGCCATTAAGCCAGGCATAGGGGAGCTGGTCCAGCAATTAACAATCACATCTGGTGTCGCACGTAGCTGTGATTCTATCTGATCAAACAATAAGTTAATGGACGTTGTGTTATCACTACACACATTCATCGCATACACTTTGTCAGTGAAAGCGCTGATTTGCTCATAGCTCGCTCTCAAAGCGCTAGAATTTTGGTCACAAAGAATCAACGTTGCTCCAAGGTGAGCAAAGTGATTTGCACAGGTTCTTCCTATAACCGAACCTGCAGACGTGACGAGAATAATTGATTCTTTGATATCCATAGCACCTTCACTGTATCCATATGTGAAAAACAATACACCAGTGGTTTGTGCTAATAGCATGGTTGAAATTCGTTGGGTTCAGTGTGAAAGGCTTCAAACTAACGCTTTCGAGTGAGGACTATTGTGCGGTAATTTGTAAGACGTCACATTTCTGACGTGTAGGTATTGCAAGCTATTGGATAAAAAGCGGATCTCTATGCTTTAGCTTGAATTTGATGCTGACGTTGAGCCGTCACTAGCTGATTATATAGCCCAGCATCTGGGATCAGTTGTTTGTTGCGTTCGCCCAATCTGCGTCGCTCATGACCAGATAGGTTGTGATAAACCTCCTCTGGTAGGTTGAATGTGTCTTCAGGTAGGTAAGTCAGCGCATCTGGTTTTAGGTAATGGCTCAGCTTTGCGGAAGGCAATCCTGCATCGTGAAACTGTTTCGCTTGTTCAGCTGCGAGTTCATAGCTGCTGCTATCAGAACGAAGAGCTTGAGGTTGCGATAAACCCAATTGTTGGCGAAGAATACTGTCACTGGTGATGACTTCCTGGACCTCTTCAACTGGGACCACATCGCGAACATCATTAGAGAACATAGACAGAATCAGCGAGAAATCCGCACGACGACCTTCGTGTACGGCATGGTTAATACCATTACCGAACTGAAGTTCGTTGATAATTGCAGCTTTGTCTAACGTATGAATTTGCATGATGTTCCTCGCTCGATGCTCTTTTAACGGCGTGGATAAGAAAAACTTTAGTAAAAGAGGGAATTACTTAAAGGTGCTAGGGAAGGCGAAACAAAAAAGCCCGCTAAATAGCGAGCTTTTGAATAAGACTAAATTGAACTTAGGGGGAAGTATATTACTTCGCTAGGTTCTCAGCTACGAAGTCCCAGTTTACTAGAGCCCAGAAGCCGTTCATGTAATCAGGACGTACGTTGCGGTAATCGATGTAGTACGCGTGTTCCCATAGGTCAACAGTTAGAAGTGGTGTTGTACCTTCTTCTGTTAGAGGAGTAGCAGCGTTAGAAGTGTTAACGATCTCTAGAGAGCCGTCAGCTTTCTTAACCAGCCAAGTCCATGAAGAACCGAAGTTGTTGATTGCTGAATCAGTAAACTTCGCTTTGAATTCTTCAAAAGAACCGAATGCTGCGTTGATAGCGTCTGCAACTGCGCCAGTTGGCTCGCCGCCCGCATTTGGAGCAAGACAGTGCCAGTAGAACGTGTGGTTCCAGATTTGCGCTGCGTTGTTGAATACGCCACCAGTAGAAGTCTTGATGATCTCTTCTAGAGTTTTGCCTTCGAACTCAGTACCAGGGATAAGACCGTTAAGCTTAACAACGTAAGTGTTGTGGTGCTTACCGTGGTGGTAGTCTAGAGTCTCTGCTGAGATGTGTGGTTCTAGTGCGTCTTTCGCGTAAGGAAGAGCTGGTAGTTCAAATGCCATTACTCGATTCTCCATTGATTTGAAAGGATGACCTTTCGATTGCTTCCAGTGTTTTTTTATAGCTATGTCGCCTTTAAGGCTGACTTGCTAAGTATTTTAGCAAGTTTTTACTTTATTAAAACCCCGATATGAAAATATTTTAAGAGGTTAGCAGTGGTGAAGTGCTGCATTGCTCGCCAATGAGCAACCTAAAATTAAGCCTTATTAATTATGTGGTTTTTATTCTGTCGTTATTGAGTAGAATGTGGCAAATAAATAAAGTTCAAACCCATGAATGAGGAAGCGATGGAAACTATCGACAAAATCAAACAGCAGATCTCTGAAAACTCAATCCTGCTGTACATGAAAGGATCACCGAAACTACCTAGCTGTGGTTTCTCTTCTCAAGCGTCACAGGCACTAATGGCATGTGGTGAGAAGTTCGCTTACGTAGACATTCTGCAAAACCCAGATATCCGTGCTGAGTTACCAAAGTACGCGCAATGGCCAACTTTCCCTCAACTATGGGTTGAAGGTGAGCTTATCGGCGGTTGTGACATTATTCTAGAAATGTTCCAAAAAGGTGAACTGCAGCCTCTAATCAAAGAAGCAGCAGCGCGCGCTGAAGATCAAGCTGAGTAATTCGTAAATACTCACATTTAGCGATAGAATACGAAGGAGCCGTACTGGCTCCTTTTTCTTTTTAGGTTAGTGGAATGAACATAAAGCTTTACTACGTGCATGACCCAATGTGCAGTTGGTGTTGGGGTTACAAACCAACGCTGGATAAACTAAAACAGCAACTGCCAGGTGTGATTCAGTTTGAGTATGTGGTTGGTGGTCTTGCGCCAGATACTAATTTACCGATGCCGCCCGAGATGCAACAAAAACTCGAAGGTATTTGGAAGCAGATTGAGCGCCAGTTAGGCACTAAGTTTAACTACGATTTCTGGAAGCTTTGTACGCCAGTTAGAAGCACTTACCAATCTTGTCGTGCGGTTATTGCAGCGGGCTTTCAAGACTCTTATGAGCAGATGCTAGAAGCGATTCAGCATGCGTATTACTTACGTGCGATGCCTCCTCATGAAGAAGCCACTCACTTGCAACTAGCGAGAGAAATTGGCTTGAATGTTCAGCAATTCAAGAATGACATGGATGGCTCTTTCTTAGAAGGTGTGTTCGAAGATCAATTGAGCCTTGCAAAGAGCCTAGGTGTGAGCTCTTACCCTAGCTTGGTTCTTAAAATTAACGACGCTTATTTTCCGATTGCCATCGATTACCTGTCGACAGAACCAACCTTGAAGCTGATTCGTGAGCGTATTATTGACAATATGCCAGCGCAATAACCACAGTTATGAATAACAAAAAGCCGCTCATTGAGCGGCTTTTTCGTAACTAATGTATATCCATCCAAACAATAGTATTAAAGCACCATTGCTGCAATCCAACCAAAGATGATTAGAGGGATATTATAATGGATAAAGGTTGGAACGACTGTTTCCCAAATGTGCTCATGTTGACCGTCGGCATTTAGACCAGATGTAGGGCCTAATGTAGAGTCAGAAGCTGGAGAGCCTGCATCACCTAACGCCGCTGCAGTACCTACCAGTGCAATCGTTGCCATCGGCGAGAAACCGAATGCTAGCGCAAGAGGAACATAGATAGTTGCAAGGATTGGAATCGTAGAGAACGATGAACCAATGCCCATTGTTACTAATAGACCAACGATCAGCATCAGTAGTGCAGCTAGAGGCTTATTGTCACCGATGCTGGTTGATAGCGATTGTACTAGTGTTTCAACACCGCCAGTTTGCTTCATTACTGCTGCAAAACCTGCCGCTGCGATCATGATGAAGCCAATCATTGCCATCATGTGTACACCTTTAGTGAACACGTCGTGCGTCTCTTTCCATGCGATAACGCCGCCGAAAGTGAACACCATAAAGCCAGCTAGAGCACCGATAATCATTGAACCCGTGTAAAGCTGAACACCCAATGCAGCGACAATACCAAGTGCCGCAACTAAGATGTGCTTTTTATTGATGACATGATCGGTTTCGTCAACGACAGTCAACTCAGTTTCTTTGTAGACACGCGGTTTACGATAGCTAACAAAGATAGCCAGTAATAGACCAAACAGCATGCCTGCACCTGGCAGTAACATGGCGGTTGGGACTTGGCCTGCAACCACGTTTTCCAAACCGTTGTCATGTAGGTTCTTTAATAGAATGTTGTTTAAGAAAATACCGCCGAAACCAACAGGTAAGATCATGTAAGGTGTGATCAAACCGAAGGTAAGAACACACGCGACCAAACGTCGATCGAGCTTAAGTTTCGCAAATACGCCCAAAAGAGGTGGAATCAAAATTGGAATAAAGGCGATATGGACCGGAATTACGTTTTGAGATGACATAGTGACAAGAACGAGCGCGACTAACACCGCGTACTTTAACCCGGTAGTTGACGCCGAGTTTTCTTTACCATTTAAGCGCTTGATAACACTTTTGGCCAGTAGATCCGTGATGCCTGATTTCGAGATGGCAACAGCGAAAGTACCTAACATGGCGTAGCTTAGCGCGATAGTTGCACCGCCACCTAGACCACTTTCAAATGCGGCAACCGTATCCCCAAGGCTCATGCCTGCGACTAGGCCGCCTACGATGGCACTAAACGTGAGGGCAACCACCACGTTTACGCGCATCAATGCTAACACGAGCATGACGCACACTGATATAACGACAGGATTCATACTTTTCCTAATATGTTGTGTTTACTTATTATTCTTCGTCGACAAGCGGCCAACCGCCGAGGGCCTTCCATTTGTTGACAATACCGCAGAATAATTCTGCTGTTTTTTGTGTATCGTAAAGCGCAGAGTGTGCTTCACGGTTATCAAATTCCATCCCGGCTGTTCTGCATGCTTTAGCGAGAACTGTTTGGCCATAAGCAAGGCCACTTAATGTAGCCGTATCAAAAGTAGCAAAGGGATGAAAAGGGACTCTTTTTAGTTTACAGCGTTCATTTGCTGCGTTTACAAAACCCAAGTCGAATGCTGCGTTATGAGCAACCATAATTGCACGTGAGCAATCTGCGGCTTTTTGTTCTTTGCGAATAAGCTTATAAATTTCCTTTAGCGCCTCTTGCTCAGAAACAGCACCTCGAAGAGGGCTGAAAGGGTCACGAATACCATTGAATTCAAGCGCTTCTTTTTCTAAGTTAGCGCCTTCAAATGGTTCCACATGAAAATGAATGGTGGAGGCCGGATGCAACACGCCATGTTCGTCCATTTTCAACGTAACGGCACAGATTTCTAAAAGTGCATCAGTTTGAGCATTGAAACCAGCGGTCTCAACGTCTACTACCACAGGGAAATAACCACGAAAGCGTTTTTTCAAGGTTAGAGCTTCATTTTCTAGTGTCATGTTGGCTTATTTTTGTGTGACGAAGGCTGCATTATTGCAGATTATACCGATGAGAAAAACCGCAATTTAAGAGAAAACCGGAATTCTATTTTGCATCCAATCAATAAGTTTGTATTGCATATTATGTAGACGTTTATTCGCCATACTTTGCATCATGTAAACCGATAAAACATGAGGAAGTAAAACGCTAAGTGGCGGTTAAGGTGATTGGAACACGGTGGCTCACATTAATGGCAGTGTGACAGATAACCCTATATTGGCGAGATTTTTGCATGCTGGTTGAAGTGGTTTTATTGATGCAAATTGACGGCAACAGACTGCCGTTTAAGAGACAGTATTAGATGAAGAAATGGCTAATTACCAGTGGTGTTGTATTTTCGTTGTTTAGCACAAGCAGCTTCGCTTTGATGGGCAAACGTTATGCTGCAACTCCACAGCAATCTCAATGGGAAATGGTGGTCAATACACCATTAGAATGTCAGCTTGTACACCCCATTCCAAGCTTTGGAGATGCGGTATTTTCATCTCGTGCGAATAAAAAAATCAATTTAGACTTTGAGTTAAAAATGCGTCGCCCGATGGGAGAAACACGTAACGTCAGTCTCATTTCTATGCCGCCACCTTGGCGACCAGGTGAACACGCCGATCGAATTACAAACCTAAAGTTTTTTAAACAGTTTGATGGTTATGTCGGAGGGCAAACAGCATGGGGCATTTTGTCTGAGCTGGAAAAAGGCCGTTATCCGACTTTTAGTTACCAAGATTGGCAGAGCCGAGATCAGAGAATTGAAGTCGCATTGTCATCAGTACTGTTTCAAAACAAGTACAACGCGTTTAGCGACTGTATTTCCAACTTATTGAAATACAGTTTCGAGGACATTGCTTTTACGATTTTGCACTACGAAAGACAAGGTGATCAGTTAACCAAGGCTTCTAAAAAGCGTTTATCACAAATTGCAGATTATATCCGACATAATCAAGATATCGATCTCGTGCTGGTGGCGACGTACACAGATTCAACCGATGGTAAAAGTGCGAGTCAAAGTTTATCAGAGCGACGTGCAGAGTCACTTCGTGATTATTTTCAGTCTCTAGGGCTACCGGAAGATCGAATTCAAGTGCAAGGGTACGGCAAGCGTCGTCCTATTGCAGATAACGGTTCGCCAATAGGAAAAGACAAAAACCGCCGAGTCGTGATATCTCTAGGGCGAACCCAAGTGTGATGCTTATAAAAACGCCGAAGCTGAAAGCTTCGGCGTTTTTGATTTACTGACGTTGTTAATAATATTTTAGTGGTATTTTGCCAAGCACCTTTCGGTGATTCCTACTGTATAATTTGAATGTTAGTTTAAGCGGAATTTGGCAATGACTTCGCAATTGGTTGCGGTATCTATTTTTTCAACCTGTTTGGCAATAGCCGGATTAGGGTGACGCTTCATAAAGTCTATCAACGCCTTAGTACAGCATCCTATCGAGTCGATAAAGCTTGCACACTCTTTATTTGGGCATTGTGGGATAAGTGTTAAGACTTTCTCAGAGGCCAGTTGAAGGTATTTGAGTTCATAGTCAGTATCTCCAGCCCAACGCCAGAACTGAGCTAAGTTATGACAAGAAATCACAGAAATTAATAATCGCTCGTCCGCCTCAATTTCCACACATTCGCTGATATCTTCACTCAGGCTTAGGGCTTGCTGGTAATGAAGAATGCTGCGAACAGGGTCATCTAGTTGAAGTGCCGTATCGGCTAGAAGTGTGTGTTTTTCCCATTCACTGATCATTATCGTAATCCCGCATATCGAAGTTGCGGACAAATCTAAACGATAACTATTATCAAGTAAAGAGTTTTGTTTATAAAAGGACAGGCAGATCGCAGACCTGCCTGTAATCGGAGTTCAACTTGCAGTACAAGTGATTATTAGAAGTGCCGCTTAGCCTTCAAGACCTGCTGAAGCTTGCTTGTTTTGAATAAGCTCAATCATATAACCATCTGGGTCTTTTACGAATGCAATGTGCGTGCTTCCGCCTTTTACTGGACCTGGCTCACGCGTCACATTACCGCCCGCCGCTTTGATAGCGTCGCAAGTTGTGTAGATATCATCAACACCAATGGCGATATGACCAAAAGCAGTACCTAGGTCATACTCAGTTTTACCCCAGTTGTAAGTCAGTTCGATCACTGCACCTTGGGATTCGTCACCATAACCAAGAAACGCTAGCGTGTATTCGTACTCTTTATTTTCGTTAGTACGAAGCAGCTGCATGCCCATAACTTCAGTGTAAAACTTGATGGATTTGTCTAGATCACCTACGCGAAGCATAGTGTGGAGAATTCGACCGTTTGACATTTTTTGCTCCTAGCTTTGATTTACAAATAGCGTTAGCTATCTGGGTATACTTTCTCTTTATATTCGCACAAATCTTCGATAATGCAGCTACCGCAGCGAGGCTTTCTTGCTACGCACGTATAACGACCATGAAGAATGAGCCAGTGGTGCACATCGAGTTTGAACTCTTTTGGCACAACTTTTAATAGCTTCTGCTCGACATCATCAACCGTTTTTCCCATCGCAAATTTAGTGCGATTCGACACGCGATAAATGTGCGTATCGACGGCAATAGTTGGCCAACCAAAAGCGGTGTTGAGCACGACGTTTGCGGTCTTGCGACCTACGCCTGGCAGCGCTTCTAACGCTGCACGATCTTCAGGAACTTCACCATTGTGTTTTTCCAACAAGATCTTACAAGTCTTGATTGTGTTTTCTGCCTTTGAGTTAAACAAACCGATTGTCTTTATGTATTCTTTTAAGCCATCGACTCCCAAATCAAGAATGCTTTGAGGTGTATTCGCTACAGGGAAAAGCTTGTCGGTGGCTTTATTGACGCTTACATCGGTTGCTTGAGCTGATAGTAATACAGCGATTAGCAGCTCAAAAGGGGAGCTCCAGTTAAGCTCAGTTTGAGGATTCGGATTGTTTTCTCGTAATCGCTCAAGAATTTCGATTCTTTTTATTTTGTTCATTGCTGACTTCCAATACCGTCTCTGCGGTTTATGAAAAAGGCTCCTATGACAGAGCCTTATCTTGTTATGCGTTAGTGACGCGAGCACGTTCTATGGTTGGTTTTTCTTCTTTTGGTTGACGTGCCTGAATTGAATTATCTATGACATTTTTGAGCGCTATCAACAGCCCAACACCGATAAATGCACCAGGTGGGAGAAGCGCTAACAGGAAGCTATTGTCAAATTGGAAAACTTGAATCCGTAGAGCTGAAGCCCAGTCTCCTAGGAGAAGGTCTGCTCCGTCGAATAGTGTGCCATTACCAATTAATTCGCGCATGGCACCTAAAACAACCAAGACGCTCGTCATACCAAGGCCCATCCACAAACCATCTAGCGCAGCGGGTGCAACATCATTTTTTGACGCGTAAGCTTCTGCTCGGCCAATAATAATGCAGTTCGTTACAATCAGAGGAATAAAGATACCTAGAGACAGGTACAAACCGTACGCATAGGCATTCATTAACAACTGAACGCAGGTAACGAGTGAGGCAATGATCATAACGAATACAGGTATACGGATCTCTTTTGGCACATAGTTACGGATAAGAGAAACTGTTACGTTGGATCCAACTAGCACGAGTAAGGTTGCAATACCAAGACCTAATGCATTGGTTATCGTGGAAGAAACCGCTAGCAGTGGACATAAGCCCAGCAGTTGTACGAGAGCGGGGTTATTACTCCACATACCGTTTTTCATCAGTAATTTATTCTCATTCATTACTGCTCTCCTTCACAGCCTAACGGCTGGCTAAGAATGTCTTCACGAGATTGGTTTACGTAGTTAACGGTATTTCGCACCACTTTTACGACGGCTCTTGGCGTGATCGTTGCACCAGTAAATTGATCGAAATCGCCGCCATCTTTACGAACTTTCCACGAATTCCAATTGTTTTCCGTGACTTGTTTTCCTGTAAAGCTCAGGATCCAGTCTGTGACACGAAGATCGATTTTATCGCCCAGACCAGGGGTTTCTTGGTGGTTTAGGACGCGTGTCCCCAAAATATTGCCCTGATTATCAATCCCAGTAATTACTTTTATCTCACCATTGTAGCCATCTGGCGCGATAGATTCTATTGCGATTGCTGTTGGTTCACCATTCTTCGTGGCGAGGTAGGCTGGCATCGCACGTAATGTCCCCAGATCTGGAGACGTGACCATTGTACAAGCTTGCGTGAGTGCGTTGTCATGCATATTTTCTGGAATGACTTGATTCAAAACAGAAAGTAATTGTTTTTGCTCTTGTACCTTGATTTGGTCTTTTGTTAGGTACTGAGTAAGGGCGACTAATCCGGTTGTTGCACATGCAAAGATCGCGAGTGTCAGACCATTTTTTCTAATAGCGGTTAACATGTTTACCTCAGTGACCGTAAGTTCTAGGTTTGGTGTAGTAATCGATCAGTGGCACACACATATTTGCAAGCAACACTGCAAATGCAACACCATCTGGGAAACCGCCCCAACTGCGAATGATAAAAACCAAAGCACCAATAAGCGCACCGAAGATTAAACGTCCTTTGACGGTGGTAGACGCCGAAACGGGATCGGTTGCAATAAAGAATGCGCCAAGCATGGTTGCACCAGATAACAAGTGTAAAACTGGCGACGCAGTTTCCCCTGGCGTCAGCAACGTGAACACTAGGCTAAACAGAGTCAGACTCGCAAGGAAACCTGCTGGAATATACCATTGGATGATACGCTTTTTGATCATGACTATGCCGCCAAGAAGGTAAGCAAGGTTTACCCATTGCCAACCAATACCACCTAAGCCATCAAATATTGGCTGCGACATTACTTCGCTTGGAGTGGCACCTGTAAGAATGCCAGTCTTAAATGCATCAAGTGGTGTCGCCATTGTCACGCCGTCAACACCTGAGCGAACTTGCTGAAGTGATAAGCCGTCGTAATCATAGCCCGTAAAAATTAAAGAGAGTGTATCTGCAAAATTTACATGATCAGGTATGAGTGATGTCGGTGCACTCCAACTCGTCATTTGTACTGGGAAAGAGATCAACAAGACCACATAAGCGACCATTGCAGGGTTGAATAAGTTTTGTCCAAGGCCACCATAGAGGTGTTTAGCAATTACTATCGCAAAAATAAGCCCGATCACCATAATCCACCACGGAGACCATGGTGGTATAGCAACGGCTAATAACCAAGCGGTAACTATTGCACTGTTATCACGTAGCGCTCTCATTGGTGAGCGTTTACGACAGATCATGACTAAGGCTTCAAGGGATACAGCGACTGCAATGGCAAAAATCAGCTGAATAAGCGTACCCCAGCCAAAGAAGTAGGTTTGAGCTACTAAACCTGGAAGTGCGCAAAGTGCCACCCATTTCATTAAGTCTGGCGTACTACGACGACTGTGGGTATGCGGTGAACTGGCAATAAAAAACGACACTACTCGTTCTCCTCAGTATTATTTTTATTAGCTTCTTGTTGCGCTTTGCGTGCCTTCGCGCGCGCAATTGCTGCGGCAACCGCGGCTTTCTTCGGATCCACTTCTGGTTCTTCGGAGGTTGCTTCTTCAACAGGCTCTGTTTGCGTTTCTTGCTTCGCTTTGCGCGCTTTGGCTCGAGCGATGGCAGCAGCCACGGCGGCTTTTTTCGGATCGTCGGTTTGCTCGGCAGGTGCTTCAGCTTCTTCCGCTTCAGTTGAGTCTGCTTGTTTCGCTTTACGAGCCTTCGCGCGCGCAATTGCTGCGGCAACCGCGGCTTTCTTCGGATCCACTTCTGGTTCTTCGGAAGTTGCTTCTTCAACAGGCTCTGTTTGCGTTTCTTGCTTCGCTTTACGCGCTTTGGCACGTGCAATGGCAGCTGCCACGGCGGCTTTTTTCGGATCTTCGGTTTGCTCGGCAGGTGCTTCAGCTTCTTCCGCTTCAGCTGAGTCTGCTTGCTTCGCTTTTCGCGCTTTGGCT